>CAYUKM010000039.1:0-21786 GCA_964445255.1 uncultured Acidimicrobiales bacterium
GTTCGGCGTCACCTACCTCTTCGTGGCACTTGGCTACTGGGCCTTTGCCTCCACCATGTCCAAAGAGAGCCGCAGGCTCGAAGCAAAGCTGGGAGTTGGTTCGCGATGAGCGACGCTTCAATTAATTCAGACGCAACACAGGTCGGCGGAACCGGCGAGGTCATGATCGACGTCGACGGCGTCGACAAATTCTTCGGCGACTTCCAAGCCCTGCACGACATCAATATGAAGGTCGGCGAGCAAGAGGTGGTCGTGGTCATCGGCCCATCCGGTTCGGGCAAGTCGACGCTGATCCGCTGTATCAACCGACTCGAGCGTCACGACCGAGGTGTCATCACCGTCGACGGCGTCGAGCTCTCCGACGACGTGAAGTCGATTCAGAACATTCGCCGAGAGACCGGCATGGTGTTCCAGAGCTTCAACCTGTTCCCGCACATGACCGTCCTCGACAACATCACCCTTGCGCCTCGCAACGTTCGCAACATCGCCAAGGCTGAAGCTGAAGCGACGGCGTTCGAACTGCTTGAGCGGGTCAAGATCCCCGACCAGGCATACAAGTACCCGGGGCAGCTCTCGGGTGGACAGCAACAACGCGTGGCCATCGCGCGATCGCTCGCCATGCGTCCTAAGGTCATCCTCTTCGACGAGCCCACTTCGGCGCTCGACCCGGAGATGATCAAAGAGGTGCTCGACACCATGAAGGACCTCGCCAACGAAGGCATGACCATGATCTGCGTGACCCACGAGATGGGCTTCGCTCGAGAGGTCGCGGATCGCGTGGTGTTCATGGCCGATGGCGAAATTGTTGAAGTCGGAACCCCCGAACACTTCTTCACCAACCCACAAGAGGACCGCACCAAGCTCTTCTTGAGCCAGATTCTCTGACGCGTAGTCGTCGCTCACGTCTATATTCGTAGAGCAGTTGATGGCCGGGCGCGTCTGCGCAGGAAACCACAGAGGGATTACCTGAAATGGCGAAGGCCAAACTTTTCCAGCTCTTGGCGGCGCTCTGTGTTGTAGTGCTCGTCGCTGCAGCTTGCAGCGACGATTCCGCTGACGCTGACGGCGAGGTCGCCCCGGATGGTGCAGAGCAAGTAGAGATCGTGCAGGGTTCGACCCTCCTTGCGGTGCAAGAGCGAGGCAACCTCACGTGCGGCGTTGCCGGTAGCGCTCCCGGCTTCTCCTTAGCGGAGGAAGATGGCACTGTCGTTGGCATCGACGCTGACTACTGTCGTGCTGTGGCGGCGGCTGTCCTAGGCGACGCTAACGCTGTCACCTTCGTTGCAATCACCGAAGCCGAGCGTTTCGACGCAGTGAGGGCCGGCCAGATCGACGTCCTCATGCGCAACACCGCTTGGACCCAGAGCCGTGACGCGGTGGTCGGAGTGGACTTCGGTCCGACCATTTTCTACGACGGCCAGCAGTTCATGGCCAGAGAAGCTGATGGCTTCAGTGCCGGCTCCACTGTGGAGGACATCGGTGATGCAAACGTCTGTACCAGTGCTGGTACCAACCAGGCTGCCATCATCGAACTCGCCGAGGACCTAGGCGTTTCAATTACGGTCGACACCCTCGAGGGCTTCGACAGCGTGACCGAGCAGTTCATCTCGGGTGATTGCGACATCATCACGGCCGGCGGCTCGACCCTCGCTAGTTCTCGGGCTGGTCAAGGGCCTGCGGGTGAGGGCTGGGTGATCTTCCCCTCGCAGCCGATCGGAACGGCGCCGCTCGGCCCGGTCTACGGGCAGAACGATTCGCAGTGGGCTGATGTGATCAACTGGACCGTGTACGCCTCGTTCATCCTGGGTGATCAGTACGGCGTAACCGCCGACAACCTTGAATCCATGGAAACCGACGGCCCGCCAGAGGTCGTTCGTCTTCTCGGCGGTGATGGGGAACTTCAGAGCGAAATGGGCCTCTCACTAGATGCCTTCTTCAACGTCGTGGACCAGGTCGGTACCTACGATGAGATCTTTGACCGCAACCTCAACCCCATTGGTCTTGAGCGAGAAGGGTCGCTCAATGCGAGCTGGCTCGACGGTGGTCTGATCTACGCCCCGCCAGCTCGCTAGCGCGCGCCCGTGATCTCGACGGGCCCCTAACTACATCGGAATATGTACGGGCGGTCCGCCGCTGCTAAGGACAAGGTCGAGCTAGTCGACTGGTACAGGACCAAGCATTGCATCGCTAAGAACCTCAGGAGAATTGGCGTCCAGTTATTCCAACCACAGCTTTGATGCGAGCTACGGTACCCACAACCGGCGGTGCGGGGGCATGCCGATTGCGTTTGACATCAAAGAAGAAAGGCCTTATAATAAAGGCATGTTGTTAACGGTCTATATATTCTGTGCAATCGTTGGCATCCCTTTGACGGCCCTGTTCGCTCTCGGGGGAGGAGATGCCGATGTTGATGCTGGCGGCTTCGATGTCGATGTCGACGCTGGCGCGGACTTTGATCTAGATGTCGCCGATGCAGGTGTTGGCGATTTCACTGGGCTCATTCGACGCATTCCCGTCAGTAGCTACACCATGTTCCTCGCCTTCTTCGGCGGCGTGGGTGCGGTAAGTACCTGGGTTGGCGTAGGCGTCATCGCGACACTGATCGCCGCAATCGCTCTTGGCGTCTTCGCTGCAGGTTTCAATGCCGCACTCTTCGCGGTGCTTCGAAATAGTGCCGCGGACAGTTCGCTAACCGACCGGGAACTTGAGGGACGGGTTGCCACGGTCAGCATTCCAATCGAAGGTGACAAGCGTGGACGGGTCTGGATCGACACCGGTTCCGAACGGGTGCAGATCACCGCAGGGTCGGTCGGTGGAGCCGAGGACGCCTTTGTTCGAGGCGACAAGGTCGTCATCGTCGAAATGAATGCCGGGGTCGCCAAGGTCATGGCGGTCGACCCGGAGTTGGAGTTGGAGTGATCCGATGAATCTTCAACGCACTAAGAACGAAAAGATCTCGGGTTGCATTAGCGGCCTGCGGGAGGTGGCTTCGGCCACAAGAAAGGGAAACACATGCTGATACCGATCATTGGAGCGGCGATCGTCCTGGCGATCATCGCAGCCATATTCATTGTGAAGAGTCTGATCATCATCTGTCCGCCAAACCGGGTGGCAGTGATCTCCGGTAAGCAAAACAAGAACGCCGACGGTCGCACCGTGGGTTATCGAACAGTCAAGGGTGGCCGTACCCTTCGTATCCCGCTTATCGAACAGGTGAGCTGGATGGACCTCAATAACATCCCGCTCGAGGTGTCGGTCACGAACGCCTACTCAAAGGGAGCGATTCCTCTCAACGTGCAGGGCATCGCCAACGTAAAGGTATCGAGTCAAGACTCGCTGCTTTCGAACTCGGTAGAGCGCTTCTTGAACGTCCCGCATCAGTCGATCGCACAAATCGCCAAGGAAACCCTTGAGGCAAACCTTCGTGGTGTTCTTGCAACACTTACCCCTGAGGAAGTGAACGAGGATCGCCTGAAGTTCTCCCAGGTTCTCATCGAAGAGGCAGACGACGACATCAAGACCCTCGGCCTTGAACTCGATGTCCTCAAGATCCAGAACGTGGTCGACGAGGTTGGCTATCTCGAGTCGGTCGGTCGTCGCCGTACCGCTGAGGTCGTCAAGGAAGCTCGTGTCGCAGAGGCGGAGAAGAAGGCTGAAGCCGAAGAGGCTGAGGCACAGTCGCAGCAGCGAGCCCAGATCGCACAGGCCCAAGCCCAGCAAAACATCGTTGAAGAGCAGAACGCGCTTCGTGTTCGCACCGCCGAACTCGACGGTGTCGCTCGAGCCTCGGAGGAAGAGGCCCGCGTCGCTGGTGAAAAGGCCAAGGCGATCGCCGAGCAGGAGCTTGAGGCGGAGCGCATCGAGCTCGAAAAGCGTCGCCTCCAGGCCGACGTTGTCTTGCCAGCTCAGGCCGAGCTTGAGGCCAAGCAGCTTCAGGCACGTGGTGATGCAGCGCACATCGTCGAGGAAGGCGCAGCCCAGGTTGAGGTCTTCCAGCGTCTTACGAATCAGTACAAGGCTGCTGGCGACGACGCCCACGACATCTTCGTGCTCAACATGTTGCCCGACCTCGTCAGCGAGATCGTCAGCACGGTCAACGGCATCGACATCGACAAGATGACCGTCATCGATTCGGGTGGCGATGGTAGTGCCCTTCCGGGGATCGCAACCCAGCTTCCATCGTCGGTGATCGCGATCGCTGAGCAGATCGAGACGGCAACCGGTGTCGACATCATGAGCCCGCTGCGAGAGCGTATGTCGAAAAACGCTGCCGCCGCTGGTGCTGCGGCCATCGATAGCGGTGACGATGGTGACGATGGTGGTGACGGGCAACCAGCCCTCGCGGCGAAGTCGTCTTCGGCCCCCACGCAGATCGACGTTCCCGAGGCTGCGCCCGTGCACGCACAACTACCGGAGAGCCCCGCTGGCTAGCCATTTCATTCGGTAGGGTTACCTCTCGAAGATCTCCGAGAGGTAACCCGTGACCCGAGTACTTGGCATAGATATCGGCGGTTCTGGCATGAAGGCCGCCGAGGTTGACATCGCGACTGGTGAGATGGTTTCGGAGAAACACCGAATTGACACTCCCAAGCCTGCCTCCCCCGAGGCAATGGCCGAGGTCGCGGCACAACTAACGGCGCACTTCGACTGGACGGGGCCCATTGGAGTGGGCTTCCCGGGAGTCATTCAGAAGGGCGTCGTCCGCACCGCTGCAAACCTCGACAAGTCCTGGGTCGACGTCGACGGTGACAAGGTCTTCACCCAGGTCTGCGGCTGTGATGTCGCCATGATCAACGACGCTGATGCTGCAGGGCTCGCTGAGGTGCGTTTCGGCGCTGGCAAGGACGTTCCGGGCACGGTGATCATGTTGACACTCGGCACTGGGATCGGCTCGGCAATTTTCACCGACGGCAAACTCGTCCGGAACACCGAGTTCGGCCATATGGAGATCGACGGCAAGATTGCTGAGAATCGGGCTTCGTCTCGGGTCAAGGACGAGAAGGACCTGTCGTACAAGAAGTGGGGCCACCGAGTTGAGGATGTACTTCAGGTGATGGAGAAGCTGTTCTGGCCTGAGCTCTTCATCCTCGGCGGAGGTATTTCGAAGAACTTTGACGAGTTTGAGGAGTACCTCGACAAGGTTCACGCGAAGATCGTCCCTGCAGAGATGTTGAACCGCGCCGGCATCGTCGGCGCAGCGCTAGCTCACAGCAGCTGAGCCCCCGGATTCGTCGACGCTACGCGTAATGAAGTGGTAGCGCGGTGGTGTGTTTCATCTGCTCCATGACGAAAGTCGATCGCACGTCGTAGAGGTCGATCTCCTCGATCAGGCGCAGGTAGAACGTGTCGAAGGCATCCATGTCGGGAACGACGACCTTCAGTAGGTAGTCGGTCTCGCCGGTGGTTCGGTATACCTCGACGACCTCGTCGTAGTGGCCGATCGTGTTGTGGAACTTCGTGGTCCAATCGGCGTTGTGCTCGTTGGTCTTAATCGCCACGATCGCCATGAGCGCCAAGTTGATCGCTTCACGGTTGAGTAGAGCGACCCTCGCCTTGATGACGTTTTGGGCTTCGAGGTTCTGGAGTCGCCGCCAGCATGGCGTTGTTGTGAGCCCTACCTGATCGGCGATCTCGCGCACGGAGAGTGTGGCGTCGGCTTGTAGAAGTTGCACGATGTGGCGGTCGATATCGTCCATTTGTAGAACGATACAGTGTCAATACCTTCGTGAGAAGGACAAATGTCCTCAAACGGGGCTCGTATCCGCAAAATTTGGCACGCTATGTTCCAGTGGTAATGCGTATGTTGTTCTTATGGACATTCGGGGGAAATTCACAGAGCATCCGGAGTCGGTCGGCGAGACCTACCTCGAACACATGGCTGTCGCGGCTGGATTCTCAAGGCAGCTGTTCAAAGCCGCTGTGTGTTGCGGCCTGCATGCAGTCTTTCCGTGGAAGCACTGCACGACCGGAAGTACCACGGTCAAGGAACTCCACACACAGATGACCGCTGGCGCACGCGCTGACGAGGAGCGTGTCCTCGCGGCATAGCCGCGGGAGCGAACGCTAGACGCCTCGAAGTTCGGCGTAGCGGGGCTTGATCACGTCGTTGATGAGCGCGAGCCGTTCGTCGAAGGGCAAGAAGGCGCTCTTCATCGCGTTGACCGTGAGCCATTGCATGTCGAGCATGTCCCAGCCGAAGACGTCGACCATATTCTGCATCTCCTGAGTCATGGTGATGTCGCTCATTAGTCGATTGTCGGTATTGAGCGTGACTCGGAATTTGAGTTCCTTGAAGAGCTTGATCGGGTGATCGGCGAGGTCGGCGACCACGCCGGTATGCAGGTTCGAGGAGGGACACACCTCGAGCGGGATCCGGCGGTCGCGGATGTAGGTGGCGAGCCGACCGAGTTCGTAGCTTCCGTCATCGTTGGTGGTGATGTCGTCGATGATTCGCACACCATGGCCTAGCCGTTCGGCGCCGCACCATTGCAGTGCCTTCCAAATCGATGGTGGCCCATAAGCTTCGCCAGCGTGGATCGTGAAGTGGAAGTTCTCCCGTTGCGCGTACTGGAACGCCAGCATGTGGTCGTCTGGCGGGAAACCCTTTTCCGGGCCAGCGATATCGAAGCCAACAACGCCCCGGTCACGCCAGCGCACGGCGAGTTGCGCCACCTCAAGACTGTTGTTCATCTGTCGCATCGCGGAACAAATCGTCCGAACGGTCAGCGGTGTGCCGGCGCTTGCCTCAGCGAAACCGGCGGTCACCGCCTCGACGACGTCGTCCATCGACATACCGCCTTCGGTGTGAAGTTCGGGAGCGAAGCGGATCTCGGCGTAGACCACCCCGTCCTCGATGAGATCTTCGACGGACTCTCTCGCGACCCGATGTAGTGCATCTGGCGTCTGCATTACCGCAACCGTGTGGGCGAAGGTCTCGAGGTACAGGACGAGGTCCTTGCGGTCGGCGCCGCGCTTCATCCACTCGGCCAACTCGGTGGGGTCCGTCGTTGGGAGTGCGTTGTATCCCGTGCTCTCTGCAAGCTCAATCACGGTGCTGGGACGCAGCCCACCGTCGAGGTGATCGTGCAGTAGGACTTTCGGTGCTGCAGCTAGCGCTTCAGAAGATGTGCCTGCCATATTTCCTCCTTCAACGACGTTAACGGCTTATCCAACGCTCACGAGGCTTGCGAGCATCTCACACATCGGACACTCGCCGTTGGCCACTGGTGCGAGGCCCATGCACCACCGCGGGTACATCAGCAATGGAGTCAACAAGGTGCGTGTGCGGGGACGCGGCGAGCACATCTTCGCTGGCGCTGCCGGTACTAACGCCGATGACTAAACCGGCGCCAGCGCGGTTGCCTGCCTCCAGGTCCGCGGCGTTGTCTCCAACGATCGCCACTTGGGACACGCTGTCGATTCGGAGTTCAAGGATCGCGTCGAGCAGCAGATCGGGGGCCGGGTGGCCTCGGCGGACTCCGTGTGCCGACAGGGTCATCGCGAAGCGCTCGGTCCATCCGACATGGGCGAGCAGAGCTTTTCGGACCTCCGTGGTAAAGCTCGTCGTGAGCGCCAGGAGGATTCCCGCGGATGCGAGGGAGTCCATAGCGGTGCTGGCGCCCGGAATCTCCCCCAGGTCAGGGACCTTGGCGAGCACCGCATCGTCGAAGGCCCACGTTGACTCCTCGGCGAGGACCGGGTCGGTCAACGCCGCGGTGAGGACATCGAGGGTTGGGCGGCCAGCCATTTGGTTGATCGTGGTTTGCGCAGCGGCGGCTTCCGGCGTGCCTGGATCGACTCCGGCTTCGCGCAACGCCGCGGCGTAGGCATGTTCGACGAGGCCGTCGTCTGCGATGAGCGTTCCCATCAAGTCGATGATCACCAGCTGGACCGGTGCACCGGTTAGGGGTTGAGGTGCGCGATCGGCCATGTCCACAGACTGTCAGATCGGCGCGAGCGGCGCAGTTATTGAGCCGAGCGGGCTGATCCGTGACCGGTGCCTTGTTAAGCGGCGGCTCGGGTTTTGCGAAGCACCGGGTCAGATACTCCAAGCACCTTGTCTGCAGCCCGGAACACTCGGCCTGCGGCTCCGGGGGTCTGACCGTCGACGAGATTGCCCATGACCTGGAGGGTGATCTTCGCAATCTGGTCGGTACCGACCGCCATGCGGAGCCCGGACTTCAGGATCCATGGGTGGCCGATCAAGAAGCTGAACCGGCGGCCCGTGCTCAAGAACGCATCGAACCGCTCACCGACCTCGACGTCATAACGCGCCGGTGCGGTAACGGGGTTTTCTACATAGAGATCGGATGCCAGGATTCCGCTTTCGAGGCCGTAGTCGATGCCTTCGCCGTTCATTGGGTTGATGAGGCCAGCTGCGTCGCCGATCGCAACCCAGCCATCGCCGTGACGGCGTTGTGCGCTCATCGGGAGTCGCCAGGCTCGAGGTCGTTCGAGGAAGGGGCCGAGCCCCCAGCTCTCCTGGACCATCTCGCGGTAGTCATCGAGCAAGCGGTTCAAGTTGAGCTTCTTGAAGCCCTTCATTGTGCTGAGCGCTCCTGCGCCGATGTTCACCGTGCCATCGCCCGCCGGGAACATCCATCCATATCCCGGGACGGCCACTCCGTGTTCATCTCGCAGGGTTAGGCAGGCCTCGAGGTGCTGGTCGGCGTGGCGAGGGGATTCGACGTAAGCACGTATTGCCAGCCCGAATGGTTCGTCCTCTACGCGGTCGGTCCCGAGCATCTTGGCGACCTTGCCGGGTGCGCCCGCGGCGACGATGGTGAGGGGGGCTTCCCAGCGGTCACCGCCAGCTTCAACGCCGACGACCTTGCCATTCTCGATGATCGGCAGTGCTTCGGTTTCCCAACGCACGTCGGCGCCAGCGGCCGATGCAGCGTCGATGAGGGCGGCGTCTAAACGACGCCGAGGCCAGACAGCGCCGTGGTTGGGGAAGCGGGTTCCATCTGGCCAGTCGAGTTCTCGCACGGTCGAGTTCGCGATCATGCGAAGCCCAACGATGTGATGAGCGTCATCGAGGGGGATGTCGAGTTCGTTGAGGGCCGCTATCGCTCGTGGTGTAAGGCCATCGCCACAGACCTTGTCGCGTCCGTGGGGCGCCTTGTCGAACACCACGACGTTCACACCAGCACGAGCGGCTCGGATCGCAGCGCCAGCACCAGCTGGCCCGGCTCCGATGATCACCATGTCGGCTGTGTGGGTGGCCATACATCTAGCTTGCCAGCACAACAGGCGTTCTACGCCGATTCAACGGCAAGGAGAATATGTGTGCTTTGACACCTCGATACCGTGATGGTGAGGGTTCAGGAGGGGCGATGCGACTGCGAGTCGGTTGTGCGATGTGGAAACACCGAGGTTGGTTGGGCCGCGGTTTGCCCGCGCAGTTGGGCGCAGGTCAAGAGTTGGCGGCGTACGCACGTGTGGTCGATGCGGTGGAGGGAAACACGACCTTCTACGCCACACCAACCGCGGATACCGCTCAGCGCTGGGCGGACCAAGCCGGGCCAGACTTTCGGTTCGTGTTCAAGGCGCCCCGAATGGTTACCCATGACCGGAAGCTACGAAACGCTGAGGATGATCTGCGTACCTTCCTGCAGGTGATGGAACCCTGCCACCCGTTGATGGGTCCGTTGCTGATCCAGTTGCCTGCTTCGTTTGGCCCCGACGACTTGGGTGCGCTCGAAGCCTTCTTGGCTGCGGTGCCGACGAACTTGGCTTGGGCGGTTGAGGTTCGCAATCTCGACTTCTTCAGCGGCGATGATGAGCGCCGACTCAACGACATGTTGTTCGAGCGCTCGGTCGAGCGGGTGGTGCTCGACTCCCGTGCGGTCTTTGCTGGACCATGCGTCACCTCGGCGGAACAAGAGGCCTTCGCCAACAAGCCCCGGGTTCCGGCCCGTGCGGTTGCGCTAGGCCCGACCCCGATCGTGCGATTCATCGGTCAGACCGACCCGGACGCGAATCCCCAGTATTGGGCTCCGTGGGTCGACACGGTCGAACGGTGGCTCCGGGACGGCCGCTCGCCGATCGTGTTCATCCACACTCCCGACAATGTGGCTGCGCTTGAACTCACGCACCGGTTCTATGGCGAGGTTCGGGCTCGAGTACCGGAGCTAGGGCCACTAACGCCGCTGGCTGAAACAGCTGAAGAACAATCCCTGTTCGATTGAGCCGGTCTCGATCGGATCAGAAGCCCTTGAGAGCCAAATTCGGCCGCTGCAACCAATTATCGGCCGGGTACTTCGCGTCGCCTTCGATGCAATGCAGCGTGAAGGCTAGGCGTGGATCTGCGGAGGTGTTGGGTTCGCTCCGGTGGGGAAGCGTGCCGTGCAGGGCGATCAGCGTTCCCGGCGCGGCCTCTAACGGCACCCAGCCCTCATGGGGATAGGGCGACTCGTCGAATACTTCCATGGCGGTGCCGCCGTCGGCCCGTCGGAAACGCGACTTCACCGGAGTGGTGTGCCCGCCAGGTAGCACCCAGAGGCAGCCGTTCTCAACCGTCGCTTTGTCGATAGCGACCCAGAACCCGATCACGCTTTGGGGTTCGGTCCACAAGAACGTGTGGTCGGTATGGGTATGGACCTCGCCGCCGATCTCGGGGTGTTTAAAGATCACCATTGATTGGAGCAGCCGCGGGTCGGACATGCCGGCGGATCGAGCCGCGGTTTCGAATGGGCCGCTGCGACAGACCTCGGAGAACACCGGGTCGAGGTCGTGCATGGCATGGCCGATTTTGTTCAGGCTCAGCGCTTTACGGGTTGCGAGGCTTCCATCGGGAAGCGCTGCGTCGTCTTCGAAGAAGAACCGGATCTTGTCGCCGGAGTCGAGGAAATAGTCATCTCGTCCGTGGCTCTGATCGTCGGTAGAGAAGATCGTCGTGACCCCGCTCGGATCGAAATCGTCAACAAGGTCGTCGATACGGTTTCGCAGCTTGTTCAGCGAGTCGGTGTCGAGCGCATTCGCAAAGACGGCGAACCCGTCCTTGGCGAAGTCACCCGTCGGCGTCATGTCTGATCGTGGTCGGCGGTCGCCTCACGACGACGTTGCAAGAAACGGCCGATGGGGATCGACGCGACGACCATCAGCGAAAAGATCGCGATGATCAAGACGATTACCATCAGCCCGATTGCGAACGCTCCAACGGCGGTGCTCATGCGATGGTCCCGTCGACGCTGCTATTAGCTGTTGCGGCCCATGTTGGGCTTACGGCCATGGTTCGCCTTTGAGCGGCGTGCCTTGGCCTTCTTCTTTTGAGTGCGCTTCGACATAGGGCCTTTAGGTTACCGCCCATAGTCGAGAATCGGTTAGCTGACCTTGGAACTGGTCCATGCAAGCAAGTCGTCGGCACTCCACGTATTGATGATGTTGTCCGGGTTTACCCCGCAGCGGACGGCCTTATCGCAGCCGAGGCCTTGCCATTCGAGTTGCCCAGGTGCGTGGGCGTCGGTGTCGATGGCGATGAACGTGTCCCATTCGACTGCCATTTCGAGGAGTTCCTCGGGAGGATCTTGTCGGTCGGGCCGGCAGTTGATCTCCACTGCAGTATCGAATTTCGCACATGCAGCAAAGACCATCTCGGGGTCGAACTCCGATGGCGCCCGCCCAGCACCAGCCACGATGCGGTTGGTCATATGCCCGAGGATGTCGACGTGGGGATTCGCTACCGCTGTAACCATGCGTTTGGTCATGGCGTCTTTGGGCAAACGCATTTTGGAGTGCACCGATGCGACGACGACGTCGAGGCGAGCCAACATGTCGTCGGCCAAGTCGAGGGTGCCGTCTTCGAAGATGTCGACCTCCATCCCCGACAGCACCCGGAACGGAGCGAGTTGTTCGTTGAGCGCCGCGACCTCATCGAGCTGCTCAGCGAGACGCTCCTCATTGAGGCCGTGAGCCACGGTTAGGCGAGCCGAGTGGTCGGTAGCGACCACATAGTCGTGGCCGATCGCGCGTGCGGTGCGAACCATGGTGTCCAGCGACGCGCCCCCGTCGGACCAGTTGCTGTGCATGTGACAGTCACCCTTGATGGCAGCGCGGAGATCTGCTCCCACGCCCGCAGGAACGGCGGTGCGCTCGTCGAGCGCGGCCAGGTAGCCGTCGTCGGTGCCGTCTAGGGCTTCGGAGATCACCGCTGCGGTCGATTTCCCGATGCCGGGGATGTCGGTCAGAGAGCCCTCTGCAGCCCGTTTGGCGATCTCCTCAGGACCCACTTCAATCGCGGCAGCCTTCGCTTTGACGAACGCCTGCACCTTCTGGCGCGGCGCCCGTTCACGATCGAGAAGGTAGATGGCGCGCTCCAGCGCAGCGATCGGATCCATTACGAGAATGGTACAGCTCAGTAAATCTGTGGTCCGTTTCCAGCGCTATTAGCCGGTTTTGGACCACAGATTCTCCGGCGCAGTTCTGTGGTCCGTTTCCAGCGCTATTAGCTGGTTTTGGACCACAGATTCTCCGGCGCAGTTCTGTGGTCCGTTTCCAGCGCCATTTGCCGGTTTTGGACCACAGATTCTCATCCGTCGGAGAGATCGGGCAAAGCGGTACCGTGAGTGCGCTATGGAGAGATTTGGGTTTGTTGGGCTACCGAACGCAGGTAAGTCGTCATTGTTCAATGCGCTAGCTGGCGGCGGAGCACTGGCTGCGCCGTATGCGTTCGCCACCACCGACCCGAACGTGGGTGTGGCGAAGGTGTTCGACCATCGCCTCGATGCACTGGCCGAGATGTCGCAGTCGGCGAAGATCGTGCACGCAAGCGTGCAGTTCAACGACATCGGCGGTCTCGTCGAGGGCGCTAGCCAGGGGGAGGGTCTCGGCAACAAGTTCCTTGCCGGTATTCGTGAAGTCGATGCAATCGTGTTCGTCTTGCGGGCGTTCCCCGATGGCGATGTACCCGGTCCGACCGATCCGCTCGAGCACCTAGGTGTCGTCGAGACCGAGCTCGCTCTCGCCGACCTCGAGACTGCGGAGAAGCAACTAGAGAAGGTTGGGCGTGCCGCACGGGTCGACCGGTCGAAGGCTGACGAGACGAAGTTGCTGGAGAAGGTCGTCGACCTTCTCGGCGAAGGCACGCCGCTGTACCGAACCGACCTGTCCGAAGACGAACGCGAAGAGATCAAGCCGTTCTTCTTCCTCACCAACAAGCCCGTGCTCGCCATGGTCAACATCGGTGACGGACAACTTGGCCAGGAAGACGAAATTGTCGCTCCAGTGGTCGAAGCTCTCGGTGGCGCAGAAGTAATTGCGACCTGTGTGCAGCTCGAAGCCGAAGCTGCGCAGCTCGAAATGGACGAGCGGGCCGAAATGCTCGAAGGTCTCGGCTTGGGCGAAGGTGCGATGCCGCGCTTCCTGCGAGCCGCTTATGAGCTCATGGGCCTCCGTACGTATCTCACAACGGGGGAGAAGGAGAGCCGGGCCTGGACGTTCCGAGCTGGCTCGACGGCTCCACAGGCTGCCGGCGTGATCCACACCGACTTCGAACGCGGCTTCATCCGAGCCGAAACCATCAACTGGGAAGACCTCGTTACCGCAGGCTCCTGGCCAGCAGCCCGAGACAAAGGCCTAGTCCGCGCCGAAGGCAAGGACTACATCGTCCAAGACGGCGATGTCATGGAGTTCCGCTTCAACGTGTGAAGTAGGGCGCCTTCGGCGCCGAGACCTCACAAGTGCACTGCTTTCCCGCTCGTTCCTCGCTCCAGCTGTCGCAATCTGGCCCTAGCGGGCCTCGATGCTCTGCTGCTGGCCGGAGGCCCTAAACCGCCCGCACCGGCTTTGCAGCTGCGGGCTCTCTCTCGTAGGTCTACCCGTCGACGCGATTCGCGAGGTTGTAGACGCGACGCTTGGCTGAGCCTGTGGCTTGCATGACCGTTGCTACTGCGTCTCTGGTGCTGGCGCCTGATTCGATTTCGATGCGGAGCATTGCGGTCAGGTCGTCGTCGGTGAACTCTTTGGCGACCGCTCCTTCGATCACGATGACGATCTCGCCTTTGGGTTCTTTCTCTGCGCACCGCTCGATGCCTGCTGCCATGGTTCCGCGCCAGATCTCTTCATAGGTCTTGGTTAGCTCGCGAGCGATAGCGATATTGCGATCCTCGCCGCAGGCTGCGGCGAGGTCGGTCAGTGTGGCGGCCAAGCGTCTCGGCGATTCAAAGATGACGGTGGTTCTGCTCTCTCCGGCGACCGTTTCGATCCGCCGTGTGCGCTCGGAGCCCTTGCGCGGCAGGAATCCGTCGAAACAGAAGCGGTCGGTCGCGAAGCCACTGAGCGACACCGCTGCGAGAACTGCGCTTGCCCCGGGCACTACCTCAACGGCGACGCCGGCTTCGATCGCGGCCCGAACCGCTCGATAGCCCGGGTCCGAGATCGCAGGGGTGCCCGCATCGCTTACCAGTACGACTCGTTGACCGGACGCAACCCGCCGGACGATCTCTTCGGCGGCATGGGATTCGGTGTGGTCGTTGCAGACGATGAACGGTTCATGGGCGAGTCCAAAGTGAGCGAACAATGCGCCAGTGCGGCGCGAGTCCTCGCAAGCGACCGAATCGGCGTTGTCGAGCTCGACGAGTGCTCGTGCGCTGATATCTCCCCAGTTTCCGATCGGTGTCGCCACCAAGACGAGCGCTGGCGATCTGTCCGCCTCAACCATCGAGGGGGACGACCCCTTCAAGATCGCCCCGCACTTCTAGTTGGTCCCCAACTTCGACCTGCCAGTGCCGGAATCGGCCTGCTTCGGTTTCAATGACGCAGGAGGCGTTGCGTTCGTACTTTGATACTCGATGCTGAGCGAGGGTGACGATCCGGATGATGGTCATGGCGTCGTCGCAGAAGGCAACGTCGATCGGAAACTTCATTCCGATGGTGTGGACGCTCTTGGTTTTCTCGATCAAGAGCGCGCCCTCGTACTCTCGGCGGCCGAGCAATCCGACCGCTCGGTCGCGAATCGATTCGGCACGTTCTAACGACGCAAGAACGCGTCCTTCGTGTACGAGCCAAGGCATTCCTCGATACTACGCCTGCGCTCGTTGCAGCGCCTCTTTCGCTCCCGTGTCCGTCGCACAGCGGTCTCACCTCCCAGTCGCTTCGCTCCGAGGTACTCCACGTAACGAGTTGTGTGACTCCAAAACGCAAGGAGCGCCAGGCCTTGGCCTGACGCTCTTTGTCGGAAGTGCTTGGTTTTGTTATGCGCGCTTGGCGGCTTCGCGTGCCTTACGACGACGCTCACGACGGATCTGACGTCGTTCGTCCTCGGTGAGGCCTCCCCAGATTCCAGCGTCCTGGTTGGTCATCAGGGCGTACTCGAGGCACTCGATCTGGACTGCGCAGCTGTCGCAGACCTTTTTCGCATTTGCGATGTGCTCGATGGCCGGTCCGGTCTGTCCGACCGGAAAAAACAAGTCGGGCTTGGTGTCGCGACAAGCTGCACCGCTACGCCAAACCGTTGGTTCGTTCGGCACGTTTACCGAGGCGGTCAGGGCTTGCAGCTGTTCTTCAATTGTTTGGGACACGTTTCCTCCACGCATCGAATCTCAAACCCGTGCCCATGCCGCCCGACATGCCCGGATCAAGATTGCTACGCAAAACGTAGTGGCGAGCACTTTGCGTTACAAGCATTTCCACGACTCTTTGTAGTTGCGTGACCACTTTGAGTTACATCGATGTAATTTGCGGCGTTGGATCGGCCTCCTGTTCCACCCGAAATTGGCATAGCCACGACCGTCCTAGCTGTTGGAGGAGGAGCGACTGCTACTGTCCATGCATGACGCTGATCATCGGACATCGTGGCGCCTCGGCGGCGTTTCGCGAGAACACGATCGAGGCGTTCTTGGGCGCGGCCGAGGCTGGAGCGGATTGGGTGGAGCTCGATATCCGCCGAAGTGCCGATGGCGAGATCGTGGTCCACCACGATGCTCACACCGAGGACGGTGCACTGATCGCAGCGACTCCAGCGGCGTCGCTGCCTGACTACATCTCCACCCTGGGCCACGTGCTCGAAGCCTGCGGCGACATGGGCGTCAACATCGAGATCAAGAACGAGGTCGACGAAGAGGACTACGACCCCGAGCATCTCATGGCCGCGCGAACGGTCGAGCTCGCTCGCGCCCACCTGCTACGAGAGAAGACGCTCATCACCTCCTTCGACATGGGCGCGATCAACGCCGTCCGCGACCTCGACGCGAGCATGCCGACAGGCCTCTTGACCTCCGAACCACTCGGACCCGAGATCGCCATTGGTCGCGCCGCGGCCCACGGACACGTCGCCATCAACCCCGCCGATGAACTCGTCACCCCCCGCTGGGTAGAAGAAGCCGAAAAGGTAGACCTAGCGCTCTACGTCTGGACCGTCGACGACCCAGCCCGCATGACCGAACTCGCCAACATGGGCGTAGACGGCATAATCACGAACGACCCCGCCCTAGCGGTCGCTACGCTCCGCTAGCCTGCGTGGCGCTGAACGCTCCCCCTGAAGGGGAGATCGCTCTGCGGACGCCGCTCCGCGCAGCAGGCGCGAGGTCGAGGCCCCTCAAGGGGTCGGATCCGAGCCCTGGAGGGCGAAGCCCGGAAAGGCAGCCTTCAGAGTATGTCGGTCGGGCGGGGGATGATTCGGCCGTCGGGGACTACTAGCTGTAGTAGGTCTGGCTCCCAGGTGAATTCGAGACTGGTGGCGTCGCCGAGGTGGTCCCCGTCAAGTTGGTAGGGGAACGGGTGATCGCTCCTCACCTCAACCCAAGTGACGTCGTTGCGGACGTCGACGCTGCGACCCGTTTTGGCTCCGTCGTTGGAGCGTAGGGCTGACGTCGCGAGGTGTCCGAGGCGTAGAGCCCCGAGGGATCGGACGGTCACCATGCTCATCGGTCGGTCGAGTGTCGCTGCTGGAGCGACGTGAAAGGGTCGTGTGCCCAAGTAGGTATAGGGGTCGGTGTTGAGGCAGATCCCGAAGTAGCCGTCGTCGATTGTTGTGCCATCGTCAAATGTGACCGTGAAGTGGGGGGTGCCCCGGTCGTAGTGTCGAAGCCAGGTGTCGAAGGCCGCGAATGCGAACAACGAGTGCCCTGCCCATCGTTTGAGCTGTCCCCGCTTTTCCACTTGTTCGACGACGGCAGCATCAAAGCCGATGCCGGTGTGGAACAGAAAGTACCGACCGTTCGCTGAACCCAGCCCGATGGAGCGAATCGATCCGGCATCGAGCGCTTCGAGGGTTACCGCGGTGGCGTGAACGGCGTCCTCGGGCAACCCGAGCGTCCGAGCGAAGACATTTGTTGAACCGCCCGGAAGCGGTGCTAGCGCCGTGCTGGTTCCTGCGACCCCATTCGCGGCCTCGTTTAGGGTTCCGTCGCCGCCGAGGACACACACGACCTCTACTCCCTCGGCCGCTGCTCCGCGGGCGAGGCGCGTAGCGTGCCCGCGGCGAGTGGTCTCCAGGACCGTTACATCGTGATCCGCGGAGAGCGCTTTTTGAATGACGACCCGAGTTCGAGCAGTCACCGATGACGCTGACGCGTTCGCAATGAGCGCAATCTTCATGGCCACCATTGTGGCCGACACCGAGCACGGCACCGGTACCCGATAACCAGTACGCTAGTTAGAGCCTCTAACTGGCGGGAAATGGTCTAGATTGGCTCAGCCGGGCGCAGGCCCGTGAGAACGAAGAGGAACCAAAGGAACCGCTGCTGATGGATGTCGTTGTTTGCGTGAAACAGATCCCCGATCCCGCGGAGGCGGGGTCGTTGGATCCAGAGACCAAGTCTCTCGATCGAAGCTCGAAGCTCATCCTCGATGAGTCCGATTCCTACGGAGTCGAGATGGCCTTGCAATTGGTCGAGTCCGCCGGTGGCGGCACCGTATCGCTTGTCTCGATGGCTCCGAACAACGAGGTCTCGGGCCTCCGCACCGCTTTGGCCATGGGCGCCGACAGTGCCGTGCTCGTCTCCGACGAAGCGTTGGTTGGTTCCGATGCGCTCTCGACAGCGAAGGTGCTGGCCGCCGCGATCGGTCGTTCCGAACCCGACCTCGTGCTCGCTGCAACCGAATCCTCCGATGGCTACACGGGCACCGTGCCCGAACAGATCGCTGCGGTCATGGGACTCCCTTCGGTCACCTTCGCAAAGGAGATCGAGGTCCAAGACGGTGGGGTAGTCGTGAAGCGTCAGACCGAAGCCGGGTTCGACTCGGTCACTTGCCCCATGCCATGTCTGGTATCGGTGACCGCCGGTGTGGTCGAGCCTCGCTATCCGTCATTCAAGGGAATCATGGCGGCAAAGTCCAAGCCGGTCGACGAAGTTGGCCTTGGCGACCTCGGGATTGATGCAGCGCAGGTGGGCTGGGCCGGTGCTGGTCAAGAGATCACGGCTATCGCAGAAGCTGAGGCTCGAGAAGCGGGCGAGAAGATTGTTGATGAAGGTAATGCTCACGAGCGAATCATTTCGTTCCTCGAAGAACTGAAGGTGATCTGATCATGGGTGTTGACTCGATTTGGGTTTACGGAGAATTGGCCGACGGAGCGCTTTCGTCGATGACAACCGAAATGCTCGCCAAAGCGCGGGAACTTTCCGACGATGTATCCGTTGTGTTCGGCGGCGAGGCAAGCGATGCGGTGGCCGCTCAGGCCGGCGCACACGGCGCGACAACCGTCCACGCGACCGGTGACCTCGGCGCAGGGTTGCAGGGTGTGCATGTTGCCGCAGCGATCGCAGGTGCGGTCGAGGCGGGCAGCGGTCCTTCCGCAGTGCTCGCGGGTACCACCTACGACGGCCGTGATGTTGCCGCTCGACTATCGGTCGCGCTCGACGCCCCGGTGATCTCGAACGTTGTCGACCTCGAAGTCGACGGCGACGCTCTGGTCGGTACCGAACCGATTTTCGGCGGTGCCACCAACGTCAAGACGAAGTTCACGGGCGGCAAGGCACAGATCGCACTCGTGCGACCGAAGTCCTTTGAAGCCTCGGAAACCGGCGGAGCCGCTGCAGCCGTAGCGGCCTTGGCCGTTCCTGATGTCGGCGCCGCTGGCGCCGCTCAGGTGACCGACTCCTTCGTTGAAGAGTCCGATGGCCCCAAGCTCGACGAAGCTGGCGTCGTGGTTGCCGGCGGCCGTGGTCTTGGTGACGCCGAGAAGTTTGCGCTCGTCGACGAGGTCGCTCAGCTCATGGGCGGCGCATCGGGAGCATCTCGCGCGATCGTCGATGCTGGTTGGGTTCCGTACAGCCAACAGGTCGGCCAGACCGGGAAGGTCGTGAAGCCCGACGTGTATCTGGCGTTCGGCATCTCGGGAGCGACCCAGCATTTGGTGGGGATGAAGGGCTCCAAGCACATCATCGCCATCAACAAAGACGAAGAGGCTCCGATCTTTGGCGTTGCCGACCTCGGCATCGTCGGCGACGTACACGACGTCGTCCCGAAGCTGATCGAGGCTCTCAAAGGCCGATAACCCCCTAGTTGGACTGCTCCCCGTGAAAGACGGGGAGCAGCTCGGTTGCTAGCCGATGCAGGGTGGCGGTGAGATCCGCCTGGTTCTGGCGCAGGTTGAGTACCACGTGGTTGATGCCGATCGAGCGGTAGGAGCGTAGGCGCTCGATGAGTGCTGGCATGCCGCTGCGAATCCCCAAATGAATGCGTTCGTGCTCGGCGCTGTCATCATCGAGTAGGTCTATACCAAACGATTGCATCGTCGGTTTGGGTGGTAGCGAGGCTGCTGCGACGTTGTCGCGCCAATGGCTGAGCAGCCACGCCTGGTAGTCAACGCCACGGGGATACATCATCCAGCCATCACCATGTTGCGCGGCCCACTCGTGGGTTTGTTGGCTTCCACCGGTGATCAGCATCGGGATTCGTGTGCCGGTGGGCTTGGGTAGCAGATCCACTTCGCCCTGAAGCGAACCGAACGAGTTCTTCGCGGTCGGAAAGCTCTCCACTAGAGCCCGCATGTACTCGACGCTGTCACGAAAGGCTGCACCGCGACCCTCGAAGTCAATATTCATGGAGGGATACTCCACCGGCCGATCGCCCGACGCAACGCCGAGCAGGAGCCGCCCGCTCGACAACTGATCGACGCTCGCCGCTGCCTTTGCGACGTGCGCGGGGTGGCGTAGTGGCAAGATGATGCTGGCCGTTCCTAGCGCGATCCGGTCCGTGGCTCCGGCCAACAGACCCAGGTAGACGAACGGATCGTAGATTTGGCCGACGTCCTCAAACGCGGGGTCATTGAACGGAATGTCACGGATCCACAGACTGGCAAAGCCGAGCTCCTCGATCAGCTGCACCCGTTCCAGGTGCGGGTAGGCATCGGCTTGTTCGCCAGCGGTCGTCGACGTCAACGGCAGCGCAAGACCGATACTCATCTGACCGGGTCTGAACACGTTGGCAAAGGCCCGGTTGATGGGTTCGAAGCTCTCGACGCGCTCGCTCATCGATTAGACGATGGGCCAAGGCCATCGTCGCCCGGTCGGGTCATCGGGGTATGACCGGGCCTGCAACAGCATCCGAGCGCGGCCCAAGATCGCTTCTCGTTCGAACGGGTTGAGATACTCAGCGAACTCATCGGACAAGCCCGAATCGATGAGATTGGTCAGGGACTCTTCAATTTCGAGGCTGAGGTCATCTCCAGCAAAATCCCAGATCACGGTTCGGACTTTGAACTCCTGGTGGAAGCACAACGAGTTGTCGATCGCCCACAGGTCGCCGTCTTTACCGAGAAGTACGTGGCCGGATTTTCGGTCGGTGTTGTTGGCAACGAGGTCGAAGGCACATATCTCTTTGAAACCAGCGTGTAGCTCTTTGCGGTCGAGCAGTGTCAAATAATGCTCGTCGAAGATCGCAGGGATGAATAGCTGCAGCGACCCCACGCCGAGCGGACCCTCGACTTCTAGCGTCGGCGGTACGTGGCCCCAACCCAACGCTTCGGAGAGGAGGAACGCGGCGATCTCGCGCTGGTATAACGAACCGGGAAAGTCCCAGAGCGGTTGCTCGCCACGTTGGGGTTTATAGATCGCCTGTGCTGGAACGTCGCCATCGACGAGCAGGTCTACCAAGAACGTTGCGTTCGATGAGTAGGGCATGCGCCCAAGGATTTCGATCTCACCGCGCGCCAAGATGTCGAGCGCTTCGGCTGTTCCGAGCGGTGGCCGGGCGCGGAACGGGCCTTCCTCGTCATCGTCGGGGGTGTCGGCGGTGCTGTCGGGCACAGGTCAGTTCCAACAGGGGCAGAACCCGTCTTCGCCGTAGTTCAAGGGTCGAGCGCAATAGGCACAGGGGGGACGACCGGCGTTGACCACCTCAAGAGCACGTTCGATAAATGCTGCGGTCTGACCCCGTCCGAGGCGAAGCGTCGCTGTGCCGGCATCGTCGAGATCTGGGTCTTCAGTAATCTCTTCAGCCATGATCACGATGGTGTCCTCGGTGGTGTCATATCTCGCCCCCATGGCACCGATCGTCCAGATCGGGTTCACGGGTTCGGTCAGGGCTGGTGCTGAGGTCCATTCGTTAGCGTTGATCTCGGGCAGGTCTGCGAGGAGTCCGCCCAGGTGCTCGGCCATCGCGAGCACTTGTTGTTTCTCGAGGCGAAAGGCGAACGTATTCCCGCTGGATCGGGCTTGAAGGAAGAACACCCGCTGGCCCTTCGGGCCAACCGTTCCGGTGGTGAAGTACTCCACTTCGCCTAAGTCGAGGTTCGCCATCGCTAGCTCGGCACCAAGGTGGAGAGGTCATCGCCGGTCGAGTTCACGCTGAGCACGATCGGGCCTGTGGGGGTGTACATCACCGCACTCACCGAGCACGGCGAGA
>CAYUKM010000040.1:0-21763 GCA_964445255.1 uncultured Acidimicrobiales bacterium
CCCTACCTCATACTCGGGCAGGCTCGACCTTCGCCGCGCCGGTGGCGGATGGTTCCGCCGCAACCGAGGTCTTAGCTATCTCGGCTTCAATCTCGACGCCGACGACCTGGCCCAGGGCACCGAAGTGTTCTTGTCCGAATTGCGTGCCAGCGTGCAGAACCCGTTCACCCAAGCCGAACTCGACCGAGCGACCGAGGTCATCGCCGCTTCGGTCGAACAACAAGAGGTCGGTTTCAACACCACCCAAGACGGCCAGTTCGCCGACGAGATGATCCAGCACTTCCTGGGTGGCGGTGACCTTCGCTCGATCGACGACACCGTCGACGAGACCCTCGACTTCCTGGACGATCTCGATATAGACGAGGTCAACAATCACTACGGCTGGCTGATCACCTCCTCGGCTCCGATCGTGATCGTGGTCGGCCCAGACACAGAACGCACCGGCACCGTCGAAGAGATCTCCGCCGCGATCGAACGTGCAGACAGCTCCGTCGCGGATGGCCTCGTTGACGACGTCGCCGAGATCGAGGACCTCATCGACGATCCAGATCCGGTGGAAGAGATCCAGCGGCGGGACCTCACCCGAAACGACGGCATTGAACTCGTCTTCGAAAACGGCGCCCGCGTGCTGTTCACCGAATCAACCATCTCCGAAGGCGAGGTGTTCGTGGTGTCTGAGTCGCCAGGTGGTCGAGCAGTGCTTAACGAAGACGATGGAACGCTCGCCAACGTGGCCGTGAACGCTGTCTCCGCCAGCGGGGCGGGCGAGTGGAGCTCGGTACAGATCCGACGCTTCCTCTCGGACCTCGACGTGAGCGTCTCCCCGTACATCGCCGACTTCTCCGAGGGCGTCTCTGCAGAGGCCTCGACCGACGACCTCGAGACCCTGTTCGAGCTCATCCACCTGCAGCTCACCCAACCTCGTGTAGATGACGTGCCGTTCCGCCAGCGAGTCGAGGCAGCGAGCGACCTGGTACGTCGAGCCGAAGTCGACTCGGCAACAGCAGCCAACATTGCGCTCCAAGACGGGCGTACCGGCGGCGGAGCCCTCGCTGCATCTCCAACGATCGACGCTCTCGATGCCCTCACCCCTGAACAGGCTCTCGACATCTGGAACGACCGGTTCGACGCACTCGATGACCACGTGTTCGTGATCGTTGGCGACGTCGATGAGGACACGATCATCGATCTGTCACGCCAATGGATCGGCACGCTTCCAGCGCCGGCAAACCAAGACGACCCCGAGCAACCGAACCTTCCCGGTCTCGTGGACGAACGCCTCGACGTCGGAACAGGGGCAGCCAGTGGGTCATACCGATTGTTGGTAGTGGGCGAGAGCGACGAAACGATCCGCAACCAAGTCCTCGCGGAGCTCGCATCGACGATCCTCAACGACCGCATCTTCACCGTCATCCGCGAAGAACTCGGCGCTACCTACGGCGGCGGCGCTGGCGTGGAGTTCTCCGACCCCGGCGAGGAGGTCGAGCTATTCATTTCGATCGACGGTGATCCCGGCCGTGTCGACGAGATCGCGGGAACGGTGATCGACGAACTCGAAACGATCCGCGGCGGCCAGATCTCTCAGACCGACTTCAACGAAGCGGTCACGATCCTGCGATCGGAGTACAACTTCGTGACCAACGGCTTCTACATCGAATCGCTCTTCGACGAAGCCCGTGAGTCCGAAGAACGCATCCTCACCCGACAAGCCCAAGTCGACGCGCTTGATTCGATCGACCTCAACGACCTGATCGACTTCTTCGGAGACCTCGTCTCAGACACCGACCGAGTCGACGTCCGCAATATCCCCGGCAGCTAGCCGAACGGTAGGGGGATGACGCCCGCTATCAGGCGCGGGATCCAGATCACTACTGCGATAACCAGGTTGGCAGTGATGAGCTTGATGCCCTTGCGTTCCCACCACGCCTTCGCGCTGTCGGGTGCAGCCAACACCCAGCCCGCGAGGACGGTCGCTTGGGCGAGCACCAGCATCGACCACGGGTTATAGGCGAACGAGGCGCCGAGGTCGCCCTTCACTAAGGCGCCCAATGCACGAGTGCCACCGCAGCCGGGGCACCAGCCGCCGGTAACGATCCGGTACGGGCAAAGCGTCACGCCGTCATCGGAGCCGGCTTCGGTGAACGCTGCCACCACACACGCACCGGCGAGGGCGATCGCTGGTGTGGCGCGATGCGATCGCACCGCGTGTAAATAGCGTTGTGGGCTGCGAACCTCTTCGTGGATCGTCGCCGCGGTCATCGATCAGCTGGTCTCGGCTGCGATGGCCTCGCGAGCAGGTTCCAGATACTCGGCGATCTGTTCGGAGGTGACGCTCTGACCGTCGATAATGTCTTCGATGCTGAGGCCCTCTTCTTCGAGCATGCCGTCAAGCTCGCCAGTTTCGATGAGCAGGTTCATTGCCTCGGCGAGCAAAAGTTCCTCTGCGGCGATCTCCTCATCGGGTTCAAGCTGCGTGCGCTCAAAGAGGGTTACCGCCAGAAGCTCTTCGATGTTGAGTTCGGTCGAGGCGCCGAGGCCATAGCCCGGCATCTGGCCCGCTACCTGACGTGGAAAACGTGGCGAGTCCGAGGAGGCGTAGTTGTTGCCGGTTCCAACGATGGCTGAGCCCCGAGCGATCCAGGCCATCTGATCTTCGATCGAGGTGAAGGTGATGTGTACCTCGCCACCAGCGAGCGCTGGGCCGATACCGCCGCCACCTTCCGCGCCGTGACAACCAGAGCAGCCAGCTTCGATGTAGAGCTCTTCGCCCTCTCCGAGAAGGCCGGTGAGTCCCTGTGGTACTCGTTCGAGGGTGCCCACGTAGAACAGTGCCCAAACCGGCAATGCCAAAAGGACGGGTGCGATCCAGAACGGCATCTTCTTACGGGTCTCGAATTGCTCGACGTAGGGAGCGACCTTTTCGGGCACGGGCTCAGCGGGGATGTCTGGCACGGGAGCCGGAGCAACCGCGGGTGCAGCCGATGGCGCAGCGGCGGGTTCGACAGCGGTTGAGGTTTCGGAGGTATCGGCTGAAGCCTCTGCGGCGTCGCCGGACTCCCCAGACAATGCCGCCTTGCGCTCGCGAGAGCGCTTCAGCAGATGCTCGGGGATTTCGGTCATCGAACGTCTCCTCTTCGACGTGCACACTTGGGACGAATATCGTCCTCGAAAGCGTACGGCCTTCTGGGCCGACAGCGTTGGGTTTCGTCGCGCAAATCTTACGATAGCGAGGCCGGAGCCCTAGGCGTGGAGCCTACGAGTTTTGAATCGACAGAGTCGAGTTGAGGTATCCGGTATCGGGGGCGACCTTTGTCACCTCGTACCGATGTCACCGCGTGTAGATATCGCGTGATAAACCACATGCTCGGAGCGAATAAGTTATTCCTGCTCCGACTACACTTGTGATTACGTTCACGAGCGTTGGCGTTTGTGCCGATGACATTCGTGAGAGTATTTGCACAACGGACACGTAATCGACCGAGCGAGGAGAGGCACGAGATGGCAGAGTTCATTGTTTCGTTGGTCGTCACCGGACTGATGGTGGGCGTCTACCACTGGTATGAAAAGCGGACGCCGTCGAACAAGCAGATGACGTGGGGCGAGGCGATGATTGCTTCGACGTATGTCTTCGCGGTGTTCTTCTGGGTCTACGGCGTTGTCCCGCACTACTGGCTGCAATGGGCAGATGGTGGTCTGAACTGGCGAGCCGACCGCAACTTCGAACTCTTCGGGTTGCTCCGCTCGCAGGCCAACGGCGGCTTCTTCCCGTTCAACATTCCTTTCATCGTGCTCCGTGACCTGATCTCGGTAGGCATCTACATCGTGTTCCTCGGCATCAACATTTTCTACTGGAACCACTGGCAGACCCGCGACGCCCGAGCCGCTGCGACCGAACAGGCAACCGAGGCACCATCGGAATTCGGCCGCCCCCTCGTACGAGAAGGGGTCAGCTAAGCCGTGTCGGTTACCGACGCCAACCCACCAATGCCAGAGTTCCGGGACGACTACGTTCTGCAGGAAGTCGACGCGGCATGGCTATCTGCCGCGGTGAAGCCAAAGCAGTTCATTCATATCGACCAGTCCGAGTGCATCATGTGCGAAGGCTGTGTCGATATCTGTCCGTGGAAGTGCATCCATATGGTGTCACCCACGGCCATCGACGAGGCGATCGGAACCGAACAACCCGGACTCGATCCCGCCGACAACGTCATCTTTACGATCGACGACGACGTGTGCACCCGTTGCGCGCTGTGCGTCGATCGCTGCCCGACCGGTGTGATCATCTTGGGCAAGATCAGCGATCCTGATCCCAACGGCGATTACCACCAGCGAACCAACACCCATGGCTATGGATACGGGATGCGGCTCGGATGAACGAACTTACGAATTACACGACCTACACGATGCGCACTGAGGGGTACTGAAATCGTGGCGAAAGACCAAAACAAACTGCCGGTTTCGGCACAGATCCAAAAGAAGACGAGCGAACTGATTGATCAGACCCAGGGCTCACAGGCCTGGAGTTCGATCTTCCGACCTGGTTCGATCTTCCGCAAGGGCTACAGCGATAGCCCTCGTAACCGGTCCTACGTGATCATGAACTCGGTGCTGTACCACTTGCACCCAGTCAAGGTGAAGCGTCACGCGGTCAAGGTCAGCTACACGCTGTGTCTTGGCGGCATCAGCTTCTTCACGTTCATCCTTTTGACCGTCACCGGCATCTTCTTGATGTTCTTTTACCGACCGACCGCAGCCCAGGCTTGGGACGACATCTTTGCACTGCAGAGCGCGGTCACTTTCGGCCTGTTGGTACGCAATATGCACCGCTGGGCGGCGCATTTAATGGTGTTATCGGTATTTTTGCATATGGCACGCGTGTTTTACCACGGTGCGTACAAAGCACCTCGGGAATTCAACTGGGTCATCGGCGTGATGCTTCTGCAGTTCACCCTGCTGCTTTCTTTCACCGGTTATCTCCTACCCTGGGACCAGCTCGCACTTTGGGCAGTAACCGTGGGCACCAACATGATGGGATTCACTCCAGTCTTTGGTGAACAAGTCCGATTCGTACTACTAGGTGGTGTCGAAATCGGAACGGACACATTGCTTCGCTGGTACGTGCTGCATGTTCTGTTCTTACCGTTCGTCACCGTGATCTTTATGGCCATCCACTTCTGGAGAGTTCGCAAAGATGGCGGCATCTCCGGACCGCTCTAATCGAAAGGGAATTTGACTAATGACTGAAATCCCTGAGCATCTCCGTAAGCGAGCCGCTGAGGCCCGTGCAAAGGCAGAGGCATCATCGGATGCCCCAGCTGAGGCTGCACCGGCTGCCGACGCAGCCGACGACGCCCCGAAGAGCGAA
The DNA here is from genome assembly GCA_964445255.1 of uncultured Acidimicrobiales bacterium. Lineage (GTDB taxonomy): Bacteria > Actinomycetota > Acidimicrobiia > Acidimicrobiales > SHLQ01 > SHLQ01. The sequence goes on from CAYUKM010000040.1 coordinate 5,366, forward strand.
GCGGCATCGAAGATCCCTGCGCATCTTTTGGCTCGTTCCAAGGCCGCCAAGTCAAAGGCCGAGGGCGGGGGCGCAGTAGAGCCTGCCGCTCCTGCAGAGGCCGCCCCTGCTGGCGGTGGCGTGGCCACCGCAGTTGCTGCAGCCCCAGCGGCTCCGGTAGCGACCGGCCCTGGAGGTCACACCCAACGCTTGTTGACCGTGGTGAAGTCGGGTTCTATCCAAGACGTGAAGGCTGTTCCACAGGACAAGGTCCACACATGGCCGCACCTTCTCGTCGTTGAATTCGTCTGCTGCCTATTCGTGTTGGCGTTTATTTTGATCTTCTCGGTCTTTGTAAACGCTCCACTTCTGGAGCTTGCAAACTTCAATGAAACGCCGAATCCGTCTAAGGCACCGTGGTATTTCTTGGGTCTTCAGGAGCTTCTGACCCTCTTCCATCCGCAGGTCGCAGGCGTGACTATTCCCGGAATGGGCCTGATTTTGCTGATTCTGGCTCCTTACATCGATCGAAACCCTTCGATGAAGCCGGAAGACCGCAAGTTCGCTATCTCGTTACAGACAGTACATCTCATGTATTGGGCTGTTCTCACAATGATTGGTTCGTTCTTCCGAGGTCCGGGATTCAACTTTGTCTTCCCGTGGCGGGACGGTCTGTTCTTCGAGTTCTAAAGGAGCTGGTAGTGATATTCGTAATTATTGCAGTAGTAATCCTGGTGCTTTTGGCCGGGATCGGGTTCTTTGCAGCCTCCCGTCGTCAGGACGCATCGAGCGCCATCAGTGAGGTCTCCGCAGAGACTCGCCGCGCCGACCGCGAGCGGGTGAAGTCTGCCGTTGGTGCAGCCGCCGCTGAAGGCGGTGTCACCGGCCGCGACGTCGAGAAGTCCGTTGCACTCGAGCGCCGCAAGGGCGAGGTTGCCGTTCCTCAGGCTGAAGTTGAGCCGTGGGTAGCGCCGGATCCGCAAGAAATCGGTGTTGCACGTCGCCAGTTCTTGAACCGAGCAATCATTGCAGTCTTCGGTCTCAACCTGACCGGCTTTGGCCTGGCAGTGATCGCCCAGCTGTGGCCGGGTGCATCCGAAGGCTTCGGTAACCCGATCACCATCGGCCCAATCCCGGACGTCATCGCAAGTATTCGAGCCAACAATGGCTTCTTGTACCTGCCTGAAGGTCGTATGTATATCACCGAGTACCCCGTCGGTTCCCTCGAGGCTGGCGCGCCTATCTATGCGGGGACGCCAGCGTGGCCTGGAATTCAGGCTGGCGTGAAGACTGTCTTCCAGAAGTGCCCACACCTCGGTTGCCGTGTTCCTGAGTGCGGTAGCTCACAGTTCTTCGAATGCCCATGCCACGGTTCGGTCTACAACCGAGTAGGCGAAAAGCGTGGCGGTCCAGCACCTCGTGGCATGGACTTCATGGCGATGGATGTCACCGGTGGAGTGCTCACCGTAGACACCGGAAACATCATCAATGGCCCGGCTATTGGTACAAACACCACCGGCCAGGAGCGTGAAGGTCCGAGCTGTCTCGGAGCGTCTTCGCACGCATAATTTTCGCCTAATTTAGTCACTTAGAGAACGGGGTCGCGGAGACGTGACCTCGTTCTCATATTTTTGAGGTCCTAAACAGAGTTCTTCGCGGAATATTCCCCTAGATTCATAGTCTGTGATGTTCCTTGCTCAGAGCGCCGCGCGAGATGTTGGCTTCGTCATTCTTGCCATCGTCATCATCGGCTTCATCGTCTATCTGTTTTTCAATCTTCTCGACTCCCGAGGTGAGGGTGGCGCCGAGATCGAGCTGGCCGCGAATCGCAAGCCGTATCACGACGACGACATCCTCGAAACACGCAAGCTCGATCAGAGCTTGTTGTCGGGCCTGGTGCTCCTCTCGATCATCGGTATCGCCTTGCCGCTGTACTGGTTGGGTGAACCTGGCCGCCAAGAAGGCCTGGTCGAGAACACGCTTGAGCTGTGGGCTGAGGATGGCGCCGAGGAGTTCGAGGAAGCCTGCTCGTCATGCCATGGTGGTGGCGCCGCTGGCGGCGTTGCTGCGTTCGCGATTACCGAAGCCGGAACCGGCAACTTCATCGCTTCTGTTGACTGGGTAGCTCCTTCGCTCACGTCGGTACTAACCCGCTTCGATGAAGACGAGATCCTTCACACGCTGAACTTCGGAAGAAACGGCGTGATGCCCGCCTGGGGAGCCCCCGGCGGTGGGCCACTCACTACCCAACAGCTTGAGATTCTCATCGTCTATCTCCGCACGAACCAGCGAGACTTCGATTCGGTCCAGGCCTCCGTCCAAACCGGACTCATCGAACGAGCTCGAGAGGAGATGGTGAGCCGAGACCCAGAGATGTCAGCACGCCTCCAGGAAGCTCGCCTCAATGTGCAACGGGCCATCCAGACGGGCGTGGGCTCAAATATCGAGGCGGCACAAGGCGAACTTGGTAGTTTGCAGGCCGAAATCGGTGACCTGTTCCCCAACGAGGCGTTGGAAGCGTGGATCGACGAGATCTCCGACCCCGACAACCCCGAGTACCTGACATATGGCGAATTGCTGTTCACCAACCGAGCAGATGCCGGCGCTTACAGCTGCGCTCGCTGCCACACCGCAGGCTGGTCCTTTGACGGTGCCAACGACATCAATGTCGACGGCGAAGTTCTCACCACGGTTATCGACGAGAACGGAAACGAAGTTCCTGGCCATCAACAAGGTGGTGGCTGGTTCGGTCCGAACCTCACCAACGGCGGGACGCTCGGCCAGTTCCCGACAGCTTCCACGATGGAGGACTTCATCCGGGGCGGATCCGAGCTTGGTATTCAGTACGGCAACGCCGGTCAGGGCAGTGGTCAAATGCCCGGCTTTGGTGCACGCATGGACAGCGACCTCGTCGAGGAAGTCTTCGACCCGACCACCGGCGAATTCATCGAGCAAGCAGTCGTCTGGCCAGCGAGCCTGACCGACGAGCAACTTGCCGCCATCGTCGCATACGAGAGGAGCCTGTAATGACATCTCTGATCGCACAGATCGGTTTCGATCCTGAAATTCGTGGCGCTCTCGTCGTTGGCGTCGGAGCAATTGTTTTGTTCGGCTCCATTTGGCTCATCTTGGCGACGAACCAAGGCGCTCGCTTGGCAGCGTTGATTTCCATCACCGCGTTCTTCGGCTGGATGGTCATCATGGGTGCCTTCTGGTGGATACGTGGCATTGGTTTCGTCGGCGACTCCGTCTCCTGGGTGGTACAGGACTTCAACCGAAGCGATATCAGCCAGTCCTCGGTTGAACGTGCGCGTGACCTCCCTGACCCCAGCTCCCTACAAGGGCTCGGAATCATCGTTGCTCAGAACGGCATGGCCGACGGCGTTGAAGCAATGGCCGAGTTCGTCGAGGAGTTCGACACGGACTCTGATGCGTCTGCGGCCATGACCGCAGACGAGCTCACCGCAGAGGTTATTCGTCAAGCCCAGCGCAACGAATCCACCACGCTCTCACAGGTTTTCTCCGTCGCCCCTGACTTTGTAGAGCAGGCCATCGAAAACGGCACCATCCCGAACCTCAACGGCTGGGAGATCCTGAGTACCGGCGAAGCTGGCGAGGCCCAGACCACGGCGGGAGCCGCGATCCTCGAAGAAGAGGGCTTCGACTTCGAGTCCCAAGCCGAATTCCGCTTCCTCGATGCGTTCCGCACCGGTGGCAAACCCCGCATCGATCGAGATAACGACCTGCTGTGCACTTTCTGTACCGACAACTTGGAACGTGGCTGGCTGTGGATCACGAACTCGGCACGGATCAGAAATCCGACCGAATACTCCGTCGTTCAGCTTCAAGCGATCGACGAAGAGGCGCTGATCACCCGAGAGGGCGAAGCGCCACCGTTCCCAAGCGTTGATGAAGATGCGCCGATCATCTCCGTGGTCATGGTCCGTGAACTTGGCAATCTCCGGTTCCCGCCCGCCATGATCACCCTAGGATCGCTACTTATCTTCACCGCGCTCGTCTACTTGCTTCACTTCCGTGACATCGCAACGATGAAACGAGTAGAAGCTTTCACAAACGAGGGATAGTCATGCAGTATTTGCCGCTAGTAGCTCTCGGTGTCCTCGGGATCTTGTTCGCCGCGCTGAGCTTTCCCGTGAACAAGCTTCTGGCGCCGAACCGTCCGAACGATAAGAAGAACTCCGCCTATGAGTGCGGCATTGAACCGGCGAAGGACACGCCGGAACGATTCCCCGTGCGGTTCTTCCTCATCGCGATGATCTTCATCGTGTTCGACATCGAACTGATCTTCTTCTACCCGTGGGCGGTCGCCAACGGAACCCTCGGAACCTTCGGGTTCCTCGCAATCTTGATCTTCACGGCTGCGGTATTTGAATCATTTGTGTACCTCATCGGTAACGGGGCGCTCGAATGGGGCCCCGTCCACCAAGCTCGCCGCCTCACCGCGGCGGTCTCAGAGGGACGCACTACCCGCTCGACGATCCGCAAGGTGGGCGTCGAGGGTCGCGAGGAAATCGAAACTCCATCTGAGGCGGCCTAATGGGATTATTCAAAGATGAGACCACGGGACGTGGTGTTGTTGACGATGGCCTCGCAGGTCTCGAACACAACTTCGTAACCGGCCGAGTCGAAGATCTGGTCAACTGGTCGCGCGCCCGCAGCCTGTGGCCGGCTACGTTCGGCCTTGCCTGTTGCGCGATCGAAATGATGGCGACCGGCGCCGCCCACTACGACATGTCCCGATACGGCATGGAAGTGTTCCGAGCCTCTCCACGCCAAGCCGACCTCATGATCGTCGCTGGCCGCGTCTCCCAGAAGATGGCGCCCGTGCTACGCACTATCTACGACCAAATGGTCGAACCGAAGTGGGTCATCTCCATGGGAGTATGCGCGTCGAGTGGCGGGATGTTCAACAACTACGCCCTCGTGCAAGGTGTTGATCAGGTTGTTCCTGTTGACGTCTACGCACCGGGATGCCCTCCGGGTCCCGAAACCCTCCTGCACGCGATCTTCACGCTGCACCACAACATCGAGACCGGCGAACTTCTTCGCCGCCGCGAAGCGACCGGCGCCGGTGCCGGAATCGAAGTCGCCCAGCGCGACGGTCAGACCGCTGTCTCGATCGGACGAGGCTGACATGGCCGAAGAGACCGAAACCGAAACTCCGGTCGAAGAAGAGGTCATCGAAGAAACCGAAGATTCCCCGGCGTCAGCGGGTGAGGATCAGCGACACGGCGTGCCCTTTCGTGAAGCCTTCGGTGATGCGGTGCTGTTCCCAGGCATCGATGACTACGTCGATCTCGTCTCTGAACTCAAAGACGACGGCTTTGTCACCATCACGGATCTGTTCGGTGTCGACTATCTCCACCACCAGCGCAGCGACCTTCCAGCCAGCGTCAACCCCGAGCGCTTTGAAGTAGTCCTCAGCCTGCTCAGCCAGGTGCGTCGCGAGCGGATTCGCATCCGTCTCCAGGTCGCTGAAGGCACCGAAGTGCCGTCGCTGTTCGACCTGTTCCCCGGCAGCGAAGCCCTCGAGCGCGAAACCTTTGACATGTATGGGATCGTGTTCTCGGACCATCCAGACATGAGTCGGATTCTGATGCCCGAGTCGTGGAACGGGCATCCCTTACGCAAGGACTACGACATCGGCGCAATCCCTGTGCAATTCAAGGGTGCGCCCGGACGCACATGAGCCAGGTGATTCGATGACCATCGCAGAACAAGAGAGCTCCAACCCCGACGGAAGCGTCGGCACCGCAGATCGTGTCAGCAGCCGCGACAACGCCGTGCTCCGGATGTCGGAGGCCGAAGCCGCCTCACTCTCGCTCGATCCGGCCGATGACATTGGCGACACCAAGATGATTATCAACATGGGTCCGTCGCATCCGTCTACCCACGGTGTGCTTCGCCTCTTGTTGGAGATGCAAGGCGAGACCGTTCTCCGTTCCAAGTCCATCATTGGTTATCTCCACACCGGCATGGAAAAGACCGGCGAAGAGCTGACCTATCTCCAGGGCTCCACCAACGTCACCCGCATGGACTACGCGTCGCCGCTGTTCAACGAACTGGCCTTCTCGCTCGCTACCGAGAAGTTGCTCGGCTTGGAAATGCCGCCAAGGGCAACCTGGATCCGGATGCTCATGACCGAGCTGAACCGGATCTCCTCGCACCTGCTGTTCATGGCGACCAATGGCCTCGACCTCGGTGCGGTCGGCATGATCATCTACGGCTGGCGTGAACGTGAGCCCGTGTTGCGTTTCTTTGAGAAGGTCACCGGCCTTCGTATGAACCACAACTACATCCGACCTGGCGGCGTGGCCGCCGACCTTCCCGATGGTTGGGAACAAGACGTCATCGATCTGATGGATGCCATTGAGTTCCGTCTCGACGATTACCACATCTTGATGAACGGCCAGCCGATCTGGCGCGACCGCCTCCAAGGCGTCGGGATCTTGAACGAAGCCGAGTGCCTTGCCCTCGGCACGACCGGTCCGTTGCTTCGTGCAGCGGGCAGCAGCTGGGATCTCCGTCGTGACATGCCATACCTGGCCTACGATGAGGTCGACTTCGACGTCCCCGTCGGTAGCTACGGCGACTGCTTCGACCGCTTTGCGATCAAGCTGGCCGAGATTGAGGAGTCGATCAAGATTGTGCGCCAATGCGTTGAGAAGATGCCGGCAGGTGACTACCGCGTCCAAGACAAGAAGGTGACGCCTCCGCCGCGGGCTCGTATCGACGAGTCGATGGAAGCGTTGATCCACCACTTCAAGATCTTCACCGAGGGCTTCAAGGTCCCGGTTGGCGAGGCATACGCCGCGGTCGAGAGCCCTCGTGGCGAGTTGGGTGTCTACATCGTCTCCGATGGTTCGTCGAACCCGTATCGCATGCGAGTACGTCCGCCGAGCTTCATCAACTTGCAGGTGTTGCCGCACCTCATGCAAGACGGCCTGCTCGCAGATGCCGTCGCAAACATTTCTAGTGTCGACCCGATTATGGGTGAGGTGGATCGATGAGTCGTCTGAACGACGAGAACGTCGCGCTGGCGAACGAGATCATCGCTCGCTACCCGCGTCGGAAGTCCGCGCTAATCCCGCTTCTGCACCTGGCTCAAGAGCAGGAGGGTTGGGTATCTGATGAAGCCATGGCTCACCTCGGTGAGCTCGTCGGCGTGACATCGGCCGAGGTCCGCGGAACGTGCACCTTCTACGAAATGTTCAAGCTGCATCCAGTTGGTAAATACATGGTGAACATCTGCACCAATATCGCCTGTCAGCTTCTGGGCGGCGAAGAATTGTTGCATCACGCTGAGGAGACGTTGGGTATCCGCGCGGGCGGAACCACCGAGGATGGAATGTTCACTATCGAAGATGTTGAGTGCATCGCCGCGTGTACAGAGGCGCCGTGCATCCAGGTGAACTACCGCTTTGGTCTGCGACTCAGTCACGATGATTTCGACGACATCATCGCTGCGCTTCGGGCTGGTAACTCGCCCGACAAACTCATCACTGCCAACGCTGGCGAACCAATCCCAAGCCACGGCACGCTCGGCTTGATCCGTCAGCACATGACGCCAGAACAAACCGCGCACATCGTGGCTCCCGAAGACGTTCACGAAGCACCGGTCTGGCTCGCGCGGAACGCCGCGAAGGAGAGCTGATGGCAACCGGAGAGTACGTTCCACACGCGCCGGGCTATGTCGATTCGCCCGGCACGAAGATCGTTACGGACCGCTTCCAATACGAGGACAGCTACACGCTGGCCCGTTACGAGGCGACCCACGGATACGAGGGCCTAAAAGCGGCGCTTCAACAAACGCCCGACGAGGTTCACACGACCACCCGCGAAGCGACCTTGCTCGGCCGCGGCGGCGCAGGCTTCCCGGCTGGTGTCAAGTGGGGCTTTGTCCCCGACGAGGTGTGGCCGCGCTATCTCGTCGTGAACGGCGACGAGTCCGAGCCCGGTACCTACAAGGATCGACTCCTCATGGAGCTCGATCCTCATCAGCTCATCGAGGGTTGTCTGATCGCGTGTTACGCGGTTGGTCTCACCCAGTGCTTCTTGTACGTCCGTGGCGAGATGGCCATCGCCCAACAACGCATCGCCGATGCACTCAATGAGGCATATGCAGCTGGATACATCGGCCAGAACATTCTTGGTTCGGACTTTTCGTGCGACATCGTGCTCCACTGGGGTGCCGGCGCCTACATCGTGGGCGAAGAGACCGCACTCATCGAGAGCCTTGAGGGCAACCGTGGCATGCCGCGGCTCAAGCCACCGTTCTTCCCGGCCGCTGTTGGCCTCTACGGTCAGCCGACGATCGTAAACAACGTCGAGACGCTGTCGAACCTCCCATGGCTCATGCGCCACGGCGCAGAAGCGTACACGGAGTACGGCACCGAAACGTCGCCAGGCACGCGCATGTTCGCCGTGTCCGGCCACGTGAAGCGTCCCGGTGTCTACGAGGTGCAACAAGGCGTCACGACCTACGAAGACCTCCTCTACGCCGACGCTTACTGCCAAGGCATCCGCGAGGGCCACACACTCAAAGCTTTCATCCCCGGTGGCGGTTCCGCTCCGTGGTTGTTCCCCGAGCAGGTGTCACTTCCACTCGAGGCTCGCCCGGTCGGTGCCGCAGGAACCATGTTGGGTTCGGGCGCCATAATCGTCATGGACGACTCGACCGATGCGGTGAAGGCCTGCCTGCGGGTGGTGCGCTTCTTCGCTCGTGAATCGTGCGGCAAGTGCGCACCGTGTCGCGAGGGCACCAGCTGGGAAGAGAAGATCCTCCAGCGAATCCTCGATGGCTACGGCCGTCCCGGCGACATCGAACTCCTTCTCGATATCGGCGACAACATTTCTCCTGGGCCGTACCCGGTCGCCGCAGACGAATCGCAAGGCCTCGAGGCCGTGCCGTTCCCGCCACGCCAAACCACGATCTGCCCGCTTGGCCCAAGCTCGGTAGCACCGATCACCTCGGCTCTTCGTCGCTTCCGTCACGAGTTCGAAGCCAAGATCGCGGCAGCCCAGCCCGGCGCTCGTGTGGAGGTCACAACATCATGACCGCATCGCAGCTTTCGTTCGGCGACGTTTGGAGCGCCAGCGACAAACTCGAGTTTGTCGATCTCCGAAGGAGTGAGACAAAACCGTGACCGCGACTGAACCAACGACCGAAACTGGCGTCACCGTCAATCTGAACGGAACCGAGATTACCGCCAACAAGGGCGAGATGCTCATCGACGCTGCGGAACGCAACGGCGTCTACATCCCTCGCTTCTGCTACCACCCGCGCATGAAGCCCGTGGGCATGTGCCGCATGTGCCTCGTCGAGGTTGACACCGGCCGCGGCAAGGGCTTGCAGCCAAGCTGCATGGTGCCTGTCTCCGACGGCATGACCGTCGACACCGAATCCGACGTCACCAAGAAGGCCCAGGATGGCATCCTCGAGTTCCTCCTGATCAACCACCCGCTCGATTGTCCGATCTGCGACAAGGGTGGCGAATGCCCACTCCAAGACCAGACGATGGCCTACGGACCTGGCGAGAGCCGCTTCGTCGAAGAGAAGCGCCACTTCAAGAAGCCGATCCCGATCAGCGACACCGTCTTTCTCGACCGTGAGCGCTGCATCCTGTGTGATCGCTGCACCCGGTTCGCGAAGGAAGTCGCTGGCGACCCGCTCATCCACTTCCAAGCCCGCGGCAACCAGACCGAGGTCAACACGTTCCCCGACGAGCCCTTCAGCTCGTACTTCTCGGGTAACACCGTGCAGATCTGCCCGGTCGGTGCGCTAACCGCAAAGCCATACCGCTTCAAGGCTCGTCCGTGGGACCTCACCGAGATTCCCTCGACTGCTACGACCGATTCGGTCGGTTCGCGGATCACCGTGCAGTCGTCTCGCAACGAAGTGCTCCGGTACTTGGGCGTCGACTCCGACGCCGTCAACTGGGGTTGGCTGTCAGACAAGGAGCGCTTCAACTTCGAAGCCTGGAACTCCGACGCTCGCGTGACCACGCCATTGGTTCGAGGCGACAGCCTCGGAACCGCGTCCGATGACGGCGATCAACTCGTCGCTGCCTCCTGGTCGATGGCACTGTCGAAGGCCGGGGCTGCGTTGACCAGCGCCGATCCCGATCGGGTCGCCTTCATCGGCGGCGCCCGCATGTCGAACGAGTCGCAGTACGCATGGGCCAAGCTCGCCAAGTCGATCATCGGTACCGACAACGTCGACGCTCAGCTCGGTGACGGCCTCGACCCACGGCTAGTACTCGGCCTCCCTCGGGCAACCATTGCGGAGGCCTGCACCCCTGGTGGGACAATTGTCGTTCTCGGCGCCGACCCGAAAGAAACCCACGGCGCCCTCTTCTTGCGTCTGCGTCACGCCGCTGAGCATGACAAGGCCAATCTCATTGAGGTTGGGCCACGCATGGGTGGGCTTGCTCCCTATGCCAAGACCACCGAGATCGTTCGCTTCTCCCAGCTGGGTGCCCACATCGCTGCGGCGCTCGCTGAAGGTGCCGAAGGCCCGCTCGCAGACGCGCTCCGTGGCCCGGTCACCGTCGTGTACGGTCCCGGCCCGCTCGGCACCGACCCCGGAGTCATCGAGACAGCACTCGCCGCGATCACCAAAGCCAACAGCGAAGCTCGATTCCTTCCGGCACTGCATCGCGGCAACATCATGGGCGCATTTGACATGGGCCTCGCACCCGGGCTGTTGCCGGGTCGCACCACCTTGGGTGATATCCCCGAGACGTGGGACAAGGTGCCATCCACGACCGGCCACGACACCACCGCAATCCTCCGTCGGGCTGCCGGTGGTGGAATCGACACCATCGTGTTGTTGGGCGCTGACCCGCTTACGGACTTCCCCGACACCGAGTTGGTAGAAGCGGCCCTGCACAAGGTGTCGAACCTCATCTCTGTCGATGTGTTGTTGAACTTCACCTCGACCGGGGCCGACGTGGTGCTGCCCGCCGCAGCGACCGCGACCGAGGTCAACGGTTCGTTTACCAACATCGAGGGCCGGATCAGCCCGATCGCTCAAAAGGTCACGGCTCCTGGCACGGCCCGTGCGGACTGGATGATCGCCGCAGAGCTCGCCGGTCAGTTGGGCGCCGACCTTGGATTCATCGACCTCGACGAGTTGTGGGCCGATATCAACCAAGTGTCGCCGCTTCACGCCGACCTCTCCATGGCTTCCATTTCGGCTGCAGATGCCGAAGGTGTGCTCTTGACCGGTGCATCGGTCGGCACGCCAATGGCATCAACCTCGCTTCGCGAAGCCGCCGCCGATGGTCTTGAGCTAGTCGTAGGACGCAAGATGTACGACGCCGGAACGATCCTCACCTACTGCCCGTCGCTCGAGGGACTTGCAGCGGGTGCGAAGGCCTCGATGTCCTCGGCTACCGCAGGTCACGTCGGCGTAGTCGCCGGCGATGAGGTCACCGTGAGTAGCGACGGAGGTCAAGTCTCGCTCGAAGTAGTAGTCGACGACGGTGTGGCTTCGGACACGATCGCGGTTGAGTTCAACCAATCGAACGTTTCGGCTGCCCGACTCCTTAGTGTGTCCAGTGTGGTCACTTCGGTGCGTGTGGAGGCCGCAGCATCATGATGTTTGCCCAACAGCCCTACCTAGAAGACTTCGAATGGTTCAGTGACCGCTGGTGGACGCTATGGCTCGGCGGCGATGTGTTTTTCCTCGTCGTTTTCGTCGTGCTCGTGTTTGCCATGTTGCTGGTCTCGGTCATGCTCATGGTCTGGTTCGAGCGCAAGGTCGTTTCCGACATGCAGCACCGCATCGGCCCGAACGTGGCTGGACCGTGGGGCATCATGCAGACCCTCGCCGACGGCATCAAGTTGTTCTTCAAAGAGGACCTCACCCCCGACGGTGCAGATAAGCCCGTCTTCAAACTGGCGCCGTACTTGTCGCTGATTCCCGCGTTCTTGATGTTCGCCACCGTGCCGATCGCTGGTGACTTCTCCAATCGCGACGGTGAAGTCACATTGTTCGGCAACACGTTCCTCTTCCAGTTGGTCGATCCGCAGATGGGCATCCTGTTGTTCCTCGCGATGTCGGGCCTCGGTATCTACGGCGTGATGTTGGCCGGTTGGAGTTCAGGTTCGAAGTACCCGTTGCTCGGCTCGGTTCGCGCCTCTGCCCAGATGGTGTCCTATGAGGCGGCCCTCGGTCTGTCCTTGGCTGCGGTCTTCTTGTTCTCCGGTTCGTTGAGCACCAACGAGATCGTGCAAGCCCAGGCCGATGGTCGTTTGGGAATCGGTGGCTGGAACGTGTTCCGCACCGGGGTCATCCCATTCGTGATCTTCTTGATCGCAGGCACCGCGGAGCTGAACCGACCGCCGTTCGACCTCGTTGAGGCCGAGCAGGAACTAGTCGGTGGTTTCCACACCGAGTACTCGTCACTTCGCTTCTCGCTGTTCTTCCTCGCCGAGTTCATGAACGTGGTCACCATGTCGGCGATCATCGTGACGCTGTTCTTCGGTGGCCCACACGTGCCATCGTTCCTGATCTTCACCGAGACCGGTGGTTGGGCATGGGGCCTGATGTGGTTCTTCTTGAAGGTGCTCGTGTTCTTGTTCACCTTCGTGTGGTTCCGCGCCACGCTCCCTCGCCTTCGCTACGACCAACTCATGGACTTGGGTTGGAAGCTGCTGATCCCACTAGCCCTCGGTTGGTTCATCGTGTTGGCAGCCCTTCAGGTCGGCCGCAGGGAAGACTGGAACCCGGTCATCGCTATCCCGCTAGTGGCACTTGGGTTCATCGCAGGCGCTGGTCTTTTGATGGGTGCTATCCGTAGCGCCCGACAAGCTCGGCTCGAGTCCGAGATCATGGAGTTTGGCTGATGGGATACTTGGAGGGATTCGCCGTCACATTCGCCAAGCTCTTTGATGAGCGGGTCACCGGTGAATACAAGGCTCAGGGTGAAGGCGAAAAGCGCGACAAGCCCGCACGTTTCCACGGCCGCCACGTACTTAACCGGTACGAAGACGGCATGGAAAAGTGCATTGGCTGTGAGCTGTGCGCTGGCGTCTGCCCAGCCCGCTGCATTTACGTTCGAGGCGCCGACAACGCACCGGATAATCCTGTGTCTCCAGGCGAGCGCTACGGCTACGTCTACGAGATCAACTACCTGCGCTGCATCCACTGCGACATGTGCGTAGAGGCATGCCCTACCCAGGCGATTACCGAGTCGAAGCTGTTCGAGTTCTCGTTCACCAATCGTGACGATGCGATCTACACCAAAGACGAACTGGTCGTCGACGACGACGGCATGCCCAAGAAGCTGCCGTGGGAAGACTGGCGACCAGGCGACGACCAACTCACCTCGGGTTGGATGCGCGCGACTTCGCCAGGCGGATCCCCCGCCTACGAGAACACCGTGGCTTGGTCTGGTGAGCTCGGCTATGGCGTGCGTGAGCCTGAAGTGGGCCAGCACGTTGTGATCGAAGCCAAGGCCAAGATGATCGAGGCTGGAGACGACCATGGCCACGACCACCACGATCACGACCACCACGATCACGACGGTCACGACCACGAAGATGGGGGCCACTAGCCCATGACTCTCCAGCTGTTTAGCTTCCTCGTTGCAGGCGTCGTCGTACTCACCGGTGCGATAGGCGTCGTTCTGGCGAAGAACCCCGTGCACGCTGCGCTGTTCTTGATACAGACCCTGTTTGGTGTCGCTGTCGAGTTTCTCGTTGTAGAAGCGCACTTCCTCGCAGCCATCCAGGTGATCGTCTATGCGGGTGCGATCGTCATTCTCTTTCTGTTCGTGATCATGTTGCTCAGCGTCGACAAGGCCGAAAACCTGTCCGTAGAACCAATCGTCGGTCAGAGATCGGCGGCCGTCCTTACCGGTAGCGCGCTGCTTGCTCTGCTGCTCGCCGTCATCTGGTCGAGCACGAACCTGACGGGTATCCGTTCCGCGAACGGCGACACGGGTCGGACAGACGAGCTCACCGGCGAGATCCTTCCGAACGTCAACCAGCTGGCTGAATCGATCTTCACCGATTACGTGTTCGCTTTCGAAGTCACGGGCTTGCTTCTGACCGTTGCAGTCGTAGGGGCTGTTGTTCTGGCCCGCCGTATCCCGGGCGCTTTGCAAGCGATTCCCCAGTCGGCGTTGGCTGCTCGAGACGGCAACCTCGCCATCCGCGAGAAGAACGTGGTCGACGATGCTGACACAGAGGTAGGGGAGAGCTGATGCTGACACCTACCTATTACCTCGTGCTCGGCGCCCTCGTGTTTTCGATCGGTGCTGTCGGCGTCCTTGTACGCCGCAACCCGCTGGTGATGTTCATGTGCGTGGAGCTCATGATCAACTCGGTAAACCTCACATTCATCGGGTTGGCCTTCGGCCTCGACGACATCGGCGGTCAGGTAGCGGTCTTCTTTGTGATGGTTGTCGCCGCCGCAGAAGTGGTGGTTGGACTGGCCATCGTCGTAGCGATCATGCGACGACGTGATGGTGCTACCGCGGACGACCTCTCGGTGCTGAGGGGCTAACCATGATTAATTTCGTTTATCTCATTCCGCTCTTTCCCCTGCTTGGATTCACGTTCTTGATGATGATGGGCCGTCGCTTGGGTAACCCCGCGGCTGGCTGGGTCGCCACTATTGCAGTCGCGCTGTCATTCATCTCGACGGTCATCGTGTTCTTTGGCCTCTTCGGCATGCCTGATGGCGAACGCCAGGTCACCAGGAACATCTTCGAATGGGTCCTGGTAGGCGACTTCAGTGTTTCTGCTGGATTCCTTGTCGATCCGCTATCGGTCACGATGATGCTCTTCATCACCGGCATCGGTTCACTGATTCACCTGTACTCGATCGGGTACATGCATCACGACCCGAACTTCTCCAAGTTCTTCATCTACCTGAACATGTTCGTGTTCGCGATGTTGCTCCTGGTGCTCGGCGACAACCTGTTGCTCACTTTCCTCGGTTGGGAAGGCGTGGGCGCATGCTCGTACCTGCTGGTGAGCTTCTGGTTCGATAAGGAAGCGAACTCATCGGCTGGCAAGAAGGCGTTCGTCACCAACCGCGTTGGTGACTGGGGCTTCATGGTCGCCATGTTCTTGGCCTTCGCATCGATCGGTTCGCTCGACTACATCGTCATCAACGAAACCGCGAGCCAACTCAGCACGCCGGTCGCCGTCGGAATCGTCTTGTTGTTGTTCGTTGGCGTGATGGGTAAGTCCGCCCAGTTCCCGCTGTACCTGTGGCTGCCCGACGCTATGGCGGGTCCCACACCGGTTTCCGCGTTGATTCACGCAGCGACGATGGTGACCTCGGGCGTCTTCTTGTTGACCCGCGTCAACGGCCTCGTCTACTACGTCATGGAGGAAGCCTTCTGGGCTACCAACCTGATCGCGTGGATCGGTGCTGGCACAGCGTTGTTCGCAGCGACGATCGCCGTAGCCCAAGACGACATCAAGCGAGTTCTTGCCTACTCGACCGTGTCACAGCTCGGCTACATGATCCTCGCCATCGGCACCGGCTCGTTTGTCGCTGCCATCTTCCACATGATCACGCACGCCTTCTTCAAGGCCTTGCTGTTCCTCGGTTCGGGCTCGGTCATCCACGGCATGGCCGATGAGCAGAACATGCGCCTGTTCGGCGGATTGCGGAAATTCATGCCGATTACCTCCGGAACGTTCATCATTGGCTGGTTGGCGATTGCGGGTGTTCCTCCCTTCGCCGGCTTCTGGTCGAAGGACGAGATCCTGCTCGGCGCTTGGGACCTCGGCGGCATCAACGGTCGAGCTCTTTGGGCGGTCGCCCTCATAACCGCGGTGCTCACCGGGTTCTACATGAGCCGTCAGGTGTTTATGACCTTCTACGGCGACTACCGCTTTGACCAGCCATCCGAGGATGAGTTGGCTATGGCATGGGACGGCTATCTCTACGATGCGGACCAAAAGGTCGGTGTCGCCTCCGATGCTCTCGCCGAAGCAGAGATGGCACACAGCGAGAAGGCCACGGCCTTGGAAAAGGTTCGCAAGGCATTCTCCACCGCCAAGATTGACGCGGCCAAGGCGTCCGGTGATGACGCGGTCGCAGCGGCCAAGCAGGCGATCGAGACCGCCGAGACGGCAATCGACCCAGCAGCAAAGGCCGAGCAGGCCGCTGCCTCCGCCCTCCAAGACGCGATGAGCGTCCGAGAGAGCGCCCAAGCCGAACTGACCGAAGCCCAAAGCGCCTACAACCATCGCAGCGCTGATGCCGGCGTCGCCGTCGATTTCCTGCCCGAGAGTGTCGCGAAGCGTGCCGCCCATCATCCGCATGAGTCGTCGTGGCACATGACCGTACCGCTGGTCATCCTCGCCTTCTTGAGCATCTTCGGTGGCGTTATCAACCTGCCGTTCGTCAAAGAAATCCACTTCTTGGAG
>CAYUKM010000041.1:0-21420 GCA_964445255.1 uncultured Acidimicrobiales bacterium
CGCATATCCCGTCGCCAACGTTGCCATCAGGTAGATCGCGGGTGGAGTTGACCGTCGCGGTCGGCAGCGCAAACAGCATCGGAGCCAGAGCAGCGCCCGCGACAGCCAACAGGCCAAACAACATAACGATGGTCCGACCGGTCAAGCCCTTCCGTCGCTCGCCACGAGGGGCGACAGCCGAATTCTGCGCGGCGTTTGTGAAAATGAAACTCTCTGGGCTCACCTCATCCTTATCGACCAAATAGTCTTCCAGCAAAAATGGATGAGGACCCTCAGCCTATGTATTGGTCGAATTTGGGCCGTTCGGACTAGGAAAATCCCCCCAAGTGGGCCCCATGTTGGCCCGGGGCCTCAGAAACCGGTGTCCTCGACCAGTTCGGCGTCGATCCAAACGGTCTCGCCAGTCTCAAGCTCCACACGAACCTGCGACTTCCCGAACCTCTGTCGACGTCCCTTCGTACGACCCCACACCAAGTCATCATGGCGAGCAACCAAAGTCCGTTTACCCGAGAAGTCGGTAGACGCTTGATAGTCACAAGATCGACAGAAATGATCGGTAGGACCTACGAGATCACCCGGATTGCCCCAACGCCTTCGCTGCGAGGACACACACTTCGATCGCCAGTTTCAGCTCAACGCGTCGTCGTTGCCATTCTCATCCCGTTGTCCACGTAGCCCGGCGAAGAATCCCATCGCACCCCCACTTCGCTTGATGCATGACTCGATACGGCGAATGCACGATCTGGTCTAACCGCCATCCTAAGCCTCCTGTGGGAGTCTGCTCCCCGACTACCAAACGCAGACCCCACAGAAGAAGGAACGAAACCTAGACGCCAGCCTCTTTGGTGGTCTTCACGATCGCAGCTGCAACCTTGTATGGGTCTGCATTCGATGCGGTACGACGATCCTCAAGTCGTCCCTTCCAGCCGTCTTCGACGGTGCCGATTGGGATACGGATCGATGCACCACGGTCGGATACGCCGTAGCTGAACTGATCGATGGACTGGGTCTCGTGGAGACCGGTGAGGCGTTGGTCGTTGTATGCGCCGTAGACGCTCATGTGGCGGTCGATGTTCTTGCCGAATGCCTCGCACACCTTGGTGAAGATCTCTTCGCTGCCTGCTTCGCGCATGGCGCCGTTCGAGAAGTTGGCGTGCATTCCCGAACCGTTCCAGTCGGTATCGCCGAGAGGCTTCGGGTGGTAGTCGATCGCGAGTCCGTACTTCTCGGCGGTGCGCTCGAGGAGGTAACGGGCGAGCCAGATCTCATCGCCAGCGCGCTTTGCACCCTTGGCGAAGATTTGGAACTCCCACTGACCAGCAGCAACCTCACCGTTGATGCCCTCAACGTTAAGACCGGCATCGAGGGAGATGTCGAGATGCTCCTCGACGAGCTCGCGGCCGTGTGCGTTCTTGGCACCGACCGAGCAGTAGTACGGGCCCTGTGGCTCGGGGTAGCCGGCTGCGGGGAAACCCGGTGGGCGATCGGTGATTGGGTCCCACAGGAAGTACTCCTGCTCGAACCCGAACCAAAAGTCGTCGTCATCGTCAGCTTCGTCGATGGTGGCGCGGCCGTTGGTGGCGTGCGGGGTGCCGTCAGCGTTAAGGACCTCGGTCATGACGAGGTAGGCATTCCTGCGGTCAGGATCAGGGACGACCATGACTGGCTTCAACAAGAGGTCGGAGTCGCTGCCGCTGGCCTGGTTCGTCGAGCTGCCGTCAAATGACCACATTGGTAGTTCTTCGAGGGTGCCGCCGAAGTCGCTACGGACCATCGTCTTTCCACGGAGGGTCTGCGTCGGCTCGTTGCCATCGAGCCAGATGTATTCCAACTTGCTTTTCATGTTCAACCTTGTAGTAGCGGATGATTCAGTCTTGAACGTACCCGCGAGTTCGACCGCGCCCTAATTCCACTGTGTTAACGCCGCGTTAACCGCGTTTGCGCATCCGTCACACGAAATGGCCCTTTTCGACCGCTGATGCGACCATAGAACCATGCAGCGCCAACAGGACTATGTACTCCACATGGTCGAAGAACGTGGGGTACGACTAATCCGCCTGTGGTTCACCGACGTGCTCGGACAACACAAATCAGTCGCAATTTCTCCCGCCGAACTCGAAAAGGTCTTCGATGAAGGCCTCCAATTCGATGGCTCGTCCATCGACGGATTTAGCCGCGTGCAGGAGAGCGACGTCCTCGCCCGTCCCGACGCCCGCACGTTCGAGCTGTTGCCGTGGGCGCAAGACGACGAACCATCGGGCCTGATGTTCTGCAACATCGAACACCTCGACGGAAGCCCGTTTCCCGGCGACCCTCGCCAGGTCCTACGACGCAATCTTGATCGCGCCCACGACGCTGGCTACACCTTCTTCACCGCGCCAGAGATCGAGTTCTTCTACTTCAAGAAGGACGATGGAATGCCGAAGCCACTCGATTCGGCGTCGTATTTCGACCTTACCACCGCCGATGTTTCCTCGGACCTGCGTAAGTCAACAATTCATAATCTCGAAGCGCTCTCAATCCCTGTCGAGTACAGCTTCCACGAGGACGCCCCGAGCCAGCACGAGATCGACCTGCAGTACACCGAAGCGCTCGCGATGGCCGATTCGATCATGACGTTCCGCCTTGTGGTCAAGAAGATCGCCCAGGAACGCGGCGTGCACGCGACCTTTATGCCGAAGCCCCTTGATGGCGTGCAGGGCTCGGGGATGCACACCCATATGTCGTTGTGGAAGGACGGAGAGAATGCCTTCTACTCCCCCGACGGCGAGTACGGCCTCTCCGATGTCGCCCGTTCGTTCATGGCTGGCGTGCTCACCCACGCCAGGGAAATCACGGCCATCACGAACCAGCTGATCAATTCCTACAAGCGTCTGAACTCGGGCCTTGAGGCTCCTCGGTACGTGTCCTGGGCCCGCAACAACCAGAGCACGCTCATCCGCGTTCCGGTCACCAAGGCCAACAAACCGGCGGCTACCCGCATCGAATACCGGGCGATCGACCCTGCTTGCAACCCGTACCTGGCCTACTCGCTCATCCTCGCTGCGGGAATGAAGGGGGTCGAGGAAGGCTACGAACTTCAACCCGAAACCACGGCCAACCTTCGCGAACTCGGTCAGGCCACCGAAGCTGGAGTCGAAACGCTGCCCCGGTCACTGTACGAAGCCCTCAGCGAAATGGAGAAGAGCGATCTAGCCCGCGAAGCCCTCGGCGATCACATCTTTGAGTGGTTCCTCCGCAACCGACGAGCCGAATGGGGCGAGTACGCGCAAACCGTGTCCCCCTTCGAATTGGAGCGGTACTTCTCGCGATGGTGAACAATCCGCTAGTCATGGTCTACCCCACGCCGATGGGGACGAGTCTCACGAAAGTCCTGGACACCTTGGGCTACAACTGGAAAGCCGTTGCTGACGTCGAGGCAGCCGAAACGCTCGAGCCTCCATCGGGTTGGGCCGGGGCGATCCTCACCATGGACGGCAACCCCGACGTCGCGTTCCGCATAGCGCAGTGGCTGAGAAGCCGAGATGAAGTTGAGACGGCAATCTTGGTGTTGGCATCGGCAGAGGTCCTACCGGAGCTCAGCGTTCACACCGACGAATTCGACGACTTCTGCCTAATGCCGTTCCATCCAGTCGAGCTCGAAGCTCGACTCGAACATTTGCTGCGTCGCCAAGATGGCGGTCCGGACGCGGCGGTTATCAACTACGGCCCACTCAGCCTGAACGTCGAGACCTACCAAGCCATGGTCGCCGGACGGGCGCTCGACCTCACGTACATGGAGTACGAACTGCTCCGCTACCTGACTTCCCAGCCGGGCAAGGTGTTTAGCCGCGAGATCTTGCTCAGCGAAGTTTGGGGCTATGACTATTACGGTGGCGCTCGCACGGTGGACGTCCATATCCGTCGTCTGCGCTCCAAGCTCGGTGAGGAACATGCGAAGCTGATCGCCACCGTTCGCTCGGTCGGCTACCGCCTCGGCACCGCCGAGTGGCAAGGCTAGAAAACGGGGAATGCCCCGCAAGTTTCCTTGCTGGGCAAACCAATTCGAGTGTTCGGGCTCACTGGCTCGACCGACGATGGTGGCGTCGATAGCGACGCCGGCGATTCCGACAGCGGTGGCTGGGCAGCCGGGCTGTCCTTCCCTCGCATTCAAGGCGCCGACGCTGCTGGCACGATCATCGCCGTGGGTGACGGAGTGGACGGTAGCCGCGTCGGCGAGCGGGTGATCGTGCGAAGCATGCAAGCGTCGCGGTCAGCGCCCGACACCGAGACCGAGGTATTCGGTTCGGAGTTCGATGGCGGCTTCGCGCAGTTCGCGACGACTCGGGTGAGCGAAGCGTTCACGATCGACTCGACTCTCAGCGATGTCGAGTTGGCTTCGTTCCCTTGCGCGTATTCAACGGCGGAAGGAATGCTCCACAAGGCGGACGTCCAGTCGGGCGAGCGAGTCCTGATCACCGGTGCGTCCGGCGGTGTCGGTTCCGCTGCCATCCAGCTGGCGAAGCGTCGGGGTGCCGAGGTGGTGGCAGTCGCATCAAAGGCCAAATGGGCAAACCTGGAACCGCTCGGGCCAGACAAGCTGCTCGACCGCCATGACGACGTGGTCGCGGCTGTAGGTGACGCGAGTGTCGATGTGGTTCTGGACGTCGTTGCGGGTCCAGCGTGGCCGAGCCTGCTCGACGTGTTGATCATCGGCGGACGCTACGTCGCTTCCGGAGCCATAGCGGGGCCGATCGTCGAACTCGATGTTCGTACGCTGTATCTGAAGGACCTGACGTTGATGGGTTCGACGGTGCAACCTCGCGAGGTCTTCGAGAATCTCGTTCGCTACATCGAGGCCGGTGAAATTAGACCGGTCGTCTCGAATACCTACCCTCTTGGCGACATTGCCACCGCTCAAGAGGACTTCTTGTCTAAGGATTATCCGGGGAAATTAGTCGTAATTCCGCCCAATCCATAGGGATTTAGGGCTTTGCTATTCGCAGAATTGACCGATTCACCTAAAGATGGGTTGTCAATACCTACTATCTAAATTAGATTATACGTATTGGCTACTGAAGGGATACCTATGCCCGACAAGCTCAAAAAGAATCTCAACCTATTCGACGTCTACGCGATCTCGACCGGAGCCATGTTCAGCTCCGGACTGTTCCTTTTGCCTGGAATCGCGGCCGGACTCACCGGAGACAGCGTCTACCTGGCGTACTTCCTCGCCGGCTTCTTGATCCTTCCTGCCATGTACTCGATGGCAGAACTCTCGACCGCTATGCCAAAGGCAGGCGGAACCTACTACTTCCTCGACCGGTCCATGGGGCCGATGATGGGAACGATCGGCGGCCTCGGATCCTGGGTCGCCGTCGTGTTCAAAAGTGCGTTCGCGCTCGTCGGCATGGGCGCGTACCTCAGCCTCTACCTCGATTTCTCCTTTACCTTGTTGGCGATCATCTTGACCATCGCATTCGGAGTGCTCAATATCGTGGGAGCCAAAGAAACCAACTTGCTCCAGCGTGGCCTCGTTGGATCCCTGGTCGTCATTTTGACCGCCTTCATCATCTTCGGACTCTCCGAAACGGGCGGCGGCGAATTCTTCGCTCCAAACGGCGCCGACCAAGACTTCTTCCGCACAGGTATAGCTGGCTTTGCCTCCACCATCGGCCTGGTATTCGTCTCCTACGCCGGTCTCACTAAGGTGGCCAGCGTCGCCGAGGAGATCGAGAACCCGGACCGCAACATCCCGCTCGGCATGACCCTTTCGTTGGCCACTGCCACGGTCATCTACACGCTGGGCACACTCATCTTGATCCATGCCCTGGACCAGCCGGTTCTCGAAGGCAGTCTCACTCCCGTGGCCGATGCCGGCGCCGTCTTCCTCGACTGGGTGCCATTCGATCTCGGCGTGATCCTGATCGTCGTAGCGGCAATCGCTGCGTTCGCCTCAACGGGTAACGCAGGCATTCTCTCGGCCTCTCGCTACCCATACGCCATGGCCAAGGACAATCTCGTCCCCCAGAAGTTGGCCGCACTGGGACGCTTTGGCTCACCAGCAAACGCCGTCATCATGACCGTGCTCGCCATGGTTGTCGTACTCCTCGTCTTCCCGGTCGAATCGGTGGCCAAGCTCGCGTCGGCGTTCCAGTTGGTGCTGTTCGCTCTGATCTGCGTTGCCGTCATCGTGATGCGCGAGAGCAGGATCGAGTGGTACAAGCCTGGGTTCAAGGCACCGCTCTACCCGTGGCTCCAGATCGCGGGAATCATCATCTCGGTCTGGCTCATTAGCCAGATCGGCTTCCTCGCCATCGCCTTCACCGCAGCACTGCTCATCGGGTGCGTGGCCTGGTACCGCTACTACACCTCCGGAGGAGATGTAGAACGACGCGGCGCCATCTTCCACGTGCACCAGCGCCTCGGCGAGCAGAAGTACGAAGGCCTTGAGCGCGAGCTCATGACGATCATCCATGACCGAACCCAGGAAGAAAACCTCTCCTACGAGGCACTGATCGCGCGGTCGGCGGTCATCGACAAGCAAGTCGGCACCTACGATCGAGAGACCCTGAAGGCCCTGCTCGTCGTCACCGCCCGAGAGCGCTTCGAACATGGCGAGGCGACCGCAAAGGCCTTCGACAAAGCAATGGACTTTCGCCCGATTGGCGAAGGCGTGCATATGTCGATCTCCGCGGTGCGCGACATCGAGCAACCTGAGCTCCTGGTGTGCCGCTTCGGCGAACGCGCCACGCTCAACCTTGAAGACCTTGAAGATCTCGATGAGCTCGACGATGTCGACCAAGCCCACACCCTCTTGTTCCTGGTCACCCCTGACCGACCGATCGGACTCGACCTCCGACTCGCTGGACATATCGCCGAGGTGGTCCAGAGCGACAACTTCACCGAACGCTGGCTAGGCGCCAGCGATGAGAAGACGCTGAACGCCGTGCTGATGCGCGACGACCACTTTTACCACGGACCCGTGGAGACGATGCCGTTCCTTGTGGAGCAACTCGGCCGCACCGTAGGCGAACTCGAACTGCCCGATTCGTGCATTCTCGCGCTCATCGAACGCGACGGTGAGCTGGTCATCCCAACCCCTGGGGTCACGCTCCTAGCTTTCGATGGTGTGGCCATTATCGGTGAGCCCGATGACATCGCGCTCCTCAACGAAGGCATGGATCCATTCGAGGCCGAGCACGCAGAGCTCGCAGCCGCACGCAAGGCTGCTAGTTAGCAACCTCTTCTCGTGGCGGAACGGAAATCGTCGCGAGCTCATCTGCGGCGACGACATCGTCATGGAACGCCCGGGCTTGCTCGGCGAACACGTCGTTGTTCGGGTAGCGAGCCGAGAAGTGCGTCAGTACGAGCCGGCGCACGCCAGCCTCCGCCGCCAGCTCAGCCGATTGACGCGCCGTCATGTGCATGTACTTCTCCGCGAGTTCTACCTCGCTGTGGAGGTACGTCGATTCGATCACCAACATGTCGACCCCTCGGGCCAGTTCGAGTGCTCCCTCGCACGGCATGGTGTCCATAACAAAGGCCATCGACTGGCCGCGCCGAGGCCGCGTGATCTGATCGGCGGTCACCCGCCCCGCGGGTGTGTCGAGCCACCCTTCAGCGAGTAGCCGCCCCACGTCGGGGCCCGCGATCTCGAACTGCGCCAACAACTCAGAATCGACCGACACCCCGCCGGGTTCATCGAGTCGATAGCCGTAGCAAGTATCGCGATGCACCAGCGGTTGGGCGCTCAACTCGATCGTGCCGAGGGTGCCCTGCTGGCCTAGCTCGGTCACCGGACGCATCTCCACGTTGCTGGTGTCGTGAAAGATCGACGCATGTCGAAGGCGATCGAAGTACTCCTGGCCATCTCCTGGATAGAAGATCGGAAGCGGTTGCGATTCTTTGGGTGAGGCGGCGTTCTCAAAGGATCGACGTTGAATCACGCCCGGAAGTCCGAGGCAGTGATCACCGTGAAAGTGCGTCACGCAGACTGCGGTCGCCTTGGCGATCGATACTCCGGTCAGGGTGCAACCACGTTGCGCGCCTTCGCCCGGGTCGAAGAGAATGAGTTGGTTGTCCCAACGAAGCGCGTAGCTGTTGTGCGCTCGATGACGGGTGGGCAGCATCGATGCCGTTCCCAACACGATCAGTTCTCGAGCCATCGGGTCAGTGTAGGCCAGAGCCGTATAAAGAAAGAAGGGCCCAGCCCGAAGGCTGGGCCCTACCCGTTGCTCGGCGGAAAGCAACGAGACTGACGTGATGAGAGAGGGTTCGGAGCGAATCCGGGCAACCATGAGTTCCTCGACGGATAACTAACGATCTTGCCAAGGTGCTCCTAGCGGTGTTGTTAGTTTGCTCCTCTCGCAGCCAAACCACGACCACGATCAAGGTTGCTACGGACTCAGCCTGACGCGCTCCCAGCTGTCATTCGCGGGCTGATAGCGGATGCGGTCGTGCAGGCGACTCGGCTGACCCTGCCAGAACTCAAAGTGCTCAGGAACAACGCGGTAGCCGCCCCAAAATGGCGGCCGCGGTACCTCGCCGTCACCGAAGCGTTCGGTGACCTCGATTAGCCGGCTTTGCAGTTCGGCGCGGCCGGCAATCGTTGCGCTCTGTTCACTGGCCCAAGCCCCAAGCTGACTGTCGCGAGGTCGTTTCGCAAAGTACGCGTCTGACTCGGCTTCGGTGACCCGCTCCACCGAGCCCTCCACGTGTACCTGACGATGCAGCGCCAGCCAACTGAAGGTGAGCCCGGCGAATCCGCTCGCTTCGAGGGCTACGGCTTTAGCGGAGGTGTAGTTGGTGTAGAAGACGAAGCCGTGGTCGACCGCTCGGAGCAATACGTTTCGGCCTCGGGGTCGCCCACCTTCGTCGACGGTTGAGAGGACCATCGCGTAGGGCTCCCCCTGCCCCGCTGCGGTAGCCTCGTCGAACCACGTCTTGAATTGCGCGTAGGGGTCATCGTCAACGTCGTGTGTGCTGAGGCCTTCAACTTCGTAGCTCACTCGCTGATCGGACAGATCCATGCCGCTAGCTTGCCAGCGTTCCGCCAAAACGTCGCGACTCGGGTCAACCCTCGACGCGTGACAGTCGTAGCGTGTGGGCATGCGTCAGCTCCATCTCTTCGCGCTCGTTGGGCTCGGCGGCGCGTTGGGGTCGCTAGCTCGGCTCGGCATGGCCACGTTCGGAGACCCCGGAACCGTCGGCACGTTCATTGCGAACATTGTTGGATGTACGGCCCTCGGGCTGCTCGCGCGTTCGCCCCGTTCGGATCAGCTGCGGTGGTTCGCAGCGACGGGCTTCTCCGGTGGACTCACCACCATGTCGACATTCGCCCTCGAGTTGGTAGCCGGAGCGTGGATCGGTCCGATCTGGGTGATGGTCCTGTACTTCGTGTTGTCGGTCGGCGTGGGTCTGGCAGCGTTCAGCTCAGCGCGAAGTCTTGGAGTCACGCATCCAATGGCAAGCGTGGTTCTCGGACTGACCGGGCTCGCGTCACTTGTCGGACTTCTCGCTGGCCTGGCGGCCTTCTCCGATCGGGGGCTCGCCGTTGCCATCGGGTTCGTGCTGGCGGCTGCGCTCGGCGCTGGCGTACGAGGCGTACTTAGCGCAGCTAATACCTTCGACGCTCAACTCATAGCGATCGGGTTGATCAACGTCGTAGGCGCCTTCGTCCTGGCCTTCTTGACTGGACCTCCCAACTCGGTGACCTTCCCCGCACGCCTCAGCGATGCGCTCAGTCCACTCGACGCCGAACCAAGCAATGGGCTCCTCATTCTCGGAATCGGCGCGCTTGGGGCGTTTACGACCTTCTCGACTGCAATCTCCCAACTCGAGCGCCTCGTGCGAGAACGCGGCCGCGCCACGGGTGTGCTGGTCGGCGCGGTCATGTTCGCTGCCATCATCGGGGCCGCGGCGCTGGGCCGATCCCTTTCGGGCGGCTAGACCATCCAGTAGCCCTCGACCTCGCGGAGGCTGGTCGAGTCAGGGGCGAACGCCTCAGCGCCGGTGAGCTCTTCGCGAACTTCGCCGACCCACTTGGCGTGCTGATATTCGTGGTTGGTCATCGCCCGGACCATCCCGATGGCAATCTGGTTGAGCTGCTCAGGCGCCCCGACGTCGCCATTCGCGATCCGTTGGAGCGTCGCCGCCGACTGGTCGGAGATCGTGGTTCGGAACTCAAGGATCTCGCTGACCGAGGGCAGATCGCCACGCTGTCGTTCCACGGTCGATGAATCGAAGAGTGCATCGAAGTCTTTGTTGACGCTCGGCTCGGCGGCGGTCAGGTTGCGGACCATAAAGTGGTTGACCGCAGCCTGGTGCCCCAAGTGCCACCCGATAGCGCTGCTGTTCTCGTTAGGACGCCACAACACCTGCTCTTCGGACAGGTCATCGATCAGCGCCTCGCTGTAACGGCGGGCGGTGTCCAACTCGGAGATCAGGTCTGGCAGTTCCATCTACCGACAGTATCTCGTGGGCCGAGTTCCCGGCAGCCTCCAGGCTGGCCAACGTCTTAGCGACGCAAGCGAGTTGCTAACGTACGCTGTTCAATCACTCAAATAAGGAACTCCAAATGCAACCAGTCGCACTCGTCCAGTGGAGCACGCTTGAGAATCGCACTCCCGTTACGGCCCGCGTGTCGAATGTTGACTTGGTGATTATCCGTTTCGACGACGGAGGAGATTCCACCAATCACTCGGTGCTCTATGGCCGTTGTCTGCATCGAGGCGCCCTCATGGCTGATGGTCATCTCGCGGGCGACGACCTCATCTGCGGCTTACATGGTTGGGACTATCAGATTCGCACCGGCGTCAGCTCGTATAACAACAAGGAAGTCCTAGCGAAATTCGCGTCGTGGATCGAGGACGACCAGGTGATGGTCGACGCCGAGGAAATCCTCGCCTGGGAGAAGATCCATCCCCAGCCCTACAACCGTGACGCCTACCAAGGCAGCTACCAGGACGTTCACGGCACTCCCGACGAACCACATGTAGGTCTGATCCGAAAGCTCGCCAACGATGGACTCGAAAAAATGGGCGAACACGGGCCAGTCGCCTCGATGGGTGTACCGCGAGATCAACTCCCGTCATGGGATGACATCCAGTTCGTCACCGCTCAACTTGCCCGTCGCCCGCTTCTTGAAGATCGCCCGGTCTCGACCAAGGTCGTAATCGGCCCCAAGGCCGACCGGCCCCTCGAACTCGACATTCCGCTGTTCGTCAGCGATATGAGCTTCGGCTCGCTTTCCGAAGAGGCCAAGATTGCACTCGCCAAGGGCGCCGAGATTGCTGGCACGGGGATCTGCTCGGGCGAGGGCGGCATGCTTCCCGAGGAACAGCAAGCCAACTCGAAGTACTTCTACGAGCTGGCTTCGGGTCGCTTCGGCTGGGACCTCAACAAGGTGAAGCAGGTTCAGGCGTTCCACTTCAAGTTCGGTCAAGGAGCAAAGACCGGAACCGGTGGTCACCTCCCCGGCATCAAGGTCCACGGAAGGATCGCCGAGGTTCGCGGCCTCGAACCTGGCACCGATGCGATAAGCCCGGCGACCTTCCCCGACCTCACCGACGAAGACGCATACAAAGCCGTAGCCGCCGAGGTGCGAGAAGCGTCCGGTGGCATCCCCATCGGGGCGAAGCTCAGCGCCCAACGCATCGAGGACGACATCGACGCGGCGATTCGTATCGGCGTCGACTACATCATTCTCGATGGCCGAGGCGGGGGCACCGGCGCGGCGCCAACGCTGTTCAGAGACAACATCAGCGTGCCGACGATTCCTGCGCTCGCCCGGGCCCGACGCCACCTCGACGAAAGCCGCAATAGCGACATCACCCTCGTCATCACCGGTGGCCTGCGCACACCGTGGGACTTCGCAAAGGCGCTCGCACTCGGGGCAGACGCTATCGCGGTCTCGAACGCAGCGATGCAAGCGATCGGCTGCATTGGTATGCGGGCATGCAATTCGAACAACTGCCCGGTCGGTGTTGCTACCCAAAAGCCCGAGCTCCGCTCTCGACTCCCGGTCGACGAAGCCGGCGAACGCCTTGGCCGCTTCTTCAACGCGTCGACCGAGCTAATGGAGGTCATGGCGCGCGCGTGCGGTCACGATCACCTCAACAAGTTTGAGCTGGCGGACCTCACGACCTTCGACCGAGAAATGCACCACCTGACCGGCATCGCCTATGGAGGCATGGCGGTCTAGGGGGTCTATGCCCACAACGGACCCGCTCGTGCACTTTACGACCGGGACCGAGGTGCGGATCGGTCGACCTCAGCCCGCTCGCGAGACGTGACACAAAATCCCTCAATTTTGAGCCGTACGAACCAGCCTCCAGCCGCGCAGCGAGCGTTATCGGACGCTAAGTTTGATTCATGGTGAGCCATGCCGAGTTTCCTGATCCGAACAAAGCACTCTTCGCTGGGGGTGAAGCACTCACATTCGACGACGTTCTCGTCGTCCCCGGCTACAGCGAAGTCCTCCCGGACCAAGTAGACACCACGACCCAATTGGGCTCGATCGAGCTCAAGGTCCCGCTGCTGTCAGCGGCGATGGACACGGTTACCGAAGCGCCCTTGGCTGTAGCCATGGCCCGCGAAGGCGGCATCGGCATCCTTCACCGCAACCTGTCCCCCGAGGCCCAGGCCGCCGAGGTCGATCTCGTCAAGCGCGCTCAGGCAGGCATGATCACCAACCCGATCTCGCTACCTCCTACCGCGACGCTCGACGAGGCCGAAACACTCATGAGCAAACATCGCATCAGCGGTGTACCGATCTGCGAGGAGGACGGGAAGCTCGTCGGCATCCTCACCAATCGAGACGTTCGCTTCTGCACCCCACACGAATACGACCGCCCGGTTACCGACTACATGACCAGCTCAGGGCTCGTCACGGCCCCGGTCGACACCACGCTCGAACAGGCCAAGGCTGTACTACACAAGCACCGGATCGAGAAGCTCCCGCTGGTCGATGACAACGGCTTGCTTGCCGGTCTCATCACGGTGAAGGACATCGACAAGCGAACCGAGAAGCCGAACTCATCGCTCGACGCCTCTGGCCGCCTACGAGTGGGCGCAGCGGTCGGCGTAACCGACACCGCTGAGCGCACCGAACTGCTCGCGGCAGCCGGGGTCGACATGTTGGTGATCGACACAGCACACGGCCACACCGCTGGTGTGATCGAAGCGGTTCGCACGATCAAGAAGGGTTGGCCCGAGATTGTCGTCGTGGGCGGAAACGTCGTCACGGCCGAAGGCGTGTACGCACTGGTCGAAGCGGGCGCCGATGTTGTGAAGGTCGGCGTGGGCGCAGGCAGTATCTGCACCACCCGGATCGTTGCCGGTGCAGGAATGCCGCAGATGAGCGCCATCCATGAATGCGCACGGGCAGCGCTTGACCTCGGAGTTCCAATCATCGCTGACGGCGGCGTCGTCACCTCTGGTGACATCGTCAAGTGCTTCGCCGCCGGCGCACACGCAGTCATGGTCGGCAACCTCCTCGCGGGCACCGACGAAGCGCCCGGCGAGCTTGAACTCGTTGACGGCGCCATGTGGAAGACCTACCGCGGTATGGGATCCGCTGGCGCTATGCGTGGCCGAGCCGCCGACCGTTACGGAAGCGGCCAGGCGCCCGGCAAACACGTGCCTGAGGGCGTCGAGGCTCGCGTCCGATATGCCGGTTCGATCGGCGATCTCGTCGGCCAAATGGCAGGCGGATTGCGCTCGGGCATGGGCTATGCGGGCGCTGGTGACATCACGGCGCTTCGCACCCAAAGCCGGTTGGTGCGCATCACCCCGTCCGGCCTGCGCGAGAGCCATCCCCACGACGTCCACGTGATGCGTGACGAATAGAAAAACGCCTCCTCGCTGCGGTAGCTTCATTTGAGTGATCAATCTCCGAGATATCGACGATCCCGCATTCCGAGAAGGCGCAATCGCCAAGGGCGCCACGGCTGAACAGCTCGATGCATTAGGCGCTCTCGAAGCCAACCGACGCACCGTGTTGCTCGAAGTCGAGGACCTGCGGCAGAAATCCAATGCTGTCTCCAAGGAGATCGGCAAGGCGAGTCCCGAAGAGCGTCCGGCAAAAATCGAAGCGGCAAACGCTCTGAAGCAGGACCTCAAGGCACTTGAAGCCAAACTGACGACCGCCGAAGAAGAGACCCGCGAACTGGCACTACAGATCCCCAACCCTGCGCACCCCTCGGTGCCAACGGGTGAAGAGGCCGACTTTGAGACCGTGGTCGAGGTCGGCGACCGGAACCCGGCTCCGGCCATGGACCACGCCGACTTCGGGGCTGCCATGCAGTGGGTCAATACCGAAAAGGGTGCAGAAGTAAGCGGGTCACGCTTCGCCTACCTCCAACGCGAGGCGGTGTTACTCGAGTTCGCCCTCGTGCAGTGGACGATGCAAAAGCTCGTCGCCCGCGGATTCATCCCTACGGTTCCACCGGTTCTGGTACGCGAGCAGATGATGATCGACTCTGGCTTCTTCCCCACCGATGAGCATCAGGTCTACCACGTCACCGAGGACGAGCTGTATCTCGTGGGCACGTCCGAGGTTCCACTTTCGGGCCTGCATCGTGGCGATCGCATCGATGCCGCCGACCTACCGCTTCGTTACGCCGGCTTCTCGTCGTGCTTCCGCCGAGAAGCTGGTACCTACGGCAAGGACACACGCGGCATCTTCCGCGTGCACCAGTTCGACAAGGTCGAGATGTTCATCTGGAGCGACCCATCGAAGTCGTGGGAAGAGCACGAGCTTCTGTTGGAGATCGAACGCGAGATTCTCGACGACCTTCAACTCCCCTATCGGGTCATCAACGTCGCGTCGGGCGATCTCGGCAACCCAGCGGCCAAGAAGTACGACTGCGAAGTCTGGCTGCCCTCCGAAGGCGCATACCGAGAACTCACGTCGTGTTCGAACTACACCGACTACTCCGCACGCCGTCTCGGCACCCGTGTGAAGGGCGAGAGCGGCTCAGAGTTCGTCCACACCCTCAACGGCACTGCATGCGCCGTAGGCCGCACGCTGGTGTTCCTCATGGAGCACTACCAGCAAAGCGACGGCTCGTTCGCTGTTCCTGACGTGCTCCAGCCGTTCTGCGGGTTCACCTCGGTCGAGGCTCCCAGCTAGAACATGGACAACACCGGAGGGATGAGCTTCGCGGAGATGCTCGCCCAGCCCGGGGTGGTCGAAGAGGTGTCCATCCGAGGCACGTTCGGGTTCCTCGCCTACCACGGCGGCCCCGTCGAACGAGTGACCAGCCTGATCGCCCGCGAAGCTGCGCGTCGATCGGATTCAAGCTTCTACTCGATCGACCAACCAGCCGAACGCCCACTGCACATTCCATCGACCCGGGTCGATCCCGCCGAGTCACCGCAGCTTGCTGCCGTGCTCGAACACGTCGACGTGGTATGCACGCTGCACGGCTACGGCCGCGACATGAACAAGGTGCTACTCGGCGGACAAAACCGCGAACTCGCCCAAGTGGTCCACGACGAACTCACCAAACGGTTGGAAGCCCCATTCGAGGTAGTCGTCGACCTCGACGAGATACCGGTCGAGCTACGAGGCGTGCACCCCAAGAACCCGGTCAACCTCCCGAGGAACCAGGGAGTGCAGATCGAGCTACCACCAGCGCTCCGCTGGAACGCAGACGCCCACAAGTGGGGCGACGCACCAGGACTAGAGATGACCGCGGGCATCTCCGCAGTCGTCAACGCTCTGGTGGCAGCGGTGAAGCGCTGGCCGTACTAGCTAACCGGCGAGCAGTCGTTTCGCTCTCGGTAATGCGGTGCGCAGGCCTTGACGAGATTCCAGGGCGGCTCTCGTGAGAGGTCCACTTAGCCGCTTTGCGCCACCGCTCCACCAGTTTTGGTAGGGGTTAGGGGCCAATGCATGGTGGAGCCAACGGCGCGCCGCGAGCTGACCACGTACCGGATGGCCTACCCACTCAGCATCGAAGGGGTATGCCCCCCATGTGGAGGCCTCGGCGTGTGTTGGTGCGCCCCAGAACAGTTCGAATACCTCGACGATTACCGGACGGAGGTCGATCGAGTAGGACCCAACTAGGACATCCTCGAGGCGTAGCTCTTCGGCAACACGTTCGACCGTGGCATGGAGCACAGGCAAACCCCAGCCCATGACTGCGGCCTTGCAATCATCTGCAAATATCGGGGCTATCGTTCCGTCATTGTCTCGTTTGTAGCCGACCACGGAACCGTGGCCATTGGTGCACGCGAGTTTCACGAAGGTCAACAAACCGGGTGTGTTGAGATACCCCAGGCCGCGTTCTTCCTTGCGGACCTGAGTCCACAAAGGACCAGAGCGCGAACCGGGCTCTGAACGAAAGCCGAAGAAGAAGCCGGCCGGTGGCGCATGGCCGATGGTGACCAAGACCTGTGAGACCGAGTTGAACAAGCTTTCTCCGGTACCCAGGTCGACAAAGCCGATCGAAGCATCGGTCACCACTCCGACTTGATTGAGGTAGTCGAGCACGAGGGTCCGTACTTCTTGGACCTTGTGTTCGACCCCGGCTCGCAAATCTGGATCGGTGAGGACGAGCTGTCGCCATCGAAGGGCCTCTTGAGATGAGAGTGGAAGATCCCAACCCTCCTGTGGGAAGGCCTCGACGAACCCTTCACCTGCTCCCTCGGGCGTCAGGCCGATTTTAGCAAGTAGTTCTCGGGGAGTGGACCCACCCCCTGTGCCCACGGGGATCAGCAGGTCAAGCGCCACAGGATTGGCGTCTGTGTGGCTTGCCAGAGACCAGGCCTTTGGATTTCCGTAGATGTAGACGAGCTCCCCTTCATAGCCCGCACCCGCAGCGAGAATATGAGCCACGTCGCACAGAACCTTCCCCTCACTACCGGTAAAGAAGAGTTTCTCGACCCCTTGTCGCTTCGCTACCTGCATCGCCCAGAGCACGTTGCCGATAACGAGCGGTGCAAGCACTCCTGCCGCCACATCGACCAGCGCCTGGCGCCCTGCTTCGACAGGGTCGAGTCTCGCTATCCTGCTCGCACCCGCAAGTTGTGAGCTCAAACCATTGGTGTCTTCGTGGTACTCCGAGAGCTTCTGTTCATAACGATTGGGGTTGAAGTTTTCAAGGACGAGCGTGCGGATGCCGACACGCCGAGCACGCCGACCGTCACCCTCCGGATTGCTCCCACAATGTGCGATCGGGGTGTTCGGGTACCGGTTGTGGATATAGCCCCACATCGCTCCTGTGGCCTTCGACCGAGCGACGTCGTTCGAAACCAAGAGCGTTTCACCTTCTTTGATAATCCCCAGCCGATCGAGGACGTCTCTCAGGAAACCGCTCGGTAGATACATGTCCGAGACGAACATGATCTCACGTCCCGCTTCCCGCGCCGACGCGACCATAGCGACACCAGCGGGAACCTCAACGAGCATGTCGAGTTCCACCTGGAGCTCGACATCTATGAGGGCAGCTACGGTTTTCTCGTCCAGGCCGAGAGCAGGGGCGAGCTCGCCGTGGATCGTGCGGAGCGTCACGTAGGAGTCAGGGCCTCCCGCTTGGGCAAATGCCTTGTGCTCCGCCTCGAGGCGGGCGTCGGCAAACGCATTGGGCGGACATGAAACCAGCCCCGCGATGAGCGCTCTCCTACCAACGATAAGAAACAGCGCATGCCGGTCTGCGACCCGCCTTGTTAGCACCGTATCGAATACGTCGAACGATGAGATCTGTCTATCGCGACCCGCCATGTTGTCCCGCCTAATGTCCTCTTGATAGATGTCTTGCGTCAAGCAATGTAAACAGGTTCAAAGCCGCCGTCAAGCAAAAAGCTTCTACTCCACTTTGAGTGGTGTCGAGCGCTCAAATTCAGCTTTCGAACTCACGATATGTCGATTCCCGGAACATAACGCTCAGTCGGTGTCTCAACAGCGCCAAGAAGCAGATGGAACCACCACACCATCGAACTCGCGAGACTGCCAGAACTGTGGCGAGCATGGCTCGACCACGAGCGGCTTTAGTCCTCGACGGGCGGTGAAGTGCGTTCGAACTCTGCTTCTACTTCGCTGTAGGTGAGGGTGCGGATGACGCGACGTTCGCGGTCGGCGTTTCGCTCGGCGCCAGCGTAGGTGAAGAAGCGAATGGCGATAAGCGCCCAAAGGAACAAGCCCCCGAACACCTTCATGATGGCACCAGCGGCTTGCTGGTCGTTGATAACCGACAGACCAAACACTCGGGTCGGAATGTCATAGGCCGGGTAGACGACGTTGTCGGCGAAGGTCAGCCAACCGGCGGGAACCGTGGGGATGATCGACATGAGGAACAGGTAGATCATCTGGCCAGGAACCGAGAGGCGAAGCTCTGGGAGTGGGCCCAGGACCGGCAGCCACATCAGTAGCGCCGTGCTGAACATGAGGAGGTGGATTCCGAAGTGGAACGCACCGGAATCAAACGACAGCTGCACAATGCCATTCCAGTGGGTGAGCGCAGCAAGGCCGTTGAAGATCAGACCGGCGGTAACGGGCTTGGCGAGCTTGCCCAGCCAGGTACGTTCCTGGTCTCCGCCGCCAAGGATCAGACGGGCGAGCCATTCGGGTGTGGCCTGGAGGAAGAAGATCGGGATGAAGAACGTGATCAGCATGTGCTGGACCATGTGCACCGAGTACAAGAACTGTTCGGCGATGTCGTGCATCGGCCAGTCGGCAGCGAGGTAGAGCGAGAACACGCCAAGGGCGAAGTACCTCTTCTGCTTGGTTGAAACGATCTCGAACTCCTCGGAGTCCGCGGTCGGTTCCTCGGGCAACGACGAAGAAGCGTCAGCCGATGGCGATGCGTCGGACGATCCACCGGCCGATGACGTCGCGCCGACAAGTTCTTTCACGGCGGCTTGAGAGTGGTAATGGCGGGCGTACTTCGGCCCGATTACCCGGGTCGCGTAGAAGCCAAGGCCGATGATGCCAAGGACCAGCGCCCACACCTCAGGGTGCGGCTGCCATGCCCACGGATTCACCACCTGGCCGATCAGCACGTCAGGTACTGCAATTCTCGTTGGCGAAGAAGTCGTCGCCGCCTAGCTCCGCCGGTAATCCGGTGTCGCAGAAGCCGTCGTTCCAGAAGTTGAACTCGAACGCGGACAGCATGATGAAATACACCACTACCGCGAGGATCAACCCGAACACGAACAGCTGCGTCAGGATTGGGTGGTCAAACTTGAGGTGCATGAAGTACGCACCCACGATGTAGAACTTGATGACCATCAAGCCGATCAAGGCGATCTTGTTGATCGATCGGTTGATGTCGTCCTCAAACACGAAAAGCAAAATCTCCACGGCCGTGAAGATGGCGAGAATGATCGCGATCGACACATAGGTTCGGTCGCTTGGATGGGAGTGTGCGTGATCATCGTGCCCGTGAGCGTGGTGCTCTTCAGCGTCGATGTGTGTGTCGGTGGCGGTCATGTTGTCCCTAACCGATCGGAATGAGATAGACGATGGTGAAGATGATCACCCAGACGATGTCGACGAAGTGCCAGTAGAGGCCGACAAGTTCGACCGTTTCTGACTTTTCTTTACCGAGGCCACTCTTGCGAGTGCCAAACACGGTGCCGAAGAGCATCAGGATGCCAACGCTTACGTGCACGCCGTGGAACCCGGTCAATGTGAAGAAGGCTGACGACCACGTGTTGGTGCTGTAGTAGAGGCCCTTCTCACCAAACTCGGTGAACTCGAACACCTGGCCACCGATGAAGACCATGCCCAAGAACGCCGTGGTGAGCATCCAGATTCGGGCCACGCGCTCGTCGTCACGGTTGACGGCAGAAAGCGTAAGGACCATGGTCAGCGAACTCATCAACAAGATGAACGAGCTGAGCGAGGTGAACGGGATATCGAAGATGTCTGCTGGCTCTTCGAACTCGGAGTTGTCTGAGATGTTCGTGCGGTAGAGCAAGAACGTCGAGATCAACGCACCGAAGAGCAGGCAGTCCGAAGCGAGGAACAGCCACATGGCCAACTTGTTGTTGGACATGCCAGTGTTGGTTTCCATGTGCCCATGATCGTCGTGGGCATCGTGAGACTCGGTTACGACAGTTGCTGCCATGGCTATGCCTCCGTCGTTTCGGTATCGGCGACAGCATCGCCTGCGCCATCACTTGCGATGGGTGCACCAGCGCCAACCAGTTCGCCCTCTTCAGGGTTGCCTGCTTCAAGCTCACCAGTCTCGTCGCCAGCGTCGAGTTCAGCATGGTCGTCGCCACCGTCGTGATGGTCGTCATGGCCATGCGCTGCGTTCGGGTCGTCTGGATGCTCGAAGATCCAACCGACGATGCCGTACACGATGAGGGCAGCGCCAGGGATGCAGAGCCACAAGCTGTAGATCAGGCCATAGGAAACAATCGGAAGACCGAGCGCGAGCAGGATCGGGAAGTAGCTCGGCGAAGGAAGGTGCACGTTGGTGTTCGAACCGTCTTGTGCGACCTCTTCGGCGGTAGCGATGCGGACAACGTTGCCCTCCTCGTCGTAACCGTACTTGCGATGCCAGAACTCATCTGGTCCCTCAACGATGATCTCCTCGTCGAAGTTGTGCTCCGGGGTTGGTGAAGCGGTCATCCACTCAAGGCTGCGTGCGTCCCATGGATCGGGACCTGGGTTCGGCATTCCTGCCTTCTTCCATTCCTTGCGGCTGTAGGAAATGTTGTAGAAGAAGATCCCGATACCGGCAGCGATGATGAAAGCACCGATCGAAGCGATGAGGTTCCAGAACTCGAACCCGAAGCCAGCGTCGTAGGTGTCGATACGGCGACTCATGCCCTGCAAGCCCAAAATGTGCATTGGGCCGAATGTCACGTTGAAACCCACGATCTGGAGCCAGAAGTTCCACTTACCGATGCGCTCGTTCAGCATGTAGCCAAACATCTTTGGCCACCAGAAGTAGAAGCCCGAGAAGATGCCGAGAAGCGCTCCACCGAAGATCACGTAATGGAAGTGCGCAACGATGTAGTAGGTATCGGTTTGTTGGGTGTCAGCGGGTGCGATCGAGTGCGTTACGCCCGACAGACCACCGATGGTGAACATCGAAACCACACCAACCGCGAACAACATGGCGGTGGTGAACCGGAGTTTGCCGCCCCAAATTGTCGCTAACCAGTTGAGGATCTTCACGCCGGTCGGTACGGCGATGAACATCGTCGAGATCGAGAAGGCGATGACCGAGATTGGACCGATGCCCGAAACGAACATGTGGTGAGCCCATACGCCCCAGCCCATGAAGCCGATGGCGATTCCGGAGAACACCATGGCTCGGTAGCCGAAGATTGGCTTGCGGCTGAAGGTTGGGATGACTTCGGAGATGATGCCGAAGCTTGGGAGGATGAGGATGTACACCTCGGGGTGACCGAAGATCCAGAAGAGGTGCTGCCAGAGCAGCGGGTCAGCGCCGGCTTCGGTGTTGAAGAAGTTGGCGT
>CAYUKM010000042.1:0-20866 GCA_964445255.1 uncultured Acidimicrobiales bacterium
CGCCGCCCCGTCTCAACGAGGCCTGCTCCGAGTTCCGCCGCTTTGGAGCAGGCCATTTTCGTTTTTCGCATTCGTATTCACGTGTGCGTGAATGCTCTTAGGCCGACCGCCGTATCGGGGCTGGGCGCTGGGTGCGTTGTGGCGAGTCGGCCTCAGGAACCGGACCAAACCGTTGCTGAAGCGAGTCCATAGCGGGCCGGGCACCACCTGCCTCTAGGCGATACACCGCCCACCCGTAGCTGAGCAATGCCACGACACTCACTGCGGTGACTGCCCACATCGGAGTCCAAGCACGTGCCAAGACAAGACTGATTAAGGCAACTACCGCCAGCGTTCCAAGGATCTCGCGCCGACGCCGCCGAGCTCCTATTCGATCATTGGGCGCGGCAAGGCGAGACGTCGGTGCCGCCGCGAAGGGATTTGGCGGTAGGCCGAGCGAGGATCCCGAAACGTAGCGGTCTCGGCCCCACGCCCACAACCAACCGGCCCAGCCGAGAGCGATGAGAAGCACTACGAGAAAAAGCATGCGGTTGCGGACCCACTTTCTCTGAGGGAAGTCGTGGAAACGCTATCTGGCAAAGCGTCTACGTGGACGACTCCTCGCGGTGATACTTGCCACTCTTGCCGCCCGTCTTCTCCCACAACGCCACTTCGCCGATCACCATCGACTTATCGAGCGACTTACACATGTCGTAGACGGTGAGGGCGGCCACGGAACAGCCGGTCAAAGCCTCCATCTCCACCCCGGTCCGTCCGACCGTCTCAACACTGGTCTCGATATCGATGTAGTCGTCGCCAATGTCAAAGTTCACCGACACCGACCCAATCAACAGAGGGTGACACAACGGGATCAGATCCGATGTCCGCTTAGCAGCCTGGATACCGGCCACGCGGGCCACGCTGAGCACGTCGCCTTTGGCGATGGCGCCACGGGCGACCGCAGAGGCGGTCTCCGGTGTCATCGACACCCGAGCTCGGGCAATGGCGCGTCTATGGGTCGGATCTTTTGGTGTGACGTCGACCATGCGGGCTCGCCCTTGCGCGTCAAGGTGGGTGAATCCGACGTGTTCGGACATGTCTCTAGCCTCCGATTTGGCTCATATTGCGCTTGGGTCGGATGAAGTGCACGGTATCGATACCGTGCCCGGCCCATTTGTCGTGGACTGCCCCTTCGATCACCGCAGCGAGCTCGTCATCGGTCGCCCCAGCGCGTAGCGCATCTCGAAGGTTGTAGTCACTTACGGCGAAGAGACAATTGCGGAACTGTCCGTCAGCGGTAAGTCGAATTCTGTCGCAGGTATCGCAGAACTTCTCGGTGACGGTTGCGATGACGCCGACCTCGCCTTTGCCGTCCTTATAGCGATACCGAGTTGCAGGTGCGGAGGTCCGAGCAACCGGCTCGATCGGGTACACATCATCGATGGCCTTGATGACATCGGCGAGCGGAACGACCCGATCTTGGCCCCACACCTCGTCGGCATCAAGGGGCATGAACTCAATGAAGCGCACCACGACACCCTTCGAGCGGCCGAACTCTGCGAAGTCAACAATCTCATCCTCGTTGATGCCGTTCATCAGGACGACGTTGATCTTCACGGGGTCGAACCCCGCCTCGAGGGCAGCGTCGATCCCTTCTAGGACACGATCGAGATCATCGCGTCTCGTCAGTTCAATAAAGCGATCTCGATCGAGTGAATCAAGACTGATATTCAAGCGCTGAAGGCCCGCTTCTTTGAGCTTGCCAGCCAACAACGGCAACGTGACACCGTTGGTGGTCATCGCTAAGTCGACTCCAAGAGCTGAGAGCCGTTGCACAAGGTCGGGCAGTTTGGCACGTAAGGTCGGCTCGCCTCCGGTGAGTCGAATGCTGTCCACGCCATAGCGCTTGACCAATAGGCCAGCGATTCGCTCGATCTCTTCGAAAGTCAGGATCTGTTCGCGGGGCATCCACTGCATGTCTTCGGGCATGCAGTACTGACACCGGAAGTTGCATCGATCAGTGACCGCGATCCGAAGATCACGGTGTACCCGTCCGAAGGTGTCGATCAACTCCATTAATCAAGCCTACGAGGTCGACCCCCGTTCCCGAAAGCCCAATGGATCATTGGGAGAGAGTTTCGCGAATCGTCATCGAGGCC
The DNA here is from genome assembly GCA_964445255.1 of uncultured Acidimicrobiales bacterium. Taxonomy (GTDB): domain Bacteria; phylum Actinomycetota; class Acidimicrobiia; order Acidimicrobiales; family SHLQ01; genus SHLQ01. The sequence goes on from CAYUKM010000042.1 coordinate 2,139, forward strand.
GGCGAGTACGATGTGCAACCATGATCTCTCTCGGAGAAGCACGCTCGTACGTGTTGTCCAAGTGTGCTCCGTTGAGCACCGCAACCATTCCAATCGACGATGCTCGCGGTCTCGTGCTCGCCAAAGACATCGCAGCTCAAGGCCCGATCCCCCCATTCGACAACACCGCCATGGACGGGTTCGCCATCCGAGCGGCCGACCTGGCAGACGCCCCTGTGACGCTCGAGATGATCGGAACCGTCGCCGCAGGCGCTGCCCCAGAGATGACCATCCAAGATGGCCAGGCGGTCCGGATTATGACCGGCGCTCCGATTCCTCCGGGGGCCGACGCCGTCGTGATGGTCGAGTTGACCACCATGGCCGACGACCTGTCGTCAGTCGAAGTCCACGAAGCTGTCCCGGTCGGCAATCACATCCGCCCGACCGGCGACGACGTGCAATCCGGAGACATTGTCTTTACGGCGGGCACCGCACTCAGCCCGGCTCATCTCGGCGTCTGCACCTCGATCGGGGTGTATGAGGTTGAGGCCTATCGTCGACCCCGTATTGGGGTCATCTCGACCGGTGACGAACTCGTAGACACTCCTCGGCCGCTACAGATGGGCGAGATTCATGATTCGAACCGGCACACGCTCTTAGCGCTTGTCAACGCCATGGGCGCAGAGGGAGTCGATCTCGGCCTCATCGTCGACGACGAGGATCAGATCCGAGCCGCGATGATTGCGGCAGCCGAGCAATGCGATGCCGTCATCACCAGCGGTGGCGTGTCGATGGGCGACTTCGACTTCGTGAAGAAAGTTCTGACCGAGATCGGCGATATGCGCTGGATGCAGGTGGCGATCAAGCCAGCGAAACCGTTGGCCTTTGGCACCGTAGGTGACACACCGATCTTCGGCCTGCCTGGCAATCCGGTGTCGTCGATGGTCTCCTTTGAGCTATTCGCCCGCCCCGGTATCCGGGCAATGATGGGCCACGATCAACCGGTGATTCCGCCAGTACGTGGAGTCGCAGGCGCGGATCTTCGCCGTCGCCCAGATGGCAAGATCCACTTCGCACGGGTGCACGCAAAGATGACCATCGACGGACGCTATTCAGCGGCGTTCTCCGGTGGGCAAGGTTCACACCAGCTATCGGCAATGGCCGCGGCAAATGCACTAGCCATTGTTCCCGACGGTGAGGGCATCTCCGCCGGTGAGGGAGTCGATCTGATCCTGCTCTAGGGCCGGGTCAATCTTGCCCGCAGCGTTGCCTAGTTGTCGAGAATGTCGTTCAGTAGCGCTCGGAACGGCTCGCCGAGCTCTGGGTGCTGCAGGCCAAGCTCGACCTGAGCTCGAAGGAAGTCGAGCTTCTGGCCAGCGTCCCAGCTACCGCGGTTGTCGATGATGCCGTGCAACCCCGAGCCAGAAGCGATGGTCGCCATAGCATCGGTGAGCTGAATCTCTCCACCGACACCAGGCTTTGTGGTGTGGAGATGCTCGAAGATCTCTGCGGTGAACAGGTACCGGCCCATCACTGCGAGATTCGATGGCGCATCCTTGGCATCGGGCTTTTCGACGATGTGTGGGATCTTCACCAAGCCATCTCGAACCGGTTCCGACGCAGCGCAGCCATAGGAGCTAATCTCCGACTCGGGTACCTCGCGCAACGCGACTACCGACGTCTGGGTTTCCTCGTAGGCAGACACCATCGAAGCGACCGTCTCGCCACGAGAAGTCATGAGTTCATCGGGCAGGAGCACTACGAACGGTTCGTCACCAATGTGTTGTTCAGCCATCAAAACCGCATGTCCCAAACCGAGGGGCTCGCCTTGACGGGTGAAATGGAACTTCGCCATATTGGCGATCGAGATGATCTCCTCAAGGGGTCCGGTCTTGCCCTTGCGCTCGAGAAGTGTCTCCAACTCGAAGTTGCGGTCGAAGTGATCCTCGAGCGCCTTCTTCGCTGTACCGGTGATGATGAGTACATCTTCGATGCCAGCCGAGACTGCCTCTTCGACCACGTACTGTATGGCGGGCTTATCGACGATGGTCAACATCTCTTTCGGTTGCGCTTTGGTCGCAGGCAGGAACCGCGTACCAAGACCTGCCGCAGGAATTACTGCTTTACGTACCGTCGTCATTATTCGTCTCCACGTTCAATTACCCCGCGTATACCGAATCGGTAGCCACGTTGAAATCTAAAGCGGCAGGCAGCCAATTGGGTGGAGGCTCAGCTCAGGGTTAGTTCCTGGCCGGAGATCAGTCTTCCGATGTTGGAGCGATGCCGGATGAAAATGACGGCCGCTACAAGCACGGCCGCGGCGACCTCAATCACAAACTCGTGTGTGAAAACAGCGCCGACGGCAACGAGCGCCGCCATCATCAACGATCCCACCGATACACGCTTGGTTACTTTGACGACAACGAGGAACACGGCGATCAGCAGGACCGAAATGAGCGGGTAGAGAACCAAAGCTCCCCCACCTGCCGTGGCGACACCCTTGCCGCCGCTGCGCCAACGTCCGATCGGGATGACATGGCCGATGGTCGCCGCGGCCCATGTTGCAGCAGCCCATGGGCGGCCCGCAACGAGCAAGGCGACAATGACTGGCAACGCCCCTTTGAGGAGGTCTACCACGAGGGTGAGCACGCCTAAGGCCTTGCCCGATGTCCGCCAGACATTCGTTGCGCCGGGGTTTCCTGAACCCTCTTTGGAGTGGTCGTGGCCCGAGAGCATGCCGACGATACTCGCGGTCGGAAAGGACCCTGAAAAATAGGCTGCAACAACCACCGCCAATCCGACCACACTTACCGACACGTTGCCATGGTAGGCCTGGTGGGTGGGGAACAACCAGCGCGAGGTTGTTGTTGAGGCGTTCTGGGCTCAATACTCACATAGCCCGTATCGCGATCGAAAGGCCCACGCGGCGATGCCGACCTACCAATACCGCTGCAAACAGTGTGGTGAAGAATTCGAGAAGGTGCAGTCCTTCAGCGACGACTCCACCCCCAAGTGCCCGGGTTGTGGAACTCGTTCTAAGAAGAATGTGAGCAAGGTGTTCGGCAAGGTCGGAATCGCGTTCAAGGGAACCGGCTTTTACAAGAACGACAGTGCGAAGAGTTCGTCGAGTTCTTCAAGCTCAGATTCGTCGTCGTCCTCATCGTCGAGCTCCTCGAGTTCGGATTCCTCTTCATCTTCATCCTCCACGTCGTCGAGTTCTTCGAGCGACTAGGGGCCGGTTTTGGCCAACACCACTGCGCCGTTGACGAGTCCCGCGGCTACTTGGTGTGCAACATCTTCTGGCACAGCGACAATTACCGACTCCTCGTTGGTCTCAATCACTCGTCCAGAGATCACCTGAGCCTCCCCGCCTATCCGTTGTGCGAAGCGGTCGCCAAAAACGAACACTTCGGCTCGGTCACCGACGACGAAGGTCGGAGACTCGGGGCCCAGAGCAATAGCGATACCGCGATGATCCGCGGGCACGTCTTGGGTGTCCACAAGATCTCGACCGCGAAGCACATCACCAATTCGCAACTCGTTGCCCGCTGGCTGCTGTCGAAACGTCGATGGTCGAATCGCGTCGACCGGCACGACTGCTCGTGGCAGGGAGCGGAACTCCACATGGCCGCGCTCAACGAAGTCCCCGGCGCCTAGCGATTGGACCACCACCACTACCTCCTGAGTGGTCCCCCATTGCTCCTGAGCCGCTGTGGCGCTCGACCGTGAGGCCGAAACAACAAGCAACGCGAGTGCAAGGCTGGCCAAGCCAAGACCCCGCCGCACGAGGCGTTTTCGGCCGACCCACGAGCGCATCGTCGCCCAACGCAGACGAACGCTGAAGGGGACCCACCGCCACGGGCGCACCTTGAGCCAACGCGCCCCACCAAAACGCTTTCGCGTATCCAACCGAGTCATCACACTTTCCCTCGTGCCCGTTCACAGAGCATCGATCACGGCCATATCAGGCAAGAGGGGAAAGCACAGCCACCCTATAACTCAGCTACTCCGCGCGCCACCAGAAAATCTGTGGTCGCAAACCGGGCCATAGCGCCGGAAACGGACCACAGAAAACTTGTGGGGCTAACTAATCGCCCCAGCAGCGAGGAGAATGAACGCGAGGATCCCGATCGCGATTCGGTACCAGCCAAAGACTTCGAAGCCCTTGTCGTTGAGCCAGGCGACCATCCACTTCACCGCGGCCATCGCCGACACGAACGCCACGACCAGGCCGATCAGCGGAGTGGTTATGCCGAAGGTGTCGACGAGCTCAGCACCACCTTGTAAGCCCTCGAGAGCTGTCGCGGCAGTCAACGTGATGAGACCGAGGAGGAAACTGAACTCCACCGCGGCACGAAGCGACAGTCCGATCAATACAGCGCCGATGATGGTGATCATCGAGCGACTCACGCCTGGCCATATCGCAATGGCCTGAATGAGTCCGATGACCACAGCGTTCTGCCAGGTGAGTGTTCCGAGTTCCCGAGTGGTGCGATCGAACCAACCAGTCCGGCTGAGGATAAGGATCCCGATTCCACCAAGCAGCCATGCAGCAGCGATCGGTGGCACACCGAACAAGCGGCTACGGACGAAGTCTTGGAGGGCGAGCCCAAGGATCGCAGTGAAGGTGAAGCCGATGATGACCGCGATCAGGATTCGGCGGCCTTCTTCGCTGCGCCCGAGCAATCCGTCGATCATTTGCCGGATCCGTTCCCAGTACAAGAAGAGTACGGCGATGATCGCTCCTACCTGAATGCAGATTGCGTACGTCTCGATAGCGGCCTCGCTCGCCTCGGTCTCGTTCAGCCCGAGCAGTTCGTTCGTCACGAGCAGGTGACCTGTAGAGGAGACCGGGAGGTACTCCGTGAGGCCCTCTACGAGTCCCAGGATGATCGCCTGCAGAACCGAGAGTTCGATCATTGCGCCATCGGCGCCTTGAAACGCTGCAGCAGGGGTCGCGGCCATGAGCCAGATCGCTAAGGCCCCACCGAGGACAAGGGGTGCGCGCCGCATGAGGAGAGACATAATTTCCTTTTCGGTCTGAACGACGCAAGAGTAAGGCCGCCACTAGCGAAACAGTTGAACCCCGAAAGTAAATATCTCGTGCCCGAAAGACGAGAGAAAGTAGACCCTAGGCGCCGCTGAGCGAAACGTCACCGATCGCGATCGAAACGGCGCCCGCTCCACCCGGTTGCCATTCAGTGTCTGCACCGACGGCGACAACATCGGTGAGCATCTTTTGCACCGTGGATGCGATCGTTGCCTCTCGGAAGGGCTCGGCCAATTCTCCGTCTCGGATCATGAGTCCCTCTGCACCAGCGGAGAAGTCGCCGCTGATTGCGTTCACTCCGGAGTGCAGCCCGCTCATTCCGGTGACTAGCACCCCTCGGTCAACTGACGAAATGATGCTTTCGAGATCGCCATCGCCCGGTGTCATAACGATGGCGTGCGGACCGACACCTGGAGTCGACGAGAAGCCTCGTTGGGCGTTAGCGGTCGTTCCTTCTCCACTCCGCCGCCCGGTGTAGGTGTTGTGCAAGAAACCCCGGAGCACGCCCGACTCAATCAGCGAATGCGGACTGCAGGTCTGCCCCTCGGCGTCGACAGAAGTAGCGCCGAAAGATTCGGGGTTCGTTGGGTCGTCGGTGACAGTGAGCAACTCCGAACCGATCACCTCGCCCACGCGATCGAGAAATGGCGTCCGCCCCTTGATCATGCGGCCGCCGTTGAGCATCCCGACGGCGATGCCGATGATGGTGATCGCCATGCGTGGTTCCAGAACGACGGTGAGCTTCTCCGACTGCGGTTGGCTCGCTCCAAGTAGCCGAGTTACCCGATGAACGGCATCGTCTACAGCTTTGTCGATCGACAAGTCACCAGGCCCGAAGTTGACGTCGAATCCACCGGCGATCTGAGTATCTTCCCCATCCTTCGCTAGCGCCGCAACAGAAATCGACGCGCCAGTACCGCGATCGGTAGCGCGGATTCCCGTTGTTGTTGCTAGCGCCATCTCGGCGCTCGAATCGGAGTACGCCGCGACTCGGATTCCGGTTACCCGCGGATCGGCGGCGAGGGTTCGGGCCTCCATATCCAAAGCCATCTGCACCTTGTCCTCTGTCGCCATCGTCGCCACCCCGTCATCCCAGTGGTCATGCACGATCGGCGTTCCGCCGTCAGGCTCACTAAGGGCAACCCATTCATCGGGTTCGGAAAACGTCAGGTTGTCTCGAGCTTCGGCCAGCGTTTCGCTGATCACCGCGTTGTCGAGGGTGCCCGCGTAGGCGAACCCAACTCGGCCATCGCGGATCACGCGGATCCCGATCCCAGCCGAGCTCGCCGACGTGAAGGCCTCAACCTCACCTCCGTACGCTTTGACCTCAGTCGAGGTCCCGCGGGAGGCGTAGGCCTCAACCTGCTCCCCCGGCTCGGCCATATTCACCACATCTTCTGTGATCTGTTGCAGTTCACTCATCGTCTTGAGCCTACGATCTCTCCATGCCTTGGTGGTTGTGGGTACTAATTGGACTCGTTGGCTTCTTCGCCGTCGTCGCTGTTCACGACGTTACTCAGCGAAAGCACGCCATCTTGCGCAACTTCCCCATCATCGGGCACCTTCGCTACCTCATTGAGAAGGTGGGGCCAGAATTGCGTCAGTACATCGTCGCAGATAACGACGAGGAACTGCCGTTCAGTCGAGATCAGCGGCGCTTTGTGTACGCGTCCGCAAAGAAACAGAACGCCTACTTTGGTTTCGGCACCGACAACGAACTCACCCAGCCCGGCTACGTCGTATTTCGTCATGCTGCGTTTCCTCACGAGTCACCACCCGAGAGCGAAGCAGACCTGCTTCCGATGCGAAAGGTGCTGGGTGAGCGCCACGGACGCCGCCACGCGTTCCAACCCGAGTCAGCTATCTACGTGTCTGCGATGTCGTTCGGCTCGCTTTCAGGCCCAGCGATCGAGTCACTCAATCGCGGGTCGGCGATCGCTGGTTGCCTCCACAACACCGGTGAGGGAGGCATCAGCGACCACCATCGCCACGGAGGCGGCCTCATCTTTCAACTCGGAACCGGATATTTCGGCGCCCGCAACCCCGATGGTTCCTTCTCCATGGATCGACTGCTCGAGTCGATCCACACCGCCGACGTGAAGGGGATCGAACTCAAGATGAGCCAAGGAGCCAAACCCGGTCTCGGTGGTGTATTGCCCGGCAAGAAGGTCAGTGCGGAGATTGCACAAGCCCGAGGAGTGGAAGTTGGCGTGACCGTGCTCAGCCCGAGCCGTCATCGTGCGTTCTCCTCAGTGGACGGTCTCGTCGACTTCTGCGAAGAGATTGCCTCGGTTACCGGTTTACCTGTCGGCATCAAGTCCGCGGTGGGCATCAGATCCTTCTGGACCGAACTGGCAGAGCACATGGCCCAAACGGGCAAAGGACCAGACTTCATCAGCGTGGACGGCGGAGAGGGCGGCACGGGTGCTGCTCCGCTTCCTTTCAGCGACCACATGGCCCTGCCGTTTCGCCAAGGCTTCGCGGAGGTCTACCGGGCCTTTGCCGAACAAGGTATCCACGAACAGGTGGTGTTCTTCGGAGCCGGAAAGCTCGGCCTCCCGACCGAAGCGATGGTCGCAATGTCGATGGGCGTCGATGGCATCGGCGTCGCTCGCGAGGCGATGCTCGCCATTGGCTGCGTGCAGGCACAGAAGTGCCACGACGGCCACTGCCCGACCGGTGTAGCCACTCAGAATCGCTGGCTCACGAGAGGCCTAGACCCTACGGACAAGTCGGTTCGCTTTGCGAACTATGTGGCCGAGTTGCGACATGAACTCGTTCGGCTGTCGAATGCAATGGGGGTTGAACACCCGAGCCAAGTGCACCCTTCGCAGGTAGAAGTGCAGATTGATACCGACCACAGCCGCCCGGTTCGTGACATCTTTGGTTACGACCCCGAGTGGTTCGGGCCCTCTACCAACTAGCTCCGGCTGCGCCGCCTACGGCCGAGCGGAGCGTCGCGGCCAAGCACAAGTGACGCGGCCAAGGCCGTCCAGCCCGTCTGGTGGCTTGCTCCAAGACCGCGGCCGGTGTCGCCATGGAAGTACTCATGAAAGAGCAACCGGTCTTGCCATGGGCCACCGGCGGCATAGTTCGGGTGTGCGGGCATCGACGGGCGAGTGCCGTCCTCGCCCACCTCAAAGAGCGCAAGTAACCGGCTGCTGAGTTCGTCGGCGATTTGACCCACGCTGCGCTTCAATCCCGAACCCTTTGGGAACTCGACCATCAACGTCCCACCCGACCAGTAGTCGAACCGTCGAAGCGACTCGATCAACAGGTAGTTCAGCGGGAACCACACGGGGCCTCGCCAATTCGAGTTGCCACCAAACAGCGAGGTTTCCGACTCGGCAGGTTCGTAACCGACGCTGAAATGGCGTCCATCGACGTCCATCGAGAACGGATTTTCCTCGTGGGCCTTTGACAGGCCGCGCAATCCGTGGTCTGACAGAAACTCGTTCTCGGAGAGGACGATTTCAAGGAGCCCTACGAGACGTTCGGGACTCACCAACGAGAGCAGAAGATCGCCGTTGTCGTTCATCTGCATGTGCGACGCGAAGTGTGGTCGGTTCTTTTGGAACCAATCCAGGTGGGTGTGAAAAACCCCGCAGCGGTCGAGCCCTTGCGCAGACAAGATCCGGGTGGCAAAGATCGGGATCAGGCCGACCATCGAACGAACAGAAATTGGGATCGACTCATCGGGCAGAACCAAGTGGTCGTAGTAAAAGTTGTCGGTGTCACTCCACAGTTCGTGTTCGTCGGCGGCTGTAGCGATATAGGCAAAGTGGCGAGCGAACTTCGAGGCCAGATCCTCATAGGACGGGCTCTCGGCCGTGAGTCGCAGCGCCATGTCGAGCAGGTCCAACGAATACATCGCCATCCAGCCCGTAGCATCGGCTTGTTCGAGACGTCCGATGCCAAGACCCTCGGAACGGTTGAACGGGCCGATGTTGTCCAGCCCGAGGAAACCGCCATCGAAGACATTGTCTCCTTCAATATCTCGACGGTTCACCCACCAGTTGAAGTTGAGCATCAACTTGTGCAGCATGCGCTCCAGGAAATGGGTGTCCCATCCACCGTCGAGTTCGAACACTCGCAGGGCCGCCCACGCATGAACCGGCGGGTTCACATCACCAAAGCTCCACTCGTAGGCGGGAAGCTGACCATTGGGATGCTGGTACCACTCGCGGCCGAGCAGAATCAGCTGGTCCTTCGCGAACGTGGGGTCGATCACCGTGTACGGCAAGCAGTGAAAAGCGGTGTCCCATGCTGCGTACCAGGGGTACTCCCAGGGGTCGGGCATCGGAATCACATCGGCGTTGTTCAGATGACGCCAATCGTTGTTTCGTCCAATCTTTCGCTCCTCGGGCGGTGGCGCGGACGAAGGGTCACCCTCGAGCCATTTCTCAACGTCGAAATTGTAGAACTGCTTCGAGTACAGCAGACCCGCGAGCGCCTGGCGAGCGATCCCCACACGCTCCGGCGGAGTGCCGGACGGTAAGCGCTCTTCATAGTAAAGATCAGCTTCTGCAAGCCGCTTGTCGAACAGCGTCTTGATGCCTTGCTCGGCAGGTCGAGCATCTGGGGCAAGCCGCACGGCCACCTTGACAGTCTCGCCCGCGGGCACGGCCAGTTGAAACCACAACGCCCCCTTGGTTCCAACACCTTCGGGATTTACTGTTTCGCTGCCCGTCACGACGTGGTCGTTGATTCCGTCTTTGGGGAACTGCGTACGGGCTTCGCCATTCTTTACCCGAGGTCGATTCGTTTCGTTCTCGCACACCAGCGGACTTGAGCCATCCGTGGCGGTCAGCTCGAGGCGTCCGAAATCGTCGGATTCGAGAGCGAATCCGCCGTGGTCTGCGACTCGGATTTGTGGCTTGGGAGCGTCGTCGACACGCCAGGTCCACTGGTTGCGAAACCAGATTGTTGGGAGCACATGTAAGACGTCATCCTCGGTCGAATGGTTCGTTACCTCAACTTCGACGACGAGATCATCGGGCGCGTGCTTTGCGTGACGGACGTTGATGTCCCACCAACCCTGCTCGAAGATGCCCGTGTCAAGCAGTTCGTACTCGGGGACTAAACGGGAGAGATCCATGTTCGCAGCTCGAAGATCGAAGTACGGGAACTCCATTCGCGGGTAGGCATAGGCGGAGTGACCCCATGCGTGGCTCGGCACCGCATCGAGATACCACCACTCTTCTTTGGCGTCTTCTCCGTGGTTACCTTCGTGACCGTTCAGCCCGAAGAGCCGTTCCTTCAGATGCGTGTCGCGACCGTTCCAGAACGCCATCGCCAAACACCAAATCTGGTCGCGATCGGAGATCCCGAAGAGACCGTCTTCGTTCCAGCGGTACGCGCGTGACCTCGCATGGTCATAGGGGAAGTAACTCCACGCATCACCGGATCCAGAGTAATCCTCTCGCACGGTTCCCCATGCTCGTTCGGAAACGTAAGGACCCCACTTGGTCCAGGCGTCATAATCGTCAAGAAGGCGCTGCTCTTCCGCAGTGGTCATGGCTCAAACAGCTCCGGGGGGTAGGGCGTACGGTAGTCGTTCACCGTACCATCGCGCTCCCTGCCACCAACCACTCTCGGCCGGATTCGCTAGCTGTCAGCACCTAATGAAATGTTGGCGGGAGCAACGGTGCCCTCCGACATCGAGTTGGGATCTGCTCCCGCTGACTCTGCCTCGTCGCAGGTTGCGAGCATGTCGGCGAGCGCTACGGCTTCAGCTTCGGTCACAGTCAGCTCCCAACGGGCCTTCACCGCTACCCAGTCAACTGCGTAAGCACACCAGATGTTGCGGTTACTGGGGCGCCATTCATCGGGAGCCTGCGCACGTGGATTGTGTCCGCCTTGGGCGGCGAAGATGTGCAATGTGGCCGGGTGATCAATATCTGCCAGGTAGGACTGTCTCGTGTCGGGGGTCCAGTCCGAACCACCGGAGATATGGACGTTCTCTACCGGAATGAGCGGTTGTACCTCAACGTCGATGACACTGTCGAGGGTGGCCCCGAGATACCGGTCGTTCCACAGCCCACCATCGGCAACGCACTCGAGTTGGTCGGCCCAGGTCACAGGGATAGCGCTGCGCGCTACCAGCACCCGCTCAGACACGTCGAGGCAATCGGTAGCGGCGACAACCCAGTTGTCGCCCGAGAAGGAGGCACTGGCGGTTTCGTCCTCGCTCTGGTCGCGGCGTGCAAGGTCTGCGAGCTGCTCGCGTGCAAGCCCTGGTGCCTCTGCGGCAAGCGCCCGGCGGCGGGCGATCACGGCCTGGTCGTCTTCTGCTGAGTAGATGACCTCTGCGTCGCTGGCTACTACATCGCCAGTATCAGAGGCGCCAGCCTGGGTGATGAGTACGAGGGCGACGATCAGCAACATCGCGGCTCCACCGAGCGCACCGACCACTGTCAGCATCGCCCGACGATCCGCACGAGCTTGGCGCGACAAACGACTCTTCTTTTCGCCGGAGACTTCCTGCTTGGCAGCTGTTGGAGCAGTCGCCTTCGCTTTGGGTGCCTCGACAACTCCCGGACCCGACCATGTACCGTCGTCGTTTCGCTCCCAGCCCTCGAAGGGCGGGGTGTCTTCTGGCCACTCCTGGGGTGGACGCCACGCTCCGGAGCCATCCATCCACCAACCAACTCCGGCGCGGCTATTCGCTTTTTTGGGAAGTTCCCCTTGTACAGCCATCATTCTCGCTAAAGGTCCGCCAGAGCCAGTCGATCATTCCGCCTCGTGACACGGTTGCCACTCGGAATTTGCAGTATTTCACGTTTGTGTAATCAGTTCCAAAACCAATTACGCAGACCTCACAATGCGTGTCGCGATTCTCCCCAAAGCCGACGTTCCGTCAGCCTTTCACGCATGCTGCGACCGACGTCACCCATCTGACGATGATTTGTAGTCGTACTTCGCCACACTGTTTGGGTGAGCCATGCAGTTGAACCCGATGGATTGGCCGAAGCCGCAGAACCCTACGGCCAAACCCCGTACCTGCTCTACTCGTCAGACCACGGCGCTGCTCGAGCGAATCACGTTCGGGCCGTGCTCGAAATGGACAGTCCGGTTGTGCGCATCACCGGTTTTGGCCGCAGTGTCATCAAGGCGGTAGAACGAGATGCGCCGCTGAGCCTGCTCTGGCCGAGTCGCGGTGCTGGGGAGTTCAGCTTGATAGCCGATGGCATGGGCACGATTCTCGACGAGAACAATGTCGAGATCACCATCACGTCTGCGGTACTTCACCGGCCTGCGCCTGTGGGTGAGGGAAACTCGACGTGTTGAACCGCCGCTTGATCGCGGCGGCCATCATCGTTCCCCTTCTTGCACTTAGCTGCTCGAGCGATCGAGGAGCGCCCCCACCCTCGACGGTGGCGGGTGCGGACGTGGTCGAGCCCGTTCTCAATCCGGACCTTCGTATCGGCATGGTGCTCAACATCTCTGCCCCGACCGCCGTTCGAGACCAGCAGGTCAGCGAAGTCCTCATGTCCACAATCCGGACGGGCCCGGCGGCGGGTCTCGCACAAATCGAAACCATACAGATCGATGAACCCGACGATGTTGTTAGCGCGGTCGAGGCACTCCGTGGCCTCGGAGTGACGGTCTTGGTCACGACCTGCGATGACGGCACAGTTCCCGACGTCGTAGCATCGGGTTTGGCTAACGACATGCTGGTACTGACCGGCTGTACAACGCTTCCATTGCCCGAGATTGATTCCACCTCAAACCTGGTCATCGACGTGGGCACCCTAGCCACATCGCCGCGGGCAATCGCGGCAGCCCTCGACGAGATTCTCACGACGAGTCCAGAGAACGAACCACAAGTTGCGACGCTTGCTTCGGACCTGATTCCTGACGTCGCCGATGAATGCACGAGCGTGGTAGAAACGTCGGCCGTCGATGTGACCATCACCGAGCGTTTCACCGAGTTGATCGACGACCCCGCCGAGCTAGTCGCTGGCGTGAGCGCTCAACTGCGAGATGTCGACGCTTTGGTGTTGTGTTCACTGGCTCCAACCGCTGGCGAGATCGTGGCTGAACTCCGAGCAAACGAACTCGACCAACCGGTCGTAGTCCCGTGGTTCGCCGACGACCAAACCTGGGCCGACGACACGAACAACGTTTGGATCGTCGCCCCGTCCAGTCGGTACGGCGATGATCCCGTCGCCGAGATCAACCGCCTCTACGGCATCTTCGACGACCCTGTCGCAACCGACGTGGTAGCCGCCGATACGGTAACCGCACTCATCGACGCAGTTCAGCGAGCCGGTTCGGTTCGTCCTGCTCAAATGGCCGATGTCTTACGTGCCGAACCCTTTGAATCGTTGAGTGGGGAGTTATCGCTGAACCCGCGCGGGAACGTCGAACGTACCTATCGACTCATCGAGGTGGCCGACGGTGAGCCACGATTCTCCGACTTGCTCGAGCCGTAAAACCACGGGCGAGTTAGGCCGTCGTGACCTCAGCGAGGATGTCGTCGACGAACGTGGCGCATTGCTCCTCTAGCTTGTCTCGATGGAGCGCTGCAGTTCCGAGGTTCACTGCGCCCATTCCGTCGAGAACATCGCCCATCTTCTTCGCTGCCGGGCCAGCATTGATCGCATAGGTGACGTACGCGAACGTCGCTTTGTCCCACAGGTCTGGGAGGACGGTTGCGATCTTGCCTGCGCCACCGGGGTGCTGGCCGAAGAAGAACAACCCTCCGGTCCAGGTTCCAATGACGGCCAAATCGGCGCGGGCGAGCGCGCCGAGGTCTACCTCATCGATCGAATACACCGACACTTGCGCACCAGCGCTTTCAAGCCCAGCTCCGATCAAACCAGCGGCTCGTTCGGTGTTTCCGGTCCGTGAATCAAAGATGACAACGACGTCCATGAGAACTTTCTAGCAGGGGTCTTCGGGCCAGTCGTGTTTCGGGTACCGCCCGGCCATATCTTTGCGAACCGACGCCCAACTTCCCGTCCAAAATCCGGCCAGGTCTGAGGTGATCTGAATTGGTCGATCAGCGGGTGAGAGCAGCTCCACGGCGATGGGAACCGCCCCGTCCATAACGGTCGGAGTCGCCGCTGTCCTATATGCGTCCTGAGCTCGTACCGACACCTTGAGGGTCTCCGCTGTGTAGTCGATGCGCCGCTCTCGGCCACCAGCAAAGGTGAATGATTGCGGTGCGAGGCGCTCGACGGATTGTTGTTCATCCCACGACAATTGGCTCCGCAGGACTTCGAGCACATCGATCGCTTCAATGTCTTTTCGCCCGGTTGCACCATGGAGGAACGGGCCGAACACATCGCTGGCGTTCGCCATGAGCTGCCTATCATCGACCTCAGCTGCGATCTCCCCGGGTCGGTGTTCGGCGATCAGTGAGAGACGGGCCTGGAATTGTCGAGCCGCCTCGGTCCAATCGAGCGCATCGAGTTTGGTGTGGGTGATTCGCTCGATGAGCGCCTCGGTTGTCTGTGGGGATGGCTCTACTCGAGCGACGTGCGTCCCAAAGTCGAGCGAACCGAGCCGACGCTCGACGCGGACAACAAGGTCGTCACGGTCGTCATCCCATCCAAAGAACGTTCGCTCGTTCATGTTGGCCGCGAACCCGAGCTCCACATCTAGGGCATCGATTCCTGCGGCGAGACGGATCTGCGGTCGGCGCTTGTCGCCCGACACTTCGGCGATGACCAACATGTCTTCGTGCGCGAGCCCATCGGTCTTCGCACATTCAGCACCCATTCCGTTCGCCATACGGAACCGTCCACCCTGGCCGGCACGTTTCTGCGCGATGCGGTCGGGGTAGGCGAGGGAAAGGGCTCTCCCGATGTCATCGATCGAAACCGCGCTCTCCTGTGCGCCCGTGCGGTCAAGGAGCTGTCGCGCGCTCCGGCGAACGGAGCGCAGCGCCACCACATCGGTGTTGGCGGTCCGGAACGACTCGTCGACAACCAGACGGACGCGGGTCCACAGATCGACCGGCCGTTCGGATGGTCTACCCGTAATTACGTCTCGCTCTTCGAGAAGGCTCGCCAGAACGGCCGCCGGCCAACCCAGGGGTCCGTCGCCTACGGCGGCAACCATCGCAGCAAGCCTTGGGTGAAGTGGAAGCTTCAACATGGCGCGCCCGTCGGCGGTGAGCTTTCGTTCCTCGTCGACAGCGCCAAGGAGGTCCAACACCGCGAAGGCTTCCTCGACGGCACCGGTGGATGGCTGGTCGAGCAGGCGAAGTTCGGAGGGGCTCGACACGCCCCAGGCCAGGGATTCGAGCAGGACCGAGGCCAGGTCGATCCGGGTGATCTCTGCCGACTCATGTGCCGCGCGGCCAGCGTGTTCCATCTTTGACCACAAGCGGAACGCCACCCCCGGACCGAGTCGACCTGCGCGACCCGCTCGTTGGTCGGCCGATGCTTTCGAGTGGCTCGTGGTGACCAGTTTGGACAAACCCGAAGACGGGTCATATTGCGGTCGTCGCTGTAGGCCAGCGTCGACGACCGATCCGATGCCATCGACGGTCAGCGAGGTTTCGGCGACATCGGTCGAGACGACCACCCGGCGTTGGGCGGGCAGGGACCGCAGCGCTGCGTCCTGTTCGTCCGAAGGCAGACCGCCGTAGAGGGGCATGACAGCGGCATCGGTTCTGCGGGCGATTTCCGCGACGGTTCGACGGATCTCGCCAACTCCTGGAAGGAAGACGAGCACGTCTCCGGGTTCGCCGAGCGCCTCTTCTACGACTGTGGTCACGGACAGTTCGAGCTTGTCTCGGCCCTTGCGTGGCCGCCATCGAATGTCGATCGGGTGGGTACGCCCCGGGCACGACACCACTGGCGCAGGCTGGTCATCGCCCCCGATCAGCTTTGCCACCGCGTCGGCGTCGATCGTCGCTGACATGACGAGAAGGCGAAGGTCTGGGCAGATCGTGTCCCGAGCGTCGAGTGTCAGGGCGAGGCCGAGGTCGGCGTGCACCGATCGCTCGTGGAACTCGTCGAACAGAACAGCGCTGACGCCCGGAAGTGATGCGTCGGTTTGGAGGCGACGGGTCAAGATGCCTTCGGTGATGACCTCCACCCGCGTGTTAGGACCGACGCGCCTGTCGTCTCGGGTTCGGTATCCAACCGTGTCTCCCACTGACTCGCCGAGCATTTCGGCCATTCGGCGAGCGACCGCCCTGGCCGCCACGCGGCGCGGTTCCAGCACCAGGATCTTCCCCGTGGCCCACGGTTCGTCGAGAAGCCGTAGTGGCACGACAGTGGTTTTGCCGGCTCCAGGCTCAGCCGTGAGCACCGCAGTGTGACCGTCTCGTAACGCGGATCGAACATCTTCGATAACACCTTCGATCGGCAACCCGGTATCGCGCACACATAAGTATGGGCCTCATTAGCCTCAAGGCGTGGCAAGTTCTACCGCCCCAACAAATGACCTCCGTGAGTCTTTACTCGATCACATCGAGAAAATCTGGGGATTTCGAGATGAGATGGTCGCTGACCTTTTCATCGAGGCGATGGGGATCGATACCTACGCGCTGCCAGTGCCCCAGTCGCGTTGGGACGAGGACGACGTTGCGCTCATCACCTATGGCGATTCCATCGTCAACGACGACCAAGCGCCCCTACGAGCCCTCGCATCGCTGGTGGGTTCGGATCTTGCCGACGCGATCAGCATCGTCCATGTGCTTCCGTTTAGTCCGTACAGCTCCGACCGGGGGTTCTCGGTGATCGACTACACCGAGGTCGACCCAAACCTCGGCACGTGGGATGACATGGCTGCGCTCGCTGGCGAGGTGCCGTTGATGTTCGACCTCGTGCTCAATCACTGCTCGGCAAGTGCGGCGTGGTTCCAGCAGTTCCTCCGCGACGAGGAGCCGGGCCGGGGCTACATCATGACCGGCGAGCCCGACTGGGATGTCTCGACGGTCACCCGCCCGCGCTCCACGCCACTGCTCAGCGAATTCGACACCGCCGTGGGCCCGCAATTGGTATGGACCACCTTCAGTCGTGACCAAGTCGACCTCGACTGGGGCAACCCCAAGCTGGTAGCCGAGATGCTGCGCATCATCGACCTGTACATCAACCGAGGTGCTCGGCTGTTGCGCCTGGATGCCGTCGCCTACATCTGGAAGGTTCCCGGCACCACTTCGATTCACCTTCCCGAGACGCACGAGATCGTCAAGATGCTGCACACCTTGTTGGCAGCCCGTGCCTCTGAAGTATCGATCATTACTGAGACCAACGTTCCAGACCGAGAGAACCGCACGTACTTCGGTGACAGCGATGAGGCGCACCTCATCTACAACTTCACCTTGCCTCCACTTGCAATCGATGCCGTGCTCAACGGTCGAGCCGATCGATTGGTCGCGTGGATGGCCGAGGCCTCTCCCCCACCACCGGGCACGACGTTGTTCAACTTCCTGGCAAGCCACGACGGCATCGGCGTTCGCCCGGCCGAAGGGTTCCTGAGCAACGACGACATCGAGGGATTGGTCCAACTCACGCACGATCGAGGCGGCATGCATGGCACGTACTCACGCAACGGCGAGGATCGGCCCTACGAGTTGAACATCGCCTTCCCCGACCTGTTCGGCGGCCCGGATGACCCGCACATGGTCGACCGCATCATCTTGCTGCACACCATCGTCCTGGCCTTGGCCGGAGTCCCGGCCATCTATATCAACTCGCTAATGGCCACGACCAGCGACCATGCCGCTGTTGAAGCCGATGGGATTCGCCGTTCAATAAACCGGAGCCGGGTCCACGTAAACGACGTGCCGTCACTGGCTGACGACACCTGGCAGAGTCGCCTCTATCGCGGACTGCTAGACCGTGCCGCACTCCGCCGCAGCAGCCCTGCATTCCACCCGCAAGGCGCGCAGCAATTGCGGGATCTCGATGGCGTCTTAGCGATCGACCGCACTTCGGTCGACGGAGGAGAACAGGTCAGCGTCTACTGCAACATGACCGACGAGACCAAGCACGTCGCCGTCGACGACAGCTTCCACTGCCTACTAACCGGCCACGACCTCACGGACGAGGTCGAACTTCCGCCCTACGGTTCCGTCTGGCTGACGCCGAAGCAGGCTGGTTAGCGGAGCCGCCGCCCCTCGGCGAAACCAGATTAGGTTTGTGGCGTGGGCAACATCGTTAGACGCTCTCCGGCAGCCACCATCTCGCCGCGTTGGGTTCGACCTCGCGTCAACGAGGACTTTCTCAAGATGAGTAACTAGCTAGCTCCCAACTGCGTAGCCCAGGAGGTCAACGCCGACTGGAGGGCCCCTGGTTTCGGACTTCTTCGACGCTGGTCATTGCTTCACGTAGTTCGTTGAGCCAACCGGATTCGTTCTCGGCGACGAGGCGCACCGTCCATGCGAGTGCTTCGCTTCGAGAGCGTGCTACGCCAGCGTCGATGAGCGTGTCGAGAATCGCCCGATCTTCGATATGTAGCCGGGTCATCACCGGCACGTTGGCAACGGTGTACTCGCGGTACTCTTCGCCGCAGCTGACCGTCCACGACACCTTGCGGAGAAACTGCTCTTCAGCTCGGAGCGCTATGGCGATCCGGTCCTCCCGGGTGGTCTCACGGAACGCGTCGATGCGAGCTCGATTCGCGAGCGCTTCGCTGGTGTCTCCGTCCACAGCGGGCGGAGCGAGCGTGCCATGCACGATGACCTCGTCTCGGTCGAAGCGGATCGCGACCGGCTCGGTGAACCAGTCGTCGG
>CAYUKM010000043.1:0-20673 GCA_964445255.1 uncultured Acidimicrobiales bacterium
CTCAAGTGCAGCCTCGAGTTCGGCCTCAACGTCAAGGACTTCTTCGTCGTCCTCGTTGTCAACACCAGCGTCAGCCTCGGCGAGATCGGAGTTCGGCTCGACGACCCATTCCTCGGCAGCGCGCGCCTCGGCATGTGCTTCCTCTTCATCGATCCTGATGTCTTCGACTGGGTTTTCGTTGGTTTCGCCGATGTCTGGTGCGCCGTATGGAGCAAGGATCGGGTTGGCGATGTCGGCGACGTCAGTGCTTGCCACCTCTGCGGGGGCAGGGTCTGGCTCGAGGTGGATATCGAGCGACCGGTCGATTGCCGACAGGGCCGTGTCGCGGTGAATTGCGCCGACGCGGTAGGTGTCGCTATCGAGTTGGATTACTAGCTCGTGGCCGGAATCGTCGATGACTTCGGGGAATGCGTCGATCTCCGCGCTGATCTGATCGGGGATGCCGCCATTGCCTTTCTTGGTCGTCATGATGAGCGTGCCGTTGCGTGTGAACGCGAGCACGCGAGCCCCTGCGTCAGCAGAGGGGCCGATCGACGAGGTCAGCAGCGCTTTGAAGCCACGCTTTGGTCGCTCGGTCGGCTCGTTCTCGCTGGTGACTAGCTCCGCCGGCACGGCTACCGAGACGCGGGTATCGGATACCAGGGCGCGAGCCCGCTTCGTGGTGCGACTTTCGGCGGTGGCCATGGCGTCATTGTGCCACGGCCGAACGCGACGCAACTCGTCGGATCATGAAATTGAAATGATTACGAGATGTCAAGAGACAAGTAAGAAGATTTATTGACCTTTTTACATTTCGTACTTATCGTGCTGTTCGTAAGGCAATTTCGTAAGGCAATTTTGAGAGTTTGAAATGTTGGAGAAGATCGGGTTTGTCGGACTCGGAAATATGGGAGGTCCAATGGCTCGCAGGCTTGCAGCCGCGGGCTACGACGTCATGGTCTACGACCTAGACCCCGAGAAAGTTGCCGTTGCAGTCGAAGCCGGGTGCACCGCTGGTGAGGACACCAACGCATGTGCTCGCCACGCCGACCTTTTCCTCACTTCGCTTCCTCGTCCCGATCACGTCCGGACGGTGATGGTCGACGGAGGAGCACTTAGCGAGCTCTCCCCGGGCAACATCTGGGTCGACCTCACCACCAACCGCCGAGACTTCGTGATCCAGCTCGCAAAGTCCGCGCCCGAAGGTGTGACCGTCGTGGACTCGCCGGTCACCGGCGCAGTCGACGGTGCCCGCAACGGCACGCTCACCCTCTTTGCGGGTGGAGCCCCCGAGGACCTCGATCGCGTTTGTCCGGTGCTCGAACACATGGGACTCGTCATCAAGTGCGGCGAGCTTGGAACCGGCAATGTCACCAAGCTCGTCACCAATCAGTTGTGGTTCATCCATGCCGCGTCGATCGGCGAAGGGTTCGCCCTAGGCATGGCCAACGGCGTAAAGCTCGACGTCTTGTGGGAAGCGATTAAGGCCTCGGTCGGCGACAGCTTCGTTGCCCGACACGACGCCCCATCGATCTTCGCCGGACACTACGACCCGAGCTTTACGCTCGATTTGTGCATGAAGGATCTTGGACTCACCATGGAGCTAGGTGAGTACGTCGGGACTGACTTGCCGATGACGCAAAGTGCATTCGAAGTGTTCGAGCGAGCAACGGAACGGTTTGGGCCTGACGTCGGCGAATTACATGTAGCGAAACGAATTGAAGAGGACGCCCAACTGTCCTTCCGGCTGGAAGGTGACTGGGTACCCCACTGGGAGGCATGACATGACGAGCGGCGCCGTTATCACGTTCGCCGAACTGGTCGACCTCGATCGGTATCCCATCGACCGGCCCGATTCGCCCGAATATCAACAAGCGGTGACCGCTGCCCAGGTAGACCTGCGATCGGTTGGCTGCGCCGTCATCAAGGACCTCATCCGGCCCGATGCACTCGCCCGTCTCGGTGAGGAGATCTGGGAACGCAAGCCGACGACACACTTCTCCACCCAGGTCATCAACCCGTATTTTCACTTTCATCACAATCCCGATTACGGCGACGATCATGCCATGAACACGTTTCTCGAACGGTCGAGCGGTTTCATCCCCGGCGATTCGTGGGAAGACACCACGGCTATGCGGTACATGTTCGAGCACCCGGACCTGGCTCGCTTCCTCGCCGACTGTTTGGAAATTCCCAAACTCCACCCATATGCCGATCCGCTCGCCGGCTTGACCGCGAACATCCTCGACCCAGGCCAGCAATTCACTTGGCACTTCGACACCAATGAATTTGCGGTCACTGTGCTCGTCGAGGAAGCCGACGAGGGCGGACTGTTTGAGTACGTCCACAACATACGCAGCGATGGCGACGAGGGCTTCGATCACATCAAAGAGGTGCTCGACGGTGGCCGCCGAGGCGTGCACACCCTGGACCTTCGACCCGGCGACATGCAGATCTTCAAGGGGCGTTATTCGCTTCACGCGGTGAGCCGCGTCTCGGCCGATTCCAAGCCTCGACATGCTGCCATCTTCGCCTACACCGAGAAGCCTGGGGTCATCGGTCGACTTGAGCGCACTCAGCAGCTCTTCGGTAGAGTCTTGCCAGCCCACATCGAAGCAGAAGAGGAGCGAGTTCGAACCGATGCACTGATCGATTAATCGCTTGGCTGAATTGCCCATACCAAACGGGTATTTTGACTTATCTGGATTTCAGTGTGAAATGGCCGATACAAACCGTATGACCCGTCGTTTACTCGCGCTTTTCGTCGTGATCGCCGTCATCGCCAGTGCGTGCGGGAGTGAATCGTCGACCCCGGACTCGCTCGCCCTCACCGAGGCACCGGCTACGACCACGACCGCTGCGCCAACCACCACGACGACCACGACCGCTGCGCCAACCACTACGACAACCACCACGGCCGCGCCGACCACGACGACGTCGACCTTCGCACCGGACCCAACCCGTACGTGGATCGCGACAGCTCGTGACCACGTCGCCTCGTTGGTGCCGAGCATCGAACCCGACGGTGACTTGTTCCCCATGCCATGGCTACAACCAAACCCGCACCAGTTCGGGACCCCGCTGACCCTCATGGTTACCGAGGGCCAACCTGGCGACGATTGGGTGAAGGTCCAACTCCCGATTCGTCCTAACGGCCAAGAGGCTTGGGTCTCGACTGAGGACTACGACATTTCTCCGGTCTTCGTTAGGGCCGAGGTCAACTTGACCACCCAGCGGGTAACCGTCTGGGAGAACGGCGAAGTCATCGCTGAAACCAATGCCGTCGTCGGTGGAGCGAACAGTCCAACCCCATTTGGCAGCTTCTATGTGGCCGCTACGGTCGACAACTACTTCGGTGAACCGGCCCTCGTGCTGTCTTCGTTCTCCGAAGCGCTCGACACCTTCGACGGCGGCCTCCCGGTGATCGCCATTCACCGCACCTTCTCGGAAGGTCAGGAGAACAACCACGCCGTGGGCTCCAACGGATGCGTCCGCATCCCACCGAGCACCCTGCGCTTCCTCGCCCAGCACGTACCGCTCGGCACCCCGGTCGACTTCGTCGCCTAAAGATTTGTACGTAAAAACTGACCGCATAGGTCTGAAATCACGTACAAATCTTTTGTCCTAGTAGCCGAACGGCGGTGGGCCACTCATTCCCATGTGGTCCGACGGTTCGGCTGCGCCGAGCGATGTCCGAGTGACCGGTGCTGAGTGCTCGAGAAGGTCGCTGACGGCGTCGTTGATGCATTTCTGATCGAGCGGGCAAGCATGCTCAATGCTGCGCAGTAGCGCTCGCCGACAGAGTTCTTTCACGAAGGACGCGGTCACGCCGTTGAGCCTGTCGGCAATGGCGCCGAGATCATCGACGCTGTGGTCCAAGTCGTCGAGATACAGGTCGAGTAGCGCTACCAGTGCTTCCCGGTTCGGTTTCCCGATCTCGACGGCCTGGTCGACTCGTCCCGGTCGAGCCGCGAGCGCCGGTTCTAGAACCTCCGGACGGTTAGAGGTCAAGATGAACGCCAGGTCGGTGTCATCGGCGAGCCCATCCATTTCGTTCAGGAGCTGAAACAAGATCGGGTTGTCTCCCATGCCCGGCATACCCCGGTCATGGGCGACGAGGTCGACGTCTTCAATCACGATCGTGGCAGGTGGGAACGACCGCGCAATGGCGGCCGCTTGCCCGATCGCATAGCTCGACGATCCTTGCAAGATGATCGTCGTTCGCCCAGGCATGGCGCGAGTGAGGTAGGAGATCGTGTGTGTCTTCCCGGTCCCCGGAGGTCCATACATCAGCAGCCCTCGCTTGAGATGCTGGCCAGCGTCCAAGAGCTCCTGAGCGCGAGCGGAGATCCCGATGGTGTGGACGTTCGATGGCCGCGAGGTCCTCCTCGGGCAGGATCACTTCGCTTCGTGACACGTTGGGAACGTCGACAAAGTCGAGACCGAACCGGCCGTGTTCGCTAAAGGAGAACGCCAATGTCTTTCCACGGAACACGTTCAATTCGTGGCGTAGCTCCGCGACCCGTTCCAAGAAGGAGCTCTGGTTGTTTGCTGGTCGCTTCAGCGACTTCAACCCTGACCGTTTTCGCCTGTCCCACACCACTACTGACGCCCCAAGAATTTCAGCTTTGCAATCTGACGGGCGCGCGCTGGGTCGCGCGCTATATGCTCCGAACAGTAATCGGACGCCCTTGGAGGGGTGGCCGCAGACTTCGTTGAGGACGTTGTCTGACGAACCAGGAGGAAGAAATGAAGCTGCGCACTACATCGCGGTTGCTGGCACTTCTTGCAGTGCTCGCACTTATTGCGGCCGCTTGCGGAGGCGACTCGGTAGCCGAGACCGGATCCGGAGAGTCCGGCGGCGACGCCGGAGCTATTTGTGAAGTCACCGACACCGGTGGTGTTGATGATCGGTCCTTCAACCAACTCGCGTTCGAAGGTGCAGAAGCAGCCGAGGACGCCTTTGGCTGGGAAGCTCGCGTTATTGAGTCAGTTTCTGAAACAGACTTCGAGCCAAACATCGCATCGTTCGTCGACCAGGGCGACTGCAACCTCATCGTGACCGTTGGATTCTTGCTCGCTGAAGCAACTGCCGCAGCCGCTGACGCCAATCCCGACCAGCAGTTCGCGATCGTCGACTCGGCATTTGATCCAGTGCGCGACAACGCGCAGGGTCTCCTGTTCCAGATCGACCAGGCTGCATTCCTCGCTGGCTACATCGCTGCTGACCAGACCCAGACCGGTACCGTCGGCACCTTCGGTGGTATCCCGATTCCGCCGGTAACGGACTTCATGGAGGGCTTCGCTCAGGGCGTCGCCTACTACAACGCCGACCAAGGCGCCGACGTAGCGGTTCTCGGTTGGGACATTGAAGCCCAGGACGGCCTGTTCACCGGTAACTTCGAGTCGCTCGAAGACGGTCGTGCGCTTGCAGAGAATCTCGCAGATGAAGGTGCAGACATCATCCTTCCAGTCGCAGGCCCCGTTGGCCTCGGCGCAGCCGCTCTTGTTCAAGAACGTGGTCTTCGTCTCATCGGCGTTGACGCTGACTGGACCCAGACCGCAGCCGAGTTCGATGACGTGATCCTCACCTCGGTCCTCAAGAACATCGACGTGGCCGTTCTCGACGCTGCGACGGCAGTGAACGACGGTGCGACTGAGCCAGTTCTCCTCTCGACTCTCGAGTCGGGCGGCGTGGGCGTCGCACCAGTGACCAACGCATGGGTCGAGGACTCCGGTCTCGACGAGGCGCTGGAGACGATCAGCGCCGGAATCATCGACGGATCGATCACCACCCGAACGGGCTGATCGGCCACGCTGCAACGCCAAGTTGTTGTCAACGCGATGGGGCGCCCCGGTTGTGCTGGGGCGTCCCATTGTGGTTTTGCGGCCGAGTCGACAGAACACTATTTCCGCGGGAGGATCTGTTCGATGGTCGCCAACAGAGTCCAGAAGTTTGGATTAATGACATGCGACTAGAGCTGCGCGGCATTACCAAGCGGTTCCCTGGCGTTATCGCGAACGACTCGGTCGACCTCGATGTCGCTGCCGGGGAGATCCATGCGCTGCTCGGTGAGAACGGTGCTGGCAAGTCCACGTTGATGAACGTGCTCTACGGCTTGTACGGAGCCGACGAGGGTGACATCGCCATCGACGGTCAGGTGCAGAGTTTCGACTCGCCTAGCGACGCCATCGCGGCAGGTATCGGGATGGTGCATCAGCACTTCCAGCTCGTGCCCGTGTTCAGCGTCGTGGAGAACGTCGTTCTGGGCGACGAACCCGCGAACAGCTTCGGCGTGTTGAACCTTCGCAAAGGCAAGCAACGTCTTCGGGAGATCTCCGAGCAATACGGCTTGTCGGTCGACCCCGACGCGCTCATCGAAGACCTTCCGGTCGGTATCCAACAGCGTGTCGAGATCATCAAGGTGTTGTTCCGAGACGCAAAGTTCCTTGTGCTCGACGAACCCACCGCTGTGCTCACACCACAAGAGGTCGACGAGCTCTTCACGATCCTGAGAGAGCTACGCGCCGATGGCAAAGGCATCATCTTCATCACCCACAAGCTGAACGAGGTGATCGAGATCGCCGACCGAATCTCGGTCCTGCGCCGGGGCAAGATCGTCGGCTCCGCCGACCCCTCAACGGCCAGCCCTGAGTCACTCGCCGAGCTCATGGTGGGGCGTCCGGTCGATCTGGAGATTGACAAGGTCGACGCCAACGCTGGCGACACAATTCTGTCCGTCTCCAATCTCGTAGTAGCCGATGACCGCGGTCAGGCCGCAGTTTCCGATGTGAGCTTCGAGGTCCGTCGTGGGGAAGTGCTGGGCATCGCCGGGGTGCAGGGCAACGGCCAAAGCGAACTCGTCGAAGCGATCACTGGGCTGCGTACCGTCGTGAGCGGTTCGGTTTCGGTTAGCGGTACCGACACGACCACAGCCGGGCCCCGTGAGATCCATCAACTGAAGGCCGCCCACATTCCCGAAGATCGCCAGGTGATGGGTCTCGTACTGGACTTCACCGTCGCCGAGAACATGGTCCTCGATAGCTACTACACCGATGAGTTTTCATCGGGGTTCAACATGAAATGGGACGAGGTTGACTCAGCCGCCGAGAAGCTCGTCGAGCACTACGACGTTCGAACTCCCGGTATCGAGGTGCCAGCCTCGAACCTCTCGGGTGGCAACCAGCAAAAAGTGATCGTGGCCCGCGAGTTCAGTCGTGATCTCGACTTGATCGTCGCGTCACAGCCCACCCGCGGTGTGGACGTCGGCAGCATCGAGTACATCCACAGCCAACTCATCGGGAAACGAGACAGCGGTTCAGCAGTATTGCTCGTGTCGACCGAGCTCGACGAGGTACTCGCCCTGTCGGATCGTATTGCGGTGATGTTCGACGGTCGTGTGGTTGCGGTACTCGACCGTGATGCGACCGACGCTACTGAACTCGGCCTCTACATGGCCGGCAGCAGCCCCGAGGCAGACCCGACCGCCACCTTGGATACCGAGGAGGTTGCATCGTGAGCGTGCGAGACGACGGCCGCACCGAAACGCCTTCGGCGCCAGAGGATCCGGTCGACAACACCCCAGCGCTCCTGGCCGACGTTGCTGGCACAAACAGCACCCTGTGGCAGGCCATTATCATCCCGCTGCTCGCGGTCTTCACCGCGCTGGTGGCCGGAGCGCTTGTTCTCATTCTCACCGACCCCGACCTGTGGGACCTGTTTGGTTCACTCGAGTGGTTCAGCGCGTCGTGGGACCAGATCAGCCGAGCGTATAGCGCCCTTTTCCGCGGCTCGTTCGGTTCGGTGCGTGCTATCTCCGAGACGCTGGTCGCCGCGTCGCCGGTGATCTTGGCTGGGCTGTCGGTCGCGGTCGGATTCCGAGCTGGACTGTTCAACATTGGCGGCGAGGGGCAGCTGCTCATCGGTGGGATGTTTGCCATTTGGGTAGGCATCACGTTCACGAGCATCCCGTTCCCGATCCTTGCTTTGCTCGGGCTCACCGGTGGCGCTCTCGGCGGTGCGATCTGGGGTGGCTTCGCCGGATATCTGAAGGCTCGCACGGGTGCGCACGAGGTGATCACGACGATCATGTTGAACTTCATCGCGTCGTTCCTGGTGCTGTGGCTGTTGCAGACCGATCTGATTGGCGTCCCCGACCGGAACGACCCGATTAGTCAAACCATCGCCGACGGCTCTCAGCTCCCGCGTTTGCTGTCGTTCATCGACCCGCAGCTGCGAGTCCATGCGGGCATCATCGTGGCGCTGCTCGCCGCCTGGTTCGTTCACTGGTTTCTCTTCAAGTCAACCATCGGGTTTCAGTTCCGAGCGCTCGGTAGCAACCCCAACGCCGCTCGATACGGCGGTATGCGTGTCAATGCGCTCTACGTGAGCGCCATGGCGGTCGCCGGAGCTCTCGCTGGACTCGCTGGCTCGGACACCATCCAAGGCGTATTGCACCGAGGAACGCCCGGCTTCTCGGCCAATATCGGGTTTGACGCCATTGGGCTGGCCTTGTTGGGCCGCTCCCATCCTGTCGGTGTGGTCTTGGCGGGCATCTTGTTCGGAGCGCTACGTGCGGGCGGTCGAGAGATGCAGGCCACGGAGTTCATCCCGATCGATCTGGTTTCGATCATTCAGGCGCTCGTGATCGTCTTCGTTGCGGCGCCCGCACTCATCCGCGGTCTGTATCGCCTCAAGGGTGAGGACGAAGGCCCAACCCAACTCACGAAGGGATGGGGCACATGACCGCAATACCCATCTCCACGACCAAGCCTGAAAAGCTCCAAACCCCCGAAGAGATCCGCCGAGCCCGAGTGCTCGGGATTGTCTACATCGGGCTTGGCGCGTTGGTGCTCTTCGCCTTCACCTTCTCGATCGCTGGTGGCGATGTTGCGTCCTTTGGCCTCTCGCGGCCAACCGACGCGGTCCAAGTCTCACCCTTGGAGGTTCCGGCGCGAGCCTTCACCATCGTGGTCGTCGTGCTCTTCGGTTTCCTCGGGGCGGTACAACTCACCCGAGGGTTCGGTGACAAAGCCAACCTTGTGCTCGGCGGCGCACTGATCGTCTTCGTATTCGCGTTCCTCACGTGGGCGGCCGCCGGCGGAAGCTTCAGCCTCGTCGGCATGCTCCAAGCAACCCTCACTCAAGCTGCGCCGATCGCGCTCGGAGGAATGGCGGGAATCCTTTCTGAACGGGTCGCGGTGATCAACATCGCGATCGAGGGCCAACTCCTCACCGGCGCGTTTGTTGCGGTCATCGTGGGCTCCGTCACCAATCAGTGGATCGGCGTGCTCGCAGCCATCATCTCCGGTGTGGTGCTCGGATGGGTATTGGCTGTACTGGCGATCAAGTACTTGGTAGATCAGATCATCATCGGCGTGTTCATCAACATCTTTGCGCTGGGGCTGACCTCGTTTTTGGCGTCTCGGCTGCTCTCGCAAAACCCCGATCTCAACAGCAGTGCCCGATTCCTTCCGATCGACATCCCAATACTCGGTGACATCCCGATCGTCGGGCCCGTGCTGTTCAACAACAACATCTTCGTCTACGCCGCAATCGTGCTCGCGATCTTCTTGCAGTGGGCGCTGTTCCGCACCCGCTGGGGCCTACGTGCTCGTTCCGTAGGGGAGAAGCCGCGAGCCGCCGACACCGTCGGTATCGACGTCTTCAAAACCCGCTACCGCAACGTGATGCTCGGCGGTGCCGTCGCAGGCTTCGGTGGAGCGTTCTTCACGCTCGGCTCAGCAGGTCGCTTCGACGAGAACATCACCGTCGGCCTCGGCTTCATCGGGCTCGCCGCCATGATCTTCGGTCGCTACATGCCGGTCGGCGCCCTCGGCGCCGCGCTCGTCTTCGGCTTCGCTGACTCACTCCAGGGCAAGCTCGCTATTTTGCAGACGCCAATCCCCTCGGAGTTCCTCTTGATGGCGCCCTACATCGCCACGATCATCGTGGTCGCCGGTCTCGTCGGAAAGTCCCGAGTTCCCGCCGCCGACGGTCAGCCCTACGTCAAGGAATGAGCGCCGATCCTCGGCCTGGCGGCTGGCTCGAAACATCGTGGTCATGTGTCATTGAAGAAGCGGCCAAAGAGGCGATCCATGAGGCCTGGTTTGGGGTCTACCCAAGTGGAGTCGTAGGTATAGACCTGGCCGGTAGTGACCTCCAGGAGTGGGTCGACGGTTTTGGTTACGACAAGGGCACATGATCTGGCTCCCCAGTCGAAACGGTGGCCCGCCATCGGTTCGACCGAAGTCAGCTCGACGAGGGGACCCAACTCTAGGGGCGCACCATCGAAGCTCACGATTGGGGTCACCCAGTCGCCGCGGCTGCGGGCGAACATTCGCAGGTGCTTGGTCGCCAAGCTCAACTCTTCCGATGTCAATTGCCGGTCGACCCCTGGCGGAAGCGAGAACACGGCCGCGCCGGGGACACAGTGCACGAAGATTCCGAACTCGCCGTTCGCCCCCTTGCGGGTGACCATGCGTTCGCCGCCATCGTCGGTGAACACCAACACCGGCGTCGTATGTTCGCCCGGCCGGGCACCCGATTCCTGCATCACTTCGATTGTGCCCCAGGAGCTACGACGTTGTGGCTCAGCACCCCAGATTGCGGTAGTGCAAGAGTGGGTTGAATTCATGAACGAACCGGCCGTTTCCTGAGTACCGTCGAACCATGAGGTTCTGGGGTGCAGCACCGCTAACTCGCCAACTTGTCGGTATGTGTCTTGCTGCTGCAATCGTTCTCACCGCCTGTGCCGGCGGAGGAGACGGCGATGCCGTCGTAGCGCAATCGCCTATCACCTTTCGAGAGGCAGGTTTTGGGCCTGGTGCGTTGGCCATCGAAGCCGGGGCATGGATCGAGCGAGTGGAAACGATTCCTGGAGACTGGGTCCCCGGTTTGCCCGTACCCGCTCCCGTGCCTCCGGTGTGTGAGGTGCCGGAGCCACTTGCGTTGCAGGCGATCTCGCTCGCCAAGTTCGCTGACGGCTCGAACGCGACAGCCGAAGTCATCATTGTTGAGGCCCGGGTTTACGACTCAGAACAAGTTGCTGAGAACTTCGTCGATCTACTCAACGGCGATACAGCCGAGGCGTGTGACCGGGTGTCGGTTCAATTGCTCGATGCGCTTCAGCTACCCGGCGTTCGATACAGCTTCGGCAATGGCGTTGGAGCGCCAGCGACGGTTGCTGACGCAATCCCGACTGCGAACCCTTCTGCGGCACGATCGTACGACTTCGAGATCCAGGCCAGCCTTAGTCGGGAAGACCTCACACAGATTCGCACGTCGGTCGCCGATGGATCGACCGCGATCACCTACTCGGTGCTCACCTTGGCCGACCGAGCTGATGCGCTCGATGCCGTAGTAGCGGGCGCTCTGTTCGATGACCCCGCTCCTCGTGATGTCGACGAACTCGACCTTGACCTTGTGGCTGACGAGATCCGAACCTCCGCGTTGCGAAACGACGACTTCGCCGACATTTGGGTACTGACCACACCCCTTCGATTCGGAGGTCCGGGAGCTCCTAACATCTGCCTCACCTCGTCCCAGGTGGCCGGCGCGCAGGGGTTGTCGTGGGTGTCGAATCGGCCAGGCCTTGGCGCGAGTCAGGTCGAGCAACGCTTCCAGGTCTACAGCGATGAGCCCGCTGCAGCAGCGGCGCTTGAGGAGCTTGGTGCTCTCGGCGCCGCATGCCTGCCCGCCGAGCTGGGCTTGAACGACGAGTTTGAGGCCCAGACGGCAGCGACTGAGACCGTGGAGGTCGACGGGCGCGAGGTCGTGTTGATCACCGTGGGTTTGGAACAGCAGGTGAGTGGCCAGCTCTTTGAGGTCGAAGCACGAATTGCGGCGACCCAAGTCGACGAGACGTTGTCTGTGCTGCAGTTTGTCGGGCTCGAAGGTGACTCTCCCGACCTCACCGAACTGGTGGTCATCTCAGCTGAGCGTGGTGCGGCCGACGCTGGCTAGCGCGTTGGCCGCGAATTCCGCTCTTGCCCAACACCCCCGTAAACTTTGGGTTGTCGAATCTGTGAAGAGAGGACCCTCATGGCCCACAAGGTAGGAATCGTTGGTGGCGACGGCATTGGCCCCGAAGTGATCGCGCAAGGCTTGCGTGTCATCGAGGCCGCCGGTGTCGAGCTCGACACGGTCGACTATGACCTCGGAGGCCAGCGCTACCTTCGCGACGAGGTGATCCTCACCGACGAGATCCTCGCCGAGTGGCGCGATCTCGACGCGATCTACTTGGGCGCTGTGGGAACACCCGACGTTCCCCCTGGTGTAATCGAGCGGGGCTTGTTGCTCCGGATGCGTTTCGAGCTGGACCTCTACATCAACCACCGTCCGTTCGTGGCCCCGGACGGCTCGCACAACTTCATCGTCATCCGTGAAAACACCGAGGGCACCTACGCAGGCGAAGGCGGCTTCCTTCGGAAGGGCACCTCGGCTGAGATCGCTACTCAGGGTTCGGTCAACACCCGCCATGGTGTCGAGCGATGCGTGCGTTACGCGTTCGACCTGGCGACCAAGCGCAACAACCACTTGACCCTTGTTCACAAGACGAACGTGTTGACCTTCTCGGGCAACCTTTGGGAGCGCACTTTCAACGAGGTCGCCGAAGAGTTTCCTGGAGTGGAGACCGCCTACAACCACGTCGATGCAGCCTGCATCTATTTCGTAGAAGACCCGCAGCGCTACGACGTCGTGGTAACCGACAACCTCTTCGGCGACATCCTCACCGACCTCGGAGGCGCGGTTTCGGGCGGTGTTGGTCTGGCATCGTCGGCAAACCTCAACCCTAAAGGCGTTTCGATGTTCGAACCGGTCCACGGTTCGGCTCCCGACATCATGGGCAAGGGCATCGCCAATCCGCTCGCCGCCATTTCGTCCGGCGCCATGATGCTCGCTCACCTCGGCGAAACCGCTGCAGCAGAACGCATCACCAAAGCCGTCGAGAAGGTCGCTGCGGAGAGCGGAACCACGGTCGAGCTTGGTGACAAGGTCATCACAGCGCTATGACTGAATCGGGAGTGCAGGGCGACCTGACCGGGATCGATCGCACCGAGCGTCAGCCCGCGCGTGTCGAGATCTACGACACGACGCTGCGAGACGGCAGTCAGCTCGAGGGCATCTCGCTCACCGTCGAGGACAAGCTCAAGATCGCTCGCCAACTCGACCGACTTGGCGTCTCCTACATCGAGGGCGGATGGCCAGGGGCGAACCCAAAGGACGTCGAGTTCTTCGAGCGAGCACGTAGCGAACTCGAACTGCAGAACGCAGAGATGGTGGCGTTCGGCTCTACTCGGCGAGCCAAGGGTAAGAGCGACACCGACCCCACGCTCCAGAACTTGTTGAGCGCGCAGACCGGCGTGGTGTGCATCGTCGGGAAGACCTGGGACTATCACGTCACCGAAGCGCTGCAGACAACCCTCGATGAGGGAATCGCCATGGTCGCCGACTCGGTGGCCTTCTTGAAGGGCGAGGGCAAGAAGGTCTTCTTCGACGCTGAACACTTCTTCGACGGCTATCGCCGCAACCCCGAGTTCAGCCTTGCGGTCCTCGAGGCAGCAGCGGTGGCAGGTGCGGATTGTCTCGTGTTGTGCGACACCAACGGTGGTTCGCTGCCGGTCGACGTCGAGCGGATGGTCGCGGACGTCTACGACCACCTCGGTGGTGCCGAGGGTACGTGTGGCATCGGGGTCCACCTGCACAACGACACCGGATGTGGCGTCGCGAATGCTCTCGCAGGCGTGCGCGGGGGAGCTTCGCAGGTGCAGGGCACGATCAACGGCTACGGGGAACGTGTCGGCAACTGCGATCTCGTTCCAGTCATTGCGAACCTGTCGCTGAAGATGGGTGTCGAGACGATCGGCGATGAGGCACTGAAGAATCTGACGAGCGTTGCGCACAGCGTTGCCGACTTGGTGAACTTTGCCGCCGACCCACAACAGCCCTACGTCGGCGCGACCGCCTTCGCCCACAAGGCAGGTCTGCACACCTCTGCGATCGCACGTCGTCCCGACGCCTATGAACACGTCGACCCCAGCACTGTGGGCAACGGCACTCGCTTTCTCGTATCGGACATGGCCGGGCGCTCGACACTTGCGCTCAAAGCAGAAGCGCTTGGAATCGAGATCGACGGCAAGGTCTTGGGTGACATCACCGACACCCTCAAGCGTCTTGAGTACGAGGGCTACCACTTCGAGGCCGCAGACGCTTCACTTGAGTTGCTTATGCGAAATGCCGCTGGTTGGGAGCAGGACTACTTCCGGTTGGAGAGCTTCCGCGTGAATCTCGACCACCGTTCTGGTTCGGGAAGTCGAGCGTGGACCGACAAGGCCGTTGAGGTCGAGACCGAAGCCACCGTCAAGATTTGGGTGGGGGAGGAACGCATCGTGGCCACGGGCGAAGGGAACGGACCGGTGAACGCGCTCGACGCGGCCCTACGATTCGGCCTTCGACGCCACTACGCAGACGAACTCGCCACCATCTCGTTAACCGACTACAAGGTGCGTGTCCTCGACACCGGCGAGGGCACCGGGGCGATTACACGCGTCTTGCTTGAATCGACCAACGGGCAACAGACCTGGTCGACCATGGGCGTCAGTGAGAACATCATCGAGGCCAGCTGGCAGGCCCTTGCTGACTCGATGGTCTTCGGTCTTCTCCATCAGCCATAGGCAGCGAACGCTCCTACTTTTGGCGCATTTTGTACAAATGTGGGTGTCAAAACAGCTGGTTTCCTAACATGGATACCCATTTGGGCCGATTCGGAGAGGGGCGAGGCTAGGAGCAACCCATGGTGTACGAAGATCCCCGAACAGGTGAGACCCTCGGCGGCGCGCTCAGAGAGTGGCGCGAGGCATCGGGTATGACCATGGGTGAGGTTTCGCAAGTAACGGGCGTTCCGATCACGCAGCTGCTGGGCATTGAGGCGGACAAGACGGGTCCGGATGCAACGTTGCTTCGTAAACTCGCCAGGCTCTATTCCGACGACGTCCAGGACAGCGTGCCTGAAGCTGGTTGGAACGTAGTCCTCACGTGGCTGAGCTGTTTTGACAGCCTTGAATCGCCCACCAATCGCGAGATGCTCAATGTGGTTGCGACGAGCATTCGTCGGATGCGCAATTTGCCCGAGAGCGGCTTGGTGTACATGCGTGACCAAGAGGCTGACATCATCTTCTCCATGCTGGATACCGACGATGAGCAGTTGGCTAACGACATCGTCGACACCTTCGCACTCGACCTGGCCACCGCTGAAGAGTTCATCCAGCGCGCAGCGATTCGTCGGGATCGCCGCTCGTCGAGCCGGCAGCCGATCATTCAACGCATTGGAATCTCTGGTGGTGCAGACGTAGGGCAGTCCGCGGCCTAAGCTTAGAGCTATGGCCGCTCCCGAATTCGTTCCTGCAGCTCCGACAACCAAACGTCACTATTCCTCGCCGCCTCAGCGTGCGGGCAAGGGCGCCGCTAACCGCCCCGGCGAGACCTTCGGTACGCCGGCAGGTGACGGCGGGCGACTAGGCGCCCAGGGGCCCGACCAGGGGTTCGTGCTGACCCTCACTCCAATCTTCGATTCCAAGCTGATCCTGACCGAGGGGGAGTACCGAGGCGATGTCGACGCAGGTTGTGTCGGCGTAGCGCTCAAGCGAGCATCACTGTTCCATCGAGCACCGGTGGTTCACGACCTTCGAATCGCCTACACCTTGTTCGGGTTCCTCGATGAGACGCCGGATCCCGAGTTGGTGGCGTTTCGCAAGGACGCGTTCGCAGAGATCCACTACTCGTTTCATTACTTCGAGCGTCGTGCCATCGCAGACATGGTCAGCAACGAGGTGTTGATGCAGTCTCCCGACGAAGTTGCCACTCGATATCGCGCTGACTGGCGAGATCAAGTATCGACTCAGCCATAAAGGGCTTCGCCGAACTCGAGTTTCTCGCCTGCGGCTCGAAACCCGGGGTGAGGTGCGGATACATCGATAGCCTTCGAACCGTGAATACACGAGTGCGCTTTGCGCCTGCCCCTACTGGTTTCTTACACGTCGGCTCGGCGCGATCTGCTCTTTTCAATTGGTTGTTCGCCCGCTCGACTGGCGGCGAGATGATCCTGCGGATCGAAGACACTGACGCTGCGCTGCGCAAACCTGAGTACATCGATGCGATCGTCAAGCCCTTGCAGGACCTTGGGATCGATTGGGACGAAGGCCCGTACTATCAGTCCCAGCGCCAGCGTCTTCATGTCGACGCGGTCGAGCAACTCGTTGCCTCCGGCAATGCCTACTTCTGCAATTTGAGCCGCGAGCAATCCGATGAGCTTGCTAAGGATGCGGGGCTTGCTTCTGGCTACCACGGTTGGTCTCGAGACAAGGGGCTTCCTGACGGTCCTGGCTGCGTGGTCCGCTTCCGAACACCCGACGAGGGCGAGATCGTCATTCAGGATGTCATCCGGGGCGAAGTCCGGTTCGCTTGCACTGACCTTGAGGACTTTGTGGTCCGTCGCAGCGACGGCAGTCCAACCTTCCTTGTTGCCAATGCCGTGGACGACGCGGACATGAGTATTACCCACGTCATCCGCGGTGAGGATCTGCTCAATACAACCCCGAAGGTCGTTTTGATTTGGGACGCTCTGGATTTCGGCGAAAAGCCCACCTATGCCCACTTGCCGCTACTCGTCAACGAGCAACGCAAGAAGCTCTCTAAGCGGCGCGACGATGTGTCGCTCATGGACTTCTTGCGTGAGGGCTATTTGCCCGAGGCGATGGTGAACCACCTAGCCCTACTGGGTTGGGGCCCGCCCGACGATGTCGAGATTCGGCCAATCTCTGAGATTGTCGAGTTGTTTGAGCTAAAGAACGTCAACAAGGGATCGGCCTTCTTCGACATCACGAAGCTCAATCACATCAACGGGGAATACATTCGTGCGCTACCCGTAGAGCGTTTCATCGAGATCGCCGAGCCGTTCGTGTACGGGGTAGATACCGAAATTCAATGGGAACATGATGACTATCGGCCTGAGGTGTTTGCGATGGTCGCTGACGAGGTGCAGCAACGGGTGAATACCTTCTCAGAAATCCCGCGCTTCATCGGCTGGCTATTCACCAAGGACGTGGAGTTTGATACCGAGAACAAGGGCTGGAACAAAGGGATCCGCAAGGGAAAGCAAGTACCGGAGGTTCTGGCTGGGCTCATCGAGCGATTTGGCGACGTCGAGTGGACCGCCGATGCGATGAACGAAGCAGTGAGCGCGGTCGGAAACGATCTCGGCGCTCGATCCCAAGTCCCAGCTCGAGCGGCGATCACGGGATCCACCGCTGGCATACCGATTTGGGACGCCGCGACCACGCTCGACCGCGATGTCGTCATCGCCCGATTTCAGCGGCTCTTGGACTTTCTGAATGAGGATTAGACCACTCCAAGTGGTTCCCTGTTGTAAATCGTCTCCGGCAGGTGGTAATTTTGTGACCTGTAGGGCAGGTGAATTTAGGGGCCGTGCAACAGTGAACGAGGACGTGGAGGAGCACGAAGCTCCGGTTCTAACCGAAGAGGGCGCAGCACTCTTAGCTAAGGCAGTCGCGCGCCATAAAGAGAGCAGCGCAAAGGTTCACGACCGTCGCCGGGACAAGGATTCCTTGCGCAACGATCCTGATTTGACCGACGAGGACATCGACTCGGTTGATGAGTTCGATACGGCTGAGGTGGAGACAGAGGACGTAGAGATCGACCTCGTCGATGAACTGGACGCTGATCCCGTCGACGATGTGGATACCGCTCCGGTCGAGGAGCAGCGCCCCGCGCGGATCGCCGAGCAAGCGCGCCAAACCGTTCGGATATCGGAGCCTGGGCCGGTAGACATCCGCACAGCTCCGCATACGGCGGTTACCGAACCCACAACGCAGAGCCCGGGCAGAGAATCGCGAACGCTTGTTGCTCTGGCGGTGATGATGCTCGCCGGTGTGCTCATCATTGGTTTCGCCGCATGGTCGTCCGTAAACTCGCAGAACCCTGAGGTCGAAACGGAGGTCGCTGCCGCGGTCGAGGAGAACGAGTCCGCCCCATCCGAGGCCGACGAGTCCGCCCCATCCGAGGCCGACGAGACAGTTGCCGAAGCAACCGACAACGACGTGGCCGGTGACGAAGGTACATCTGCAGAGCCCACCGATGTCGTTCCCTCCCAAGAGCCGGTCGCGGAACAAGTCCCAGCGTTCACGCTCGGCGACGGTATTGGCCTATCGCTCTTTGACTCAGGCCCCGTCAACGCTGGCACGCGTTCGTTCGCTATTCGCGTCTCCAATGCAGGTGACGAAGAGGTGCCTTCCACCGACGGGTTCGGCATCGAAATAGAGGTCGCTTCCGGTGAACGAATACCTGCGTTTGTTCGCTTCATTCACCAGGAGATCCCGAGCGGGTCCTCCGCGATCGCAACCGTGCGGGCGGAAGGCGTCCCAGAGGGCCCTTCGACCGTCGTGCTCGTCTTCGGCGGCGACGACGTGGATGCACAAGAGCTGCCGTAGCTGACGTCGCCAAGCGGTCTTAGGCCGGTCGATCGATATCGAACAGCGAATTTGCCGCCGCGCAGTAGGTGTTGCCTACGTGGCGACCGACGGCCTTGAGTTCGTGTTGGTCGATGTGCATGCGGTCCGAAACCAACCGTTCCGCGACGTGTATCCGGTTCGCTTCGCCAAGGATCAATATGCCGAGTCCAGCCTCGTCACCGGTCGGGGTGCCGACGGGGATCATCTGGGACAGGGTGCACTCAAAATTCGCTACAGCTTCGCCTACCATCGGAGCATCCGACGTTTCGGCGGTGACAGCAGTGAGGCCAGTGTGAGCGAACTCGTCGACGTCGGGAGGCAATGTCGCAGCGGTTGCGTTCATCGCCTCGACCGTTTCTTCGCTCACGACATTCACCGTGAAGACCCCGGTCTTTTCGATGTTATTCAGGGTGTCCTTGCGTCCGCCGATGGTTACCGGAGCAATCACGAACGTTGGCGGGTGCATGGCCACCACGTTGAAGAAGGAGTAGGGCGCAAGGTTATGAACACCACTCTCGGAGATCGTGCCGATCCAGCCGACCGGCCTGGGCACGATCAATCCGGTGCCGAGTTTGTAGGAGCTGATGGCGTCGAGTTCAGCGACTTCGAATGTTTCTTTGGCTTCGAGAGCAGGGGGCATGGGCGTAGCATTGTGGGTGTGAAGCGGCGAGGCCAAACTCGGTTGTCCGCACACGTTGTGATCGGAACTAGATGTTGATCGCTCGACGTGTGGTGGGGTGGGGAACACTTTTGTTCGCCGGATTTGTCGCGGTGTGGCTGGGCGTCGTCTTCATACAGGTGAGCATGGCTGCCAATGACGCGCAGAATGCGACAGCTGCAGGCGACGCAATCGTGGTCCTGGGTGCAGCCCAATACAACGGGGAGCCCTCGCCGGTGTTGGAACAGCGTCTCGACACAGCGTTCTCGTTGTGGAGCGAAGGAGCCGCAGACCAGATCGTTACCACTGGTGCCAATCAGCCCGGAGACGTCTTCACGGAGGGCTTCGCGGCGTTTAGGTATCTGCGGAACCAAGGTGTTGCTGAGGATCGCATCGTCGTCGTCACCGATGGAGGCGACACATACGAATCGTTGCTGGCGGCTTCGAACCAGCTTCGGGCGCCCGAGGACACGATCGTGATCGTGACCGATGCCTACCACGCGCGACGAAGTGCAGAAATTGCTGCGGAGATCGGCCTTGAGGCCGAAGTGGTCGCGTCGAGCGACGACACCAGCCTTAACCGACGCAGTCGAGAGACCGTTGGGGTTGCCCTCGGTCGCCTGGTGAGCTTCCGGCGCCTAAGTGCCTGGCGTTAGCGCTGTCTTTCCCGGGCTTCGCGTAAGCGGTTGCTGCCTCAGGCGGCTACCCATACGAGGTCGTCTCGAGCGGCGAACGCTTCGAATTCTTCGATGAGGTCGGCCCATACGGCGCGCTCGGTGAGGCTGCGAAAGGGGAAGTCGGCTTCGTCGACGCCCAGCTCGATAGCGGTACGCATTGCGGTGAGTCGTTGGGGGTTGATGTCCATGTGTACGACATTACGGATGGGGTGTGACACTGAAGCCCGGTAAGTCAGCCGAGGCCTGTTAGTTCGGTGATCAGCTCGCTCGGTATTGAAGGCCTGCGGGCGTCGTTGTTTACTACCAGAATCAGCATTTCGCCGGTCTCGGGGTTGAGCTGGGCGGTCGAATTGAAGCCGAAGATCGACCCATCGTGTCCAACGCCAAAGTCGGTTCCTGGGGCAAGCCCGAGGCCGTAATCGGCGCCGTCGGGAATGTCACCCAACATGGCCTCTAGCGATTCAGCCGAAAGTAGTTCCTCGTCGAGTAGAAGTGCATCGAGGAAGAGCGCCAGCTCCTCCACGGTGGTCACGAGCGACCCGGCCGCCCAGGCGAGCTCAGCGATGGACTGATAGTTGCGGTTTCCGCTGCTGCCCTCTGCCAAAGCCAGCGAGTAGCCGCTGGCTACGTCGGCGAAGTTGCCGTCGTCGAAGCTTGTGTTGACGAGAAGCAGCAGCGAGATCGCCATGCAGCTCGTTCGACGACAGCCCATGAACAAAAAGGTACTCGGCGTAGCGCAGAGAGAGGAGGTCGCCAAGGCGACCGACGAACGACTGGCACCCCGTACGGGATTTGAACCCGTGTTACCTGCGTGAGAGGCAGGCGTCCTAG
>CAYUKM010000044.1:0-20667 GCA_964445255.1 uncultured Acidimicrobiales bacterium
ACTGTCCTCTATGGACGACCTTCTCGATCGACTTAAAGCAGTCGCCGAGCCCACTCGGTTACGCATCGTCGTTGCCCTCGAATCGTGCGAACTCACGGTTTCTGAGATCGGTACCGTGCTCGGGCAGACCCAGCCGAGGGTCTCTCGCCACCTCAAACTCTTGACCGATGCGGGGCTACTCCACCGTCACGCCGAAGGAACGAGCGCGTACTACGGCCTTCGCTCTCACTTGGAGCAAAGCGACCTTTTGGGGGCTATCGCACCTTTGATCGATCGGTCGCTGCCGGTCTTTGAACGTGACCAAGTGCGCCTTGAAGAAGTACGGGTAGCTCGAGCGGAACGAGCAGCCGTGTACTTCGCTGATGTCGCCGAGCAGTGGGACCAGCTCCGCGAACTGCATGCGCCAACGGCGGAAGTCGAAGTAGCGATGCTGGATGCCGTCTCGACGGAGCAGGTTAGGACGCTGCTCGATATCGGCACCGGTACCGGGCGCGTCCTTGAACTCTTCGCCGATCGGATCGAGCAAGGTCTGGGGGTAGACAACAGCCGCCAGATGCTCAACGTCGCACGGGCTCGTCTTGATGACGACCAACTCAATCACTGTTCCGTACGGCATCGAGACATCTTCGACCTCGACATCGCCGACGGTACCCAAGAGGTCGTGGTTCTGCATCACGTCCTCCACTTCTTGTCGGATCCGGTTAGCGCTCTTGCCGTTGCGGAACGAGTCCTCGCTCCAGGGGGAACTCTCCTCGTCGTCGACTACGCAGAACACAGCGTCGAGATGCTTCGTGTCGAACACGCTCACTCGCACCTCGGTTTCGCGGAGGCGGAGGTGAAGAGGTGGTTCAAGGCGCTCAAGCTCAAGCCATCTACGCCGCAGCACTTTTTGGCCCCTGAAGGGTCGGGCGACGATGCGCTCACCGTAACGCTCTGGGCTGCCCGCAAGCCCGAAACCAAGACCACTACGAGCTCCGACCCAGAACTGGAGGTTGCTACATGACTTCGCTTATCGAGAACGCTGCCGATCGGCTGGAACGCCGGGTCGCGCCAACCACGCCAATTCGCAAAGACATCAACGTCTCGTTTGAGTTCTTTCCGCCAGCGACACCAAAGGGTTTGGCGTCCCTCGCGACGAGTGCGCAGGAGTTGGGGATCTTTGACCCTCGCTTCGTGAGCGTGACCTACGGCGCGGGCGGCGGCGACCAAGCGAAGACCATCGCCGCACTCGACGAACTCAATCAACTCGGAGGGCTGACCATCGCTGGCCACCTCACGTGTATTGCTGCGTGCAAAGGGCGAGTCAACGACGTGATCGACGAATACGCGTCCCGAGACGTCACTCGCATCGTGGCCCTTCGAGGTGACGCACCCGAGGAAGCTGAAGGCTGCAACCCGGACGGTTCACACCCCGACGGGTATTGCAGTGCAGCTGAACTGGTCGAGGGAATTCGCTCACGGCCCGACGGCGCGAACTTCGATATCTCCGTTGCCGCGTATCCAGAAGTGCATCCAAAGGCGACTTCGCCAGATGCCGACATGGACAACCTCAAGCGAAAGATCGACGCCGGAGCTGACCGGGCACTCACGCAGTTCTTCTTCGACACCGATGCCTTCCTACGATTCCTCGACCGAGCCCGAAGCGCTGGGATCACCGCCCCGATCGTGCCAGGAATCATGCCCGTCACGAACTTCGCAGGGGTCTGCCGCTTCAGCGAACGATGTGGCACCGAGGTGCCGACATGGATGCGCGATCTATTCGAAGGGCTCGATGAGGCACCCGAGGTGCGTGAACTCGTCGCCGCAACCGTTGCGGCAGAACAGTGCAAACGACTAGCCGAACACGGTGTCCGTGACTTCCACTTCTACACCATGAACAAGCCGAACCTCACGGCTGCGACGTGTCGCATTCTTGGGATCAACCCCAACACCGGAACCGCGCAAGCTGAAAGCCAGGCATCATGACCGACCGCGCCCAACGTCTTGCGAGCTTGCGTCGACACCTCGCCGATCGCGTCCTCGTGTTTGACGGAGCGATGGGGACCAGCATCCAGAACAAGGGTCTTGTCGAGGCGGACTTCCGCAACGATGCGCTCGCCGATCACCCGGTGGAACTCAAGGGCAACAACGATTTGCTGTCGATTACCCGACCAGACGTTATTGCCGACATTCATCGATCGTTTGCAAACGCTGGCGCCGACCTCATCACGACGAACACCTTCAATTCGACCACGACGAGCCAAGCCGACTACGACCTCGAGTTCATCGCCCGCGACCTCAACGTGGCTGGTGCCCAGATCGCGCGTCAGGTAGCCGACGAAACCTCGACGCCAGACCGCCCCCGTTGGGTGGTTGGGGTCCTCGGTCCGACAAGCAAGACCTGCAGCATCAGCCCCGACGTCAACGATCCGGCTCGACGCGACGTGACCTTCGATGAGTTGCGCGAGGCCTACACCGAAGCTCTCGATGGGCTGATCGAGGGAGGCGTCGATGTGGTGATGATCGAGACGATCTTCGACACGCTCAATGCCAAGGCCGCCATCTTCGCCATCATGGAATACCGCGAAGAACATGACCTCGATATCCCGATCATGGTCTCGGGAACGATCACTGACCTGTCAGGACGCACGCTGTCTGGCCAGACCGTCGAGGCGTTCTGGAACTCGGTGCGTCACGCCGAACCGCTCTCGGTCGGCCTGAACTGCGCGCTGGGTGCCAAGGATCTCAAGGGTTATGTAGCTGAGCTCTCGCGAGTAGCGGACACGTTCGTCTCGACTCACCCCAACGCGGGCCTACCGAACGAACTCGGTGAGTACGACGAGTCAGCTGCCGACATGGCGTCGGTAATCAAGGAAATGCTCGACGCTGGCACGGCGAACATCGTCGGCGGTTGTTGCGGCACGGTTGACGAGCACATCGAGGCGATTGCTGAACTCGCCGATGCCGCCACCCCGCGACCGCTCCCGGAGCGCCCGACCGCTACCCGACTCTCGGGGCTCGAACCGATGTTGATCGACACTGATTCGCTACTCGTCAACGTCGGTGAGCGAACCAATGTCACCGGATCAGCGAAGTTTGCGCGCTTGATCAAAGAGGGCGATTTCGACACCGCCGTGTCCATTGCTCGCGACCAGGTCGACAACGGGGCGCAGATCATCGACGTCAACATGGACGAGGGCATGCTCGACTCCGAAGCGGCGATGGTCCACTACCTGAATCTCATCACCACCGAACCCGACATCACCAAGGTTCCGGTCATGATCGACTCCTCAAAGTGGAGCGTGATCGAAGCGGGCCTCAAGTGTGTGCAGGGCAAATCGGTCGTGAACTCGATCAGCATGAAGGAGGGCGAGGAGCAGTTCCTCGAACAAGCCCGCCTCGCTCGCCGCTATGGCGCTGCGATCGTTGTGATGGCCTTCGATGAGAGCGGACAAGCCGAGACCTTCGAGCAGAAGGTTTCTGTCTGCCAACGCGCGTACGACCTACTGGTAGACGAAATCGGATTCCCGCCCGAAGACATCATCTTCGACCCGAACATCTTCGCGGTCGCCACTGGCATCGAAGAGCACGCTCGCTACGGCATCGACTTCATCGACGCCGCCCGCGAGATCAAAGAGCGCATGCCGTTGGTCAACGTGTCGGGCGGGCTCAGCAACTTGTCGTTCTCCTTCCGTGGCAACAACCCATTGCGAGAAGCGATCCACACGGTTTTCCTCTATCACGCGGTTCAGGCTGGGCTCACGATGGCGATCGTCAACGCTGGTCGTCTTCCGGTTTATGAAGACATCCCCGAAGATCTGCGCGAGCGAATCGAGGACGTGTTGTTCAATCGTCGTGAGGACGCCACCGAGCGCT
Organism: uncultured Acidimicrobiales bacterium; assembly: GCA_964445255.1. GTDB lineage: Bacteria > Actinomycetota > Acidimicrobiia > Acidimicrobiales > SHLQ01 > SHLQ01. The sequence goes on from CAYUKM010000044.1 coordinate 3,856, forward strand.
TGATCGAAGTAGCGAGTGAGGCGCAGTCCACGGCGAAGGCCGCGGCGACCGATTTGAGCTGGCGTGAAGGAACGGTGGAGGAGCGCCTCATCCACGCGCTCGTTCAGGGCCTCGATGAGTACGTCGTCGAAGATGCAGAAGAGGCACGTCTGGCAGCGGAGAAGACCCTGCACGTCATCGAAGGTCCACTGATGGACGGCATGAACGTCGTCGGAGACCTCTTTGGCTCGGGCAAGATGTTCCTTCCCCAGGTCGTCAAGAGCGCTCGGGTGATGAAGAAGGCCGTGGCCCACCTCGAGCCCTTCATGGCTGAAGAAGGCGGCGAAACTCGCACGGCTGGCAAGGTGCTAATGGCTACCGCCAAGGGCGACGTGCACGATATTGGCAAGAACATCGTCGGCGTTGTTCTCGGTTGCAACAACTACGAGGTCGTCGACCTCGGCGTCATGGTGCCACCTGAAAAGATCCTCCGGACCGCAATGGAGGAGAAGGTCGACGTCATTGGCGTGTCGGGCTTAATCACTCCGAGCCTCGATGAGATGGTGCGGGTTGCAACCGATATGGAAGCTGAGGGATTCGATATCCCGCTGCTCATCGGCGGTGCAACGACAAGTCGAGTGCACACCGCGGTGAAGATCGCTCCGACCTACTCGGGAGCAACGGTGTACGTACCTGATGCGTCTCGTGCCGTTGGTGTGGTGAGTGAACTACTCGGCGACGACGTCGACACCTACACCGCTGGCATTCGTGACGAGTACGAAACCGTTCGGGTAAACCGGCAACAGGGCTCGCTACCGGGGGTCTCGCTCGGCAGCGCTAGAGAGAATCGCACCCCGATCGACTGGGCACAGTTCTCGCCCGTGGAACCAACGTTTACCGGTGTGCGCACGATCGAGAACATCAGCCTCGAGACACTCCGTGCTTTCATCGATTGGACCCCGTTCTTCCGATCGTGGGATCTAGCTGGTGGCTACCCCCGCATCCTCGACGATGAGGTCGTTGGCCAGGCGGCCCGTGAGCTCTTCGATGATGCTCAGGTCATGCTCGATCAAATGATCGAAGAGCAATGGATCGACGCTCGTGCTGTTGTCGGCTTCTGGCACGCCAATGCGGTAGGTGACGACATCACGTTGTTCACTGACGCCTCTCGGTCGACGACCCGAGCGACGTTGCACACGCTTCGTCAGCAGGTTCGACATGGCGATGACCGCCCGAATTTTGCGCTCGCCGATTTCATCGCTCCTGCGTCGTCGGGATTGAAGGATTACATCGGGGCGTTCGCGGTCACGACCGGAACCCACGTCGAAGAGATCGCGGCACGCTTCGAAGCCGATAACGACGACTATCAAGCGATCATGGTCAAGGCTCTGGCTGACCGATTTGCCGAAGCGTGCGCCGAATATCTCCACCATCACGTCCGCACCGACCTGTGGGGCTACTCAGAGGAGGAGTTCACTAACGACGAGCTCATCAAGGAGCGCTATCAGGGCATCCGCCCCGCTCCCGGTTACCCGGCATGTCCCGACCACACCGAGAAGCGAACGATCTTCGAACTACTCGATGCCCCTGAGGCGATTGGGTTGGATCTCACTGAATCGTGTGCGATGACACCAGCCGCTGCGGTGAGCGGCTTGTACTTCGCCCACCCGGAGAGCCGCTACTTCGGCGTCCGCCGCGTCGATGACGACCAACTTGAGGACTACGCCGATCGCAAGGGCATGAGTGTCGACGAAGCGAAGCGCTGGCTCGCTCCCGTCTACCGGTCCAGCTCGTAGGGGCGGCGTCCCGCGTCAAGGTGCAAGCCGCACTCGGTGCGTTCAAGGCCCGCCCGATCAGGCATTGGCACCGACCGAAGTCGGTTGCCGCGGTGTCAACGGGCCTGTCCCTCAACCGCTCTTGATGAGCGCGATATCTCTTACTCTTCTCTCACTCAAGCCGGACGTGTCCCTCGGGTCAACCCTGAGAGCCAAGCTCGCCCGAGAACTTCGTCCGATTGACCGGACATCCGTCTATTCACCGAGGCGCGTTTGCCATAGACGGGGCTAGTTTCTAGATCGCGTCTACGAAGGAACTATCGATGTCTGATTCACGACCGCCATTTCCGCCCTTTGATGAAGAAGCTGCCTGGAAGAAGGTGCTCGGCGCCGAGGCCGCGTGGAATACTCGAGACCCCGACAAGGTCGCTGGCGCATATTCGATCGACAGCGAGTGGCGCAACCGTGATGTGTTCGTCAAGGGTCGCGACGAGATCCGTGACTTCCTCGCTCAGAAGTGGGCCCGTGAACTCGACTACGCGCTGCGTAAGGACCTTTGGGCCTTCAAGGACAACCGCATCGCAGTTCGATTCCAATACGAGTCGCTCGACGAAAACGGTCAATGGTGGCGATCGTATGGAAACGAGAATTGGGAGTTCGACGAGCACGGGTTGATGCGTCGCCGCGAGGCGTCGATCAACGACGTGGCGATCGACGAATCAGAAAAGCGTCTCTTCGGCCCCCGCGAAGAGGGCGACACCAGCGGCATTCCGCTGCAGTAAATGTTGCAACAGATGTTGTTCCTCCAGGGGCTTCTTCGGATGCCGAGAATCTGGCAGGTATGGGTTGGCGTGTTGGTTCTCCTCAACGCAATCGGCCCGTTGTTCTTTCTGTCAGAGACCGCCGCGGTCGTGACCTTGGTTGGCATGGCCGCGGGCGGATTGGTCGGCGAGGCGCTCACCCGCGCGCAGGGCTTCACGAAGCTTCTGGGCCTCATGCACGGCTCGTGGGTGCCGATGTTCGTGGTCCAACTCATCGTCTTGTTCGGCGGCGATGCGACCGGCAACTTTCAGGTGTGGCTGATCGCGGCCACGGCGGTGACCGGAATCTCCCTCATCATCGACGTCTACGATGTCGCGCAGTACTTGGGCGGCAACCGAACCGACCTATTGCAGACCCACAAATCTTTTTGATGGCAGCAGTATCTAGCATTGCGGGAGTGAGTTCAGCCCCAAACTTTCGAGCGGTTACCGCGGCGATCGCAAAGAGCCCAGATGAGCCGTTCGCGGCAACTGACGTAGAGCTTCGCGAGCCCAGGCAACATGAGCTGTTGGTGAAGGTGGCCGCTACTGGGATCTGCCATACCGACGTGATGACCAAGGCCAAGGGTCTTTGCGAGTTCCCGATCGTGCTCGGTCATGAGGGCGCGGGCATCGTTGAGCGGGTGGGTGACTCGGTCAAGGACTTCGTGCCAGGCGACCACGTGATCATGACCTATGACTTCTGCGGCGACTGTGCGCACTGCGATGCGGGCAAGCCGTCTTACTGCGTTGACCACGGTTCGCTGAATTTTGCAGGTACCCGACCCGATGGTGAGCGAACCCATCGCACCCCTGGTAGCGGCGAAGCTGATATTCACGGTTCGTTCTTCCAGCAATCGTCGTTTGCTACCTACTCCCTCGCGCACGAGTCGAACGTGGTGAAGGTCGATAAGGATCTGCCACTTTCGGTTCTGGCACCGCTGGCCTGTGGCGTGCAGACCGGTGCGGGAACGGTGATGAACACCCTCGAGGTCGAAGCAGGCGCCAGCCTCGGGGTCTTCGGTTGTGGGTGCGTTGGCCTGTCGGCTGTAATGGCCGCGAAGGTCGAGGGCGCTGCGGCGATTGTTGCCGTAGACCTGAACCCGAAGCGGCTAGAGATGGCGCGTGAACTCGGTGCCACGCACGCATTCAACCCGAAGGACTTCCCGGACCGAGACGAACTGCTCGCAGCGATCGCTGAAGTAGCGCCGGGTGGGCTCAACTACGCCATCGATACCACCGGGGTCCCGACGGTATTGCGACAAGCCTTCGATAGCTGCGGCCCTCGCGGTGTCACGGCGATGATCGCCCCGGGTGTACCGGGCACAGAGGTCACCGTCGAAATGATGGGCCTGCTGCCCGGCAAATCGCTGCGAGGCGTGATCCAGGGTGACTCGGTCTCGAAGACCTTCATCCCGAAACTGATCGATCTGTGGCAGCAGGGGTCCTTCCCATTCGACAAACTCGTAACCACCTTCGATTCGATTGATTCGATCGACGATGCCGTCAACGCGATGAGCTCGGGCGAGGTCATCAAGCCCGTCGTGGTCATCGATGCATCCGCAGGAGATAGCCAATGACATTGCTCGATAAAGCGACGCTTGCATGGGTGAACGGCGAAACCGTCGAGAGCGGTGCAACGTTCCCCGTCGTCAATCCGGCAACTGGAGAAACGGTGGCCGAAGCCGTCGAGGCTGACACCGGCCTGATCAACGCCGCTATCGACGCCGCCCACACAGCGTTCCCTGAATGGTCACGGATATCTGTGTCTGAACGAGCGGGTCTACTGCGCGCATGGGCGGACGTGATCGAAGAGCACACGACCCAGATAGCCGAAACAACCGCGACCGAAGGCGGCAAGCTGTTCCGCGAAGCTCGCGGCGAGGTTGGCGCTGGCACAGCGGCCATCCGCTGGAGCGCACAGATGGCCGAAGACGCGGCCGATGAGGAGCTGCCCGCTCCGTCAGCGACACGGCGCCATTTCACGACCAAGCAACCGGTCGGCGTTGTCGCATGTATCACACCATGGAACTTTCCGATCGCCGCAGTCTTGGTGAAGGTCGGTGCGGCTGTCGCTGCAGGTTGCACGGTGGTTGTGAAGCCCTCCGAGGAAACGCCGCTTGTTGCATCAGCGCTCGCACAGCTGTCGGCCGAGGCTGGGTTGCCGCCAGGGGTCATCAATGTTGTGGCTACATCGACACCTTCGCTGTTCGGTGATGCGATCGCCGCGCGCAAAGAAGTTCGGGCGGTCTCGTTTACCGGCTCGACCCGAGTCGGCAAGATGCTCTACGAGCAGTGCGCAGGCACCATGAAGCGATTGTCCCTGGAGCTCGGCGGCAACGCACCGTTCGTCGTGTTCGCCGACGCCGACATCGAGCGTGCCGCCACCGACGCGGTGAACGCCCGTTTCTACAACACCGGCCAAATCTGCGTCGGCGCGAACCGCTTCTTCGTGCACGACGACATCTACGACGAGTTCACCGCGGCCCTCGCTGAGAAGGTCGCTGCGCTCCATGTCGGTGATGTGATGGAAGAAGGGGCCGACATCGGCCCGCTCATCAACCGTCGAGCCAAGGACCACTTCAACTCCTTGCTTGCTGACGCCACCGCAAAGGGAGCATCGGTGGCAACCGGTGGTGAGGACGCGGACGGCTTGTTCGTACAACCGACCGTGCTCACCGACACCACCGACGACATGGACGTGTACACCAAAGAGATCTTCGGTCCCATGGCGTGTCTGTATCGCTTCACCGATGACGACGACATCGTCGCTCGGGCTAATGACACAGACGCCGGATTGGCCGCCTACGCCTATAGCGAGAACCACGAGTTCCTTGCCGGTGTGAGTGGGCGACTCGAAGCCGGCGTGGTCGGATTGAATACCACCCAGATCTTCGCGAGCGAACTTCCCTTCGGGGGCATCAAGGAGTCGGGGATGGGGCGTGAATGGGGGCGCGACTGCCTCGATGAGTTCCTCGAGATCAAGAGCATCGCTTTCGAAACCGGAGAGCCAGCATGAGTGACATCAGAACCTGTCGCGAAGCCTGGGAGCACATGACGGAGATCTCGATGGATGCTCCCGTGCGGAACTTCACCCAACTGCTCGACATGAGTGACTACACCGTCGAGACCGAATTGTTTCCGATCGACGTGCTCGACGCCTACAGCGCCTGGAACCTCGGAGTCGAACTCTCCGACGATCAACGCGAACATTTCAATGAAGAACGCGGCGGCGGTCAAGGTGATTATCGAGACGGAATGCCCGACAAAGTCGCCAACGTGGTCGACTGTCTTAATCGCTTTCCTGAGTCCAAGCGTGCGGTAATCACGATCTCGAACTTCCCCGACGCCAATCACGAGAGCGACGACATGGCCAAGTGCATGCGTGAACTGCACTTCAACCTCGACGATGGCACGCTGAATGCTTCGGTGTTCTTCCGAGCACAAGCCGCATCCATCTTCCCGAAGAACATCCACTTCATCGGCACACTCATGGACGAGATCGCTAATCGCCTCGATGGCTTACCACCCGTTGGATCACTGCACTACTTCACCAGCATCCTTGTCGGCGACCGCTCCTGAACAAGGCTTGAGCCGGGTACACCTCAAAACCCAATCGGTCCGAAGGTGACAGGCACTAGTTGCAGTCACTTTCTGTGCTCGAATCCCTGACTGACCGGTTACCGGAAGTCTTTCTATTTCAACACTTTACAGCTGGGTTACGACTGCCAAGGTTTCACCATTAAGCCACGCAAAGTGGTATTACTTGAGTAGTTCCAGCTTTTCGAAAGCTCGGATGGCGAAAGGGGAGAAGCGGTGAAGTCAGGTGTAATTGGTAGAGGGCTAGTCCTCTTTTTGTTGCTCGGCGCGGTGGTAGTTGGTGTCTTTGTAATGTCGGGGAGCGATACGGAGACCGCAGCAGCGGATCGTTCGGCTGTCGCCGCTCAACCCGCCAATGACGTCGAGCAGGACCCGACCGTTACGTCTGATGTTGAACAGTCCGACGCGGTTGCCCCTGCCACGACGGCAGCGCCAGAAGTCGAGTCCGAGCCAGAGCCGACGGTAGCTCCGACCACCCCTACGACAACCTCGACGACAACCACGGTTGCTCCGACTACTTCGACGACGTCAAGCACTACTACGACGTCGTCTACAACGACCTCTACTACCACGACGACCACCACGGTCGCACCGACCGCAACAACTACGGCGCCGACCGCAACGAGCGCGGCTCCAACCCCAACGACGGTCGCCCCGGCTCCCGTTGTCATCACTCGACCAACCGTCGAGGCCCGAGACGGAATCGAAGTCTTTGAAGACGCGCAAAGTCCGGGCAACGTCGTGTTCTTCGACGGTTCATTCGTACGGATCAACTACGACGGTCAGCAAGTTCTCCTAGAGCGCTCCGACAACGGAGCCGACTGGGTCGGAGAGCCAGTGAATGGTCTGCCCGGATATGCCTACTTCCAAAACCTCCATGCGAACGCAGACGGCTTGGTCGCCATCGCCCAGGTGGAACGGGAACGCGACTTTGTCGACCCGCACACCTTGATTGTTGACCTGGGATTGTTGACTCAACGTGAGGTCAACAACCTCTGTGACCTGCGCTTCGATGGTGTCGACTCACCGATCGTGGCGACCGTCTGTGACTTCGACGCGATCTATGAACTTGAACAAGAGTTCTACGACGCCTTGGATAACGCGGAAACCGAAGAAGAAGCGATTGCGCTAGAAGAAGAGTTCTGGCCGCTCATAGAGGAGTTGTACGAGGGCGAAGAAGTTCTCCGACTTGAGCTAGGCGATGAGTTCTTCGACGAGCTTGCCGATGCGTTCCTGGCAGAAGAAGCCTTCTACACCCAGCCGTACGACCGGGTCGTAGCTTCCTCGACTGACGGAACGAACTGGTCAGCAACCATCCTTCCACAGGTCGAAGTCGAGCCTGGAGGCTTTGAGTATCTCGCCGGGTCTGCGGTCTCCGGCGACACCATCTCGGTGCTGGTCTCGGTTGAACCCGCCTACTTCGATCCCAACTGGTTGTTGTTCGAATACGGTCTCATCACCGAGGACCAACTCAACGCGTTCTGCAGCATCGACTTCGATGGTGAGGGTTCACCCATCATCGTGAATGTCTGTGACTTCGACGAGATCGACGCAGCCTTCGATGAGTACATCGAGGCGATAGACGATGCTCGGACTGACGCCGAGAGAATTCAGATCGAAGAAGAATTCTCTGCACTGATCGACGAGCTGTACCTGGGTGAGGAAATCCTCCGACTCGAGCCGGGTGATGAGTTCTACGACTCACTCGCTGAGGGTCTTCTCGCACAGCCACGAACGGTCGTCCTTGCAGGAACGCTTGGCGGCGAGTTCCAAAGTGTCGACCTGCCGGGCGTGTTGTACCCGAACTCGGTCGTCGGCACCCAAGACGGATTCATCGTCACCGCCTACGACGACGATGGCCTGATCGCCTTTCAGTCGACCGACGGGTTGACCTGGGAAGTAGCTGAACGCACCGAGGAAATCCTTGAGGACACCGGCGGCGCTGTCGACCTCGTGGCAAACGAGGATCTGACACTGGCCGTGGTGTACGAATACGCAAGTGAGGATGCGAACGTCGAAACCAGAGTGATCGTTAGTGACGATCTCGGTGAGACCTGGGAAGAGAACGCCATCCCGACCGAGTTGTTTGGCACGAGCACCCAAGCGGTTGCCGGCCCCGCTGGGTTTGCTGCCCTTATCCAAGGAACCGCAGACCCTGTCGAGAACGGTGAGGGCCCCGACACCTTCGAAGTCATCAGCGAAGATGGCTACGTCACCCAGTATCGACTCAGCCGTGATCGTATTCGCCTGCGTGCTCCTGACGGCACGTTGATCCATGAGCCCGTCGATCTGTCGGAGCTCTACGACGTGGGCGAGATCGAGGACGTCATCCGACTCGACGAGGGTGGCGAAACACTGACTTGGCTCGACCCTGAAACCGGCGAAGACCTTGTAGTGGTCACCTTCGCTGAACTCGATGAAGCCATCTGGGCCGCCTTCGACGAGTACTACGCATCACTCAACATTGAGCCGGTGATCGCCGAACTGTGGTTCTCCACCGATGGAGAAACCTGGGAGCTGTTGGAGACATTCGAGCCTGCCGAGGGTGTGGAACAGAACGCATCCCTGGTTGCTGTAGGTGACGATGAAACGCTGGTTCTGGTACAGAGTTGGGTGGAGCCCCCCGAAGGACTCTTCGCGTTCGAAGAAGAAGGCCGAGAGCCAACCGAGGCTGAGCTTCAAGCGGTCGAGGAGTACTACGCGATCGCGGATACCTCGGACCTGGTGCGAGTAGAGGTCAGCGCGGCCGACGAGGTCGACGCGACCGCCCTATAGAACCGGAAACGGCATCGAGTCACCGCTGTTAGCGCCATCTCGGAACAACACACGGACTACGGCCGTCCCGCCAAAGCGGCGGCGGCCAATGTCCGCGCCACAGGCGATGACAAGCTCCTCGGCGGCCGGCGTAACCGGGAACGGCTCACCGCCGACCGATCGCGAAAGGTCGTCGAGATGGACGACCTGTTCCACGATGCGGCTTTCGAGGTAATCGTCGAGAGCCATGACTTTGCCACCGAAGACGGTGACGAGCCGGTCCTCGGGCTCGTCAGCAAGTCGATCCTTCAAGGTCGTCAACTCGTCAGCGAGTTGTTGGTGCACAACCGCTGGCCCCGCCTCGGCGCCTTCGGCACCGCGTTGGCGAATGCCAGCGTGAAGTTCGGGCGTAGCGGCGTCGAGCAGGTTGGCGAAATAGGCGGCTGCTGTGTCGTAGTCGACGGGTGCCGTCGGAACGCCTCCGTCTAAGTAGTGGAGCGCAATCCAACAATTCCGACCCACGTGGGCGGCGACGGAACCGACGGTCTGTTCTTCAAGCACCGACGGTTCACCCCATGCGTCGGCGATCCGCTGATCGCCAAGTGCCGTGAGCACGTCGTTACAGCTTTCGAGAAATAGCGCGCGTGTGGTGTTCATGACCGCATCGTAGGCGGTGTCGTTGCGGCGAGGACCCGTCGCTTCAGTCCTTCAGGGTCAGCGTCGAGATCGCAGCGGCGGCGGGCAGTATGGCCAGGACACCGATGGCTACAGGGAGCGAGCTTGCTGCTTCAATGACGGTGAGGAGTGTGCCGCCGATACCGCCGCCGAGGAAGAAGATGACCATAAAGACGGCCAGACCGGCGCCTCGCTCGTCTTCGGGGGTAGCGGCGGTGAGTAGGCCGAGCAGAGCGGCTTGGCCCACGCTGAATGCGATCGCTACGAACACAAACGACACCGACAACCCGACCGGCTCCGAGGCGAACACCGATGCGATGAGCAATCCAGCGGCTGCGACGAACAGTCCGTAGCCAGCGATCTGCTTTGCAGCGAGGCGCTTGCGAAGCTCAACGGCGACCGGGACCATCAGCAATCCGACGAATGCCGCCGGCAGCACCCACAGCCCGATCTCAATACGACTCGCGCCGAGGTCCTCGGTGAAGATCGCTGGCACGGCTATGAGCAGCGAGAAGAAGCACGCCGGGATCATGGCGGCCGCGATCGCGATCCGCCAGGTGGCTCCGCGGCGCAGTACGCCTCTGGGGATGAACGGGGTGAGGCCGCGACGAGGGCCAGCCACCGACGCCGCGACCCCGACTATGGACGCCAGGATGCCGATGATCCCGACCGTCGGGATTGCACCGATCTGTAGGACGAGATTCAGGCCGACCGCAATCGCGGAGACACCGATGGCGCCCGGCACGTCCAGACCGGTAAGGCCTCGGGAACTGTCGAAAGCGAGTTCGCGGACCGAGCCGAGGAAGAACAAAGAGAATGCGGGTATGGCGAGCACTACTCGCCAGCTCGCGACGTCGGCGACGACAGCGCCTAGGAGCAAGCCGCCCGCCGCGAGTGCGGCGAGGCCAGCCATTCGAGTCAGCGCACCTGGCCTATCCGGTTCGTCGAGGCGCCCGGCGATGATGACCGGCCCTAAGACGGGTACTGAACCAGCGCCAGCGCCAACGATTCCTCGGGCGATGATCAGCAACGTCGGGGTGGGTGCGACGGCCGAGAGCAACGCGCCGACCGACATGATGACGAGGCCGATGGTGAGTGGCGTGCGCGGTCCGATGAGGTCCGCTATCCGCCCGTAGATCGGCGAGCTCGCCGCCAGGCCCACCACAAATGCGGTGATGACCCACGCTCCCGTCGCCAACGAAAGGTCGAACTGTTCACGGATCGTTGGCACGACAACTGCGGTCGCCGAAGATGCCAATCCGACGATTCCATAGGTGAATCCCAGAATGGTTCCGACGCGCGCTGGTGTTGGTGAGTCATCAGCAGCCCCAGAGAGCGCGTTGTTGGTAGAGGAGGCGGGGGTTGCCAAGACGAGGCCGAAACAATCGTTAGGAGGGGCAAGGAAGGGAACACGGCTTCGAAGCGGTGTATTCGTTTTCGACTCATAAAGAGCAGAGGTGATCTGAGGCAATGGCAGCGAGAGGCGAAGACTTCGGCGCGCTTGCTCAACGCGAGGGCGATCTTCTCATCTCTGTCGCCAGGAAACTAAAGTGTCGAAGCTGGATCGATCTGGTTCTGGATGGGGCTGGTGTGGCTGATACACCGGATGTACGAATTGATATCGCACCGCGTTTCGCGCTGTACCTAGATGGTCGAGCCATCGACGTATCGAGACCGCAAGTTCGGACGGTCTTGGCGCTACTCGCGACGAGTCGAGGTTCGCTTGGTGGTGGCGAACTTGAAGCAGCTCTCTGGCCCGCCGCGCTCCCCGCTAACCCCAGCGCAGCGCTACGTACTGTCATCTCGCGTTGTCGATCAGCGCTCGGGGACGCGTCGAGTCTCCTCGTGGCAGATGGTGGCTCGTTCTTGCTCGATGTGGAGACCGACTACTCACAGCTCAGAACGCTTGTTGAATCACAGGAATGGGAGGTCGCGGACACCGAGGTGCTGTTGGCCGACTCGGAAGGAGTGGCTTTTGGTGGAGTGATCGACTCTGTTCTGATCGACGAGCGACGAATCGAGTTCGAACGGCTACGAGACCGTATGCATCGAAGACTTGTTGAGCGCTATGCCACTGACGGCCGTCTCGAAGATGCGGTGCAGCAGGCGCGGAAGGTTCTTGACACCTCGCCAGGCGATGAACACGTTGCGTCGACGGCAGCGAGAGCATTGGCAAAGCTCGGCCGAAAGTCTCATGGCATCGAGTTGCTCCAACGAACCCGCTCGTACCTCATATCGAAAGGCCTCGATGTAGCGCCTGAGTTCCAAGAGGTAGAGGCAGAGGTGCTGGCGTCCCGGGCGGTCGCCGATCGCCTCAGCTCCGTCGAGCCTGAGGTCCCGAGTGAGGTGTTCGTCGGCCGTGAAGACGAGCTTTCCCGCTTGACCGAACTGCGTCCGGGAGAGACAGTCGTTGTGGAGGGAGAATCGGGGATCGGAAAGACAGCGCTTCTCGGCGTTTACGCATCGCGTAGCGCCGAGGCAGGTGTTCACCTGGTTCGGGCCCAGGGCAGCTCCACAGCCACGACGCCGATGAGCGCGCTCTCAAGTCTGGTCCGCGGTCTCCTTCAGCTGTCGGGCTCCAGCCCGACCGAACAGCAGCTCCCGGCAATTGCGTTACTTCTCCCCGAGCTTGGCCTCGACTCGCCCCCGCTTACGAGCCGAGAAGCATTGGTTGCGGGTATTTCCGATTTCATCTTGGAAGAGGTCTCCAAGACCCGAGCCGTGCTCGCAATAGACGACGGCCAGTGGCTGGACCTCGCATCTGGGCTGGTGTTAGAAGCACTCGTGCGGAGCAGACGATGTCGACTGCTGATTTTCGCTCGGGCAGGGGAGATGCCAAGTGTCCTGGGTGACGCGGAAAGCCAGGTTGAGTATCTCCAGTTGGGTCCCCTTGACCGGGAGGACTCTGAGACGCTCGTGGTGGCGACCGCTCCAGACCTAAGCCCCACACCCCTCCCGCGCCGCCTACACCAGTGGAGCGGTGGCAACCCGTTCTTTCTTCAGATGCTCGTCGATCTCGCTAAGGAAGAGATTGACCTCGATGAGTCACTTCCGCCGATCGTCCTCGATGCGACCCATCGACGGATGGAGGTCCTAAGCCGAGATAGTCGCCAAGTCCTCCAAAAGGCAGCGGTCATCGGCCTGGCCTTCAAAGAGGAAACCATCACACTTCTCGACAATGCGGCCCGTCGGGGCATTCGCGAAGCTGTCCAGGCGGGCCTTATCGAGGCACGATCCGATGGCCTGTGCTCGTTTCGTCACGCGATTGTTGCTGACGCCGCGTACCAATCACTCGGAGAAGCCGATCGCGTAGCGCTGCACGATCAAGTCGGCAGGCTTCTGGAAATGAGCGGTTCGGATCCAATCACTGTCTTTGCCCATGCGCGAAAGGCAGTCACCCTGGATCCATGGCGGGCAGGGGAGCTCGCATTAGCGGCTGCGACTCAACATGTCGCCAGCTTTCAATGGGAGGAGGCCGTAGAAGTCGCTTCGTGGGCGCTTGAGGCCGGACTGATTCGAAGCCGACATCGACTTGCCATCGCCAAGGCTCGAGCCGAGCTGGCCTTGGGGGTCCCAAACAGCCACATCGCACTGTTGGATGGAGCTCAAAAGGCGCTAGAGGCTGGCGATGAGGTCGCGCTTATTGATGCCGTTGTCGAGCTCTGCAACAGCGGCTCGGTTGCGTTAACTGGCCTTGACGTCGATGTTGTGAAAGGGATCGTCGATGCAGCGTTGGCTGCGGCTGTCGATGGCTACCGCCTAGATGAGCTTCGGGCGTGTGTTGCCAGAGCCTTTGTGTACTCGCGGCACGGGGCGTTTGGGCAAGAGCAGTACGCGATGGCATTCGCGAACTATGAGCACCACGATCGGCCGATCCAAGAGCTCATCTTGCGAAACAGTGAGGCTGGGCTGTCCAACCCTCGAGACTTCGGGTTGGCTCAGCGGGCCACGACCCTGTTGAGTGATGCGGCAGATCGAAGTCCCGAGCTTCGGTGGCTCTCACGATGGTTCGAGTTTCGTGACGCGCTAATCGCTGGGGATGGCGATCGTTTGGCTTGGGCGCTTCGCGACATCCGTAAAGGAGCGACGGATTCTGCTCGGCGACACGCATTTGTGGTGCTGGGTCAGACCTTTGACATGGACATGCAGCGTTCGTGGGCCGAGGCGACCATGGGCTTGATCCACGAGGACTTCGACGGTGCCGAGAGGTACGCACAACAAGCGTTGGAGACCGGGCTCGAACAACTTGCCATTCGCGGCGATGGCTTTGGCGAAGGCTGGGTCATGAACTCCTACGGTCTCTTGCTCTTGGCAATTCGTCGTGGACAAGGACGCCTCGACGAACTTGTTGAGGTGGTCGAGACGGGTGCCCCGTTGGTTCCAGCGTGGCGAGTCGCAATCGTCATCGCGAACCATGCGGCCGGGAACATCGAGCGAGTGCGGCGCGAACTCGATGTCGTTACCGCAGATAGTTTTTCTGTGCTCGTACCGGATCCGACTTGGACCGCTGCAACGCATCTTCTGGCTGAGCCCGTCGCCAAGTTCTGTGACGAAGCCACGATTCGCTTGCTGTACGCCATGATCGAGCCGTACCAGGACCGGATGAGCTACAGCGGGCTTTGCACGTTTGGTCCAATGGGCGAGTCTTGTGCGATTTTGGCGGACGCACTGGGGATGAGCGATGCCGCTGCCTTGCACCGAGCTAATGCCGCAAGTCAGTTAGAGCGCTTACGGGAGCGGTCTCGCTGGGGGTTTGAGGACAGTGCGTTGACTTAGCGCCGGTTTCCACCGCGCTGCGCGCGACGATACGTGCGGAAACGCTCCGGAAATCACCTTCTGTATATTGCATCAAGTCGAACATCAACGGCGGGGTGTTCTTCGTAAGGTTGGGGGCTCACGCGGGGTGAGCCTTCGACCAGCTGCGCACAGGGCCGAAAAGCTAACGCAGCTGATGGCGGATTCGGTTGCCGAAGGCGTCGACGGCAATCGCGGCGACCGTTAGCACGACGATGACGCCTGTGACGGCGGAGAAATCACGGGCTACGAGGTGATCGTTGAGGAGTTGGCCGAGCCCACCTGCCCCGACGACTCCGACGACGACGGTCTCTCGGACGATGACCTCGAAGCGGTAGACGCTGAGGGCAATGAGCCGCGGCGACACCGCTGGGATCGACCCGTAGAGCAGCGCGCTCAGTCGACCCGACCCCGTGGCGAGCAGTTGGTCGGTGGGTGCGGTGTCGGTTTCTTCGATCGCTTCGGCGAAGAGTCGACCGATCACCCCGAGGTTGTAGATCGCCAGCCCGATCGCTCCCGGCCACAGCCCGGGGAAGAACACGAGCACCGCGAGGAAGGCCCAGATGGGTGCGGGGACGCTGCGAGCCAATAGTAAGAAGATCCGGGTGATGAGCCCGGTAGCTTCGGTGACCGGGGTTGGCTGGGCGAGCGTCTCGGTACGGCGTCGCGCCACCAGAGCTAGAACGAAGCCGCCCACGGCAGAAATCACCAGGGCCAAGATGGAGAGTGCTGCCGTGTCCACCGTGGCTCGGAACAGTTCGCCCAAGCCCCCAGGGCCCAGAACTGGTGAGAACAGATCGCCGAGAAGTCGACGTCCGAGCCGGAAGGTTCGCTCGTCCCACAACACCGTGGGGTCGAGGCGAGCCCACCAAGCGGACAACGGCACGAGGAAGGCGATCGCCGCAATCGAAAGCCGATTGACGGTCTGCTCGCTCGAGCGGCGGATCACCGTGGACCAGCGATCGATCAGTCCGCTCAATATCATGAGCGCCACGATCAGAGTCCAGATCTCGTTGTAGCGAAGGGTCTCAAAGCTCAGGTCGAGTTGGAACCCGAGGCCGCCGACACCGACGATGCCGAGTACCGCGGCCGATCGGATGGAGCACTCCATGCGGTAGAAGCCATAGGAGACGAAGTCGTGGCGAATGTCGGGGAGCACTCCGTAGAACAAGGCCGTGAGTCGGCCTGCGCCGGTGGCCCGAAGCTGGTCGAACCCGGCGCGGTCGCTGGTGTCGACCGCATCGGCGTACACCTTGGTCACGATCGCCCCGAAAGGGATCGTGATCGCGAGCACCGCGACCATCGGGTCGAACCCAAAAACCTGGACCAGGAGTAGGGCCCAAATGACCTCGTGGATTGCCCGAGGAACCACGAGTAGGAACTGCGAGACCCGGCGAACGATGTGATTGCCCCACAGAAGTTCGGACGTGACAACGGCACCAACCGCGCCAACGGCCAGCGATGCAACCGTGC
The DNA here is from genome assembly GCA_964445255.1 of uncultured Acidimicrobiales bacterium. Classification (GTDB taxonomy): domain Bacteria; phylum Actinomycetota; class Acidimicrobiia; order Acidimicrobiales; family SHLQ01; genus SHLQ01. The sequence continues at coordinate 19,706 of CAYUKM010000044.1, forward strand.
CGAGTACCGCTAACGCAAAGGTTGTGAGCGCAGCGTCGATCGTCAGGCGTAAAAACCCGGCGCCCAACTCGGGTCTTAGGCTGGCGCTCCAGAACTCGAGCAGGTTCGGCCAGCCGCGAACGTTGACGATGTTCGCGCCGATGCCGGCGCGCCAACCAGCCCACGCCAGGCCAGCGATCACCAGGGCAAGCGTGCGCTGTCGACCAGCGGATCGGTCGTCGACGAGGCGGTTGCCACCGATAGCTACCACGACATCACGACCGCTCGTACAGGTCTTCGAGCGCGGCGGGGTCGACCTCAGCGACCGGAAGGTCGAAGACGACCTTGCCATGGTTGAGTGCGATGATCCGGTCGACGTGGCGTATCGCCAGATCCGGATCGTGGACGCTGATCACCGCAGTCCATGGAGCATCCCGATCGCACAGCAAAGCCATCACCTGGTTCGAGAGCTCCGGATCGACCGAAGACGTCGGTTCATCGGCAAGCAACAGGTCCGGGCGTTGCAGCAGCGTGCGCGCAACCGCCACGCGCTGTTGCTCGCCACCGGAGAGGTCGCCGGTCCGAGCGCCGATCCGATCGGCGAGGCCGACCTCTGCAAGCACCCGTTCAACTTGATCGCGATCGCGCGGGCGGATGAGAGAGGCGATCGCCGCAGGCGTCGACCACGAACCGAGCCGCCCGCCGTTCACCGAGTGCACGACGCGAAGCGCCGGTGCCAGACCGAGGGCCTGGCTGATGATGCCGACACGTTGGCGGTGTTTTCGGAGCGCCGATCCGTCAAGCTCAGCGAGCGATCGCCCAAGCACTGACACCTCACCCGAGGTCGGCTCGACGATGCCCGCTGCGGTGTGAATGAGCGAGGACTTGCCCGCACCGCTCGGCCCGATGAGCGCGACGCGTTCGCCCAGGCGCACCGAAACGGAGACGCCGTTGAGTGCAACGACGTCTCCGTGTCTGACGGT
>CAYUKM010000045.1:0-19956 GCA_964445255.1 uncultured Acidimicrobiales bacterium
GGCAGGATTTGAACCTGCGACCTTCGGGTTATGAGCCCGACGAGGTGTCGGAGTCCCTATCAAAGCACTCGTCTAGGCACCATCGCGTCGGCAAAGAGCTTCTGCTCCCAACCCTTGAGTAGGATCCGTGCGGTGAACTTGGAGAGCTTGCTGACACGTTTTCGGTCCTTGGATAGCTCCGGGCCGTTCGACTACGAGTGGTGTTTCCACCATGACGGTGGTTCCCGTGGCACGCACATCGTGGTTGGGTCGATCGTGCACGGCAACGAGGTCGGGAGCCTTCCCGCAATCGTTGAAGTGGCGGAACGTTTGGCCGCTGGCGATATCGACTACGGCGGCCGAATAACGTTCTTCTTGGGCAACCCCGAAGCCAGCCGGGAGAACGTTCGCTTCCTCGAGTCAGATCTCAACCGGGTCTTCACCGACACCCCACCCGACGATCACGAGGGCGCTCGGTCGCTCGAACTGAAGCCGATTCTGCGAACGGCTGACATGTTCCTCGACCTTCACCAAACCATCGAGCCCACGGAGTCCGCGTTCTATACCTTTCCGTTCAACCGAGATGATTGGCACTGGGCACGAATGATCGGCAACGCTCCGATCTGGTCGACGCGAGCTCCCGACGCGAGCTTCTCGGCGAATACCTGCTGTGTGGATGAGTTTGTCAGGGGACTCGACAAACCGGGTTTAACCCTCGAGCTCGGACAAAAGGGGTTTAGCGAAGAGTCGACCGATCGGACGATGTCGGTTCTGCAACGGCTGCTTTCCGCAACGTCGGACTGGGACGGCGACATGGCCTCGATCGAAGCGCTGGCGCAGGAACAACCCGACTTCTCGTTCGTCGAGACGGCCTACGCACATCCATTCTCCGACCGCGCCCTACGCCTGCGAGACGGCCTCAGCAATCTGATACCTGTGCAATCCGGCGAGACGCTGTCGGCACCGGGCTCCCCCACAATCGAAGCGCCGATAGATGGCCTGCTGATGTTTCCCAAGTACCCCGACTACGACGCCGAGGGGCAAGCGATCGGGAAGCTCCCGAACGAGCTCTTCCGGATCGTCACGGCGATGGACGAACACCCCATCGAGCGCTGGAACCTGTAGCAGGACAGCAGCCGAAGGCTAGGGCGCAAGCATTTCGAGGGCGTCGGAGTCGCTGGTGCCACTCAGACTTCGAGTAGATGATCTTCGAGGATGTGGCCGGGACCTTCGCAGGTCTCGCAGGTCTTGGAGAGCGACTCGACGAGTCCTTCACCGATGCGCTTGCGGGTCATCTCGACCAGACCGAGGTCGGAGATGTCGAACACCTGCGTTCGGGTCTTGTCCTGTGCGAGGGCCTCGCGGAACACTCGAACTACTTCGTCGCGGTTCTTCTTGATCTCCATGTCGACGTAGTCGATGACGATGATGCCGCCGATGTCGCGAAGACGAAGTTGGCGTGCGATCTCTCGGGCAGCCTCAAGGTTGTTCCGGTATACCGTCTCTTCGAGGCTCGACTTACCGACGTTCTTGCCGGTGTTCACATCGATCACGGTGAGCGCTTCGGTCTGTTCGATGATCAGGGAACCGCCACTCGGCAGCCACACCTTCTGGTCGACGGCCTTTCGGAGCTGCTCGGTCACGTGATGACGCTCGAACAGCGACATGTTCTCGGCGTCGCGGTCGTAGTACTGCACGCGATCGGCGAGCGCTGGGGTGATGGAGGATACGTAACCCTTGACGTCGTCGTAGAGGGCCTTGTCGTCGATGATGATCCCGCGATAGTCCTTGTTGAACTCTTCGCGGATCACCCGCACAGCCATCTCGGGCTCCCGGTAGAGCAGGGCTGGCTTGTTGTTCTGCTTCGCGAGTTGGTCGATCGCTTCCCACTGCTCGGCGAGTCGTCGAACGTCGGCAACGACCTCCTCTTCGGTGATGTTCTCTGCCGCGGTCCGGACGATGATGCCGGCGCCATCGGGCTTAACCCGGTCGAGGATCTTGCGGAGACGCTTGCGTTCGCGCTCGGGCAGTCGCTTGGAGATGCCATAGGTCGTGCTGTTCGGCACCAGCACCACGAATCGACCAGGAAGTGAAACCTCTTGGGTGAGACGAGCGCCCTTGTGAGCGATCGGGTTCTTGGTGACCTGGCAAAGAATGTTCTCTTTGGGCCTGAGCAGCTGTTCGATCTTTGTGCCGCGGTTGTCGCTCCCGGGAGCGCTCACATCACCGCGGTAGAGCACGGCGTTCTTGGGTGTAGTGATATCGATGAAAGCAGCTTCCATGCCAGGAAGCACGTTCTGGACCTTGCCCAAGTAGATGTTGCCGTGGATCTGGGACACGTCATCGGACGGCCGTGACACGTAGTGCTCGATCAGCGTGCGCCCTTCGAGCACCGCGATCTGGGTGACCTGATCACGCACCGACACACACATCATGTATCGGCCTGCTGGCTTGCCCTTGCGCTCGCGGCCCTTGCGCATGGCAAGGGTCTCCTCGTCGAGCTCTACGGCTTCGCCCGTGAGCGCGGTAACCGGCTCGTTGCTCTTGTTGTTGTTCTTGTTGCCACCGCGGCCGCGACCGCCTCGGCGTCGACGACGACGTTGACCGCCGCCTTCGCCTGAGCCGGACTTTTCTCCGCCACCGCCACCGCGGTTGCTGTTCTGTTGATTGTTGTTCGGTGCGTCGCCCTGGCCTTGGCCACCGCCGCCACGACGGCGTCGACGATTGCGGTTACGACTTTTCTGGCCCTGCTTTTGACCGGTTGTTTTCTCGCCATCGTCGGTTCCGGTTTGTTCCGGTGCTGGACGCTTATCGCCGATTTTTGGTTTACGAGCAGTTGGAGCCGCCGATTGCGGCTGGTTCGCAGATTCCTTTGCCTGCGGGGTTGAAACGGAACGTTCAGGCGCGGATTGGCCGCCCCCATTGTGTTCGTCGGACATGAATTTCCCTTCTTATCACGCGCTCCCTCGGGAGCACGGTGCTGCAAACCGACCGCCCCGGTGCGTGTCGCACCTGCGTGGTTGCAGCAATCTCTGCCGCTCCGCTGCCAAACGTTGCGTGGCGTGCGGGACGACCCACTACACGAGCGCTGAAATGATGCGCTTCCTGATTGAAGTCGTCGTGCGGCATGTGAAACCTTCAAGAACCCGGTGCCTGTACACCATTGGCTCTGCTAGCACCCTATCGGCTGAACCCCACCGACTTGCAGCTTTCCGATGTGACGGGTGAGCCCGCAACCACTAGCGCAAACGGTGGGCGTGGACGTTTTCGACTAATCCGATGGCCATCAGTGTGGTCAGCATCGACGAACCGCCAAAGCTGATCAATGGCAGTGGGATACCGGTTACCGGCATCATGCCCATGTTCATCCCGACCGTTTGGAACACCTGGAACAGGATCATCGAGAACACACCGACGCAGATCAGTCGGCCGTAGGTGTCTTCGGCCAGGTGTGCGACACGCCAGATGCGCATGAGCAGCAGACCCAGCAAGATCAGGAGCGCGGCTCCGCCGACAAAGCCGAATTCTTCGCCGACTACGCTGAAGATGAAGTCGGTCTCCTTCTCGGGCACGAGCGAGTTGTTGTTCTGTGTTCCTTGGAACAGGCCGGTGCCGGTGAGTCCGCCGTTTCCGATTGCGACCTCGGATTGGAAGACGGTCTGACGGGCCGTGCTCTCCGGGTTCACAAAGGCCACAAAACGGTTGATCTGCGTTTCGCGCAGGAACTCCTGTCGGATCATCACCACGATCCCAAGCCCAACAGCGGCCAGAACGGCTAGCACCTGACGGATGGTTGCGCCACCGACTACCACGATGCCCGCAACAATCGCCGCGTAGACCATGACGGTGCCGAAGTCGGGTTGTAGCAGAACCAGTCCGGCGAACACCCCGGCGATAGCCAAGCCGGCGATCACGTTAGTAAACGCCAGACTTTCACGGTCCTCAACGTGGCTGAACCAGGCCGCCAACGCAACGATCAGGCTGAGCTTGGCAAATTCTGAAGGCTGCAACGTCACGAACCCGAACGAGTACCACGATGTCGCACCGTTGAAACTGGAGCCAAAGAAGAAGAGTCCGATCAACAACAAGACCGTGATGCCGTAGATGGCCGGTACCGCTGCTTTGACCTTGCGGTAGTCGACCGATGCCACCACCACTGCGAGGAAGCCGCCGACGGCAACGAACAGCACCTGACGTCGGAGAAACGACGTATCGGGGACATCTTCTGGGGTGATGATCGCCCCGCGCGTGGCTGAGTAGACAACCACCAGACCGAATGCGAGCAGTAGCGCCGAAAGCAACACGATGGAGAAGTCGAAACGAAGGAACAACGACCCTTGGCTGTCTCGATCGTTGAATCCGGCCCGGCTAGCGCGCAATGCGGTCATTACTGAGCTCCTCCTGCTGCTTCGAGCACTTCTTCATCTTCGCCGATGGTGAGGATGTCCTCGGGAGTTCCACCGATGTTGTAGAACTCGTCCACTTCGCTCTGGGCTTGGGCACGAGGAATGTCCTCTCGCGAGATCTGATCGAAGACTCGAGCCACCATCGGCGCTGCGATCGCAGAGCCGAACCCGGCTTCTTCGAGCACCACGGCTACGACGTATTCGGGGGTGTTGACCGATGTGCCCCAGGTGGTCGACCCGCTCGGCCCGAACCCGACGAACATCGAGTTATCGGCTCGTCCGAGAACCTCAGCGGTACCGGTCTTGCCAGCGACGGGCCAGTTGATGAGATCAACGATCGCGCCATCGAGATCCTCTTCGAAGGGATTGTTGAACGCGTCCCAACCGGTACCTCCAGGGTTGGAGATGCCGGGATCGGCGAGCAGCGTCACTCCGAGCAGGCCGTCGAGGATCTCGCCTTCGACGGTTTCTGGGATGTTGGCCTCGCGCAGTACGCGGGGTCCGAACTCGACCGCTTCATCGATCTCACCGTTTGGAATGGTTCGCTGCACCACGTTCGGCGACCAGACCGTGCCCCCGTTTGCGAGTGCTGCATACGCGTTCGCCAGCTGGAGGGGGGTGACGGACACAACACCCTGCCCGATGGCGACGTCGGTGTTGTCGCCAGCCGTCCACTCGCCACGTGCAAAGACATCAGGATTTTCTTGGAAGCGTTGGCGAAACTCCTCGGCAGTCAGCAGCGACCCGGCCCGCTCATCAGGAAGCTGCACGCCAAGTGGCGCACCGAAACCAAAGTCACGTGCGGTGTCTTGGATGCCGTTTGGATCGATCTCATCGTCAGGGGCTACCCAAAAGGCTTCCCCGATCCGGTAGTAGTAGGTGTCCGAGGAGAATGCGAGCGAGTGCAGCAGATCGACGCCCTCCATCGTTGCACTACCCGCATTGCGCTTGCGACAACCGCTTTCGATCGCGCCGGCTACATCACCGGTGAAGTCGATGTTGCAAGACCGCAGGTCCCAGAATCCTGGATCTGAAATCGGAACGTTGAAGTCGTCCACAAAGTTCCAACCGAAGACGTCGTGGATTTCTGCGGCAATAGCCGTAAAGGGCTTGAACGTTGACGCTGCTGGGTATCCCCCAGAAATCGCTCGGTTGAGAAGTGGGGTGAACGCCTGCGGGTCGTTGAGGTCGTCGAATTGGTCTTGGCTAATACCGCCGATGAAGTCACCCGGGTTGAACGTCGGGTGAGAGGCCATCGCCAGAATCGAGCCATCGGTCGGATCCATGATGACCGCGGCCCCGCCCGGAGCCCGGAACGGCTCTTCGTCCGGGTTCACTTCGATACCGCGAGCACGATCGAGTGCACGTGCGAGTTCGCGCTCCAACATGACCTGCAGGTCGATGTCGATGGTGAGCTGTACGTCAGAACCTTGGATGGGGTCGCGACGAGCATCCTCGTCTTCGGAAACGAGGTTGCCGACATTATCGACCGTGATCTCTCGGGTGCCGGGCACGCCTCGAAGATCGTCTTCGAAAAACGCTTCGATCCCCTGCTTACCAATCTCGTCGTTGTTGCGATACTGCTTGCCGTTTGGGTCCTCGATGAACGCTTCGGGGGCGTCGCTATCGGGGTTAGGAAGGCGATACAGATCGGCCTTGGACGCCAATTCGCCTTCGGTGATTGAGCCGACGTAGCCGAGCACGTGGGCCGCGCTCGTACCGAAGGGATAGGAGCGCACCACGTCTTGCTCTACGAGGACCCCTGGAAAGCGATCCGGACGTTCACCGATGAAGATCAGCAATTCCTCATCGACGTCACGGGCGATGGGGACGTTGTCAAAGTCGGTGAAGGAGCGATCACCGAACGCATCGACAAGATCAGCGACCTTGGTGAGCTGACCTGACTGGCTCAGTTCACGAGCGAGGTCGGCAAACATACCCTCTCGGAACTCGTCGCGAGCTTCCTTCGAATTGAAGCCGAGTGCTTCAAGTGCCTTGACGTGTTCGTCTCGATTGATCGTGACGACCGTTGAGAGACGATTCTCCACGAGTACTCGCCCGTTTCGGTCAAGGATTTGGCCCCGAGGCGCTTGGGTTCGAATCGAGCGGGTGATGTTGGACTCGGCCCGCACCTCAAAGCGTTCCGATTCGAGGGCCTGCAGGAACCACAACCGCCCGAAGAGCGCGACGAACAGCGACACGGCGACAACGCCGAGAATACGCATCCGGAGGCGACTGCTGTCCTCCACTAAAACTCCACTGGTCCCACTCGCACGGCCCCCTAGTTCACCACGGTCTGCGGCGCTTCGCCACGCGCCCCGATATGTCGCTCCAATAAGGCCCAACCCAGCAGTGCCCTGACGGGAATCGCCAGAGCGACCGAGTAGACGGCGACGAGGAGCGCGACCCGCACGAGGCGCATGTCTACAAACTGTTCTGAGCCCAAAACACCCAAGCCCAACCCGTAAACCATCGTTGCTAGGAACGCACTGACACCGATGAGGATTGGCAGCACGCGAGGGTCATCGGAGTCGACCGTTCTCGCCGCACCGCCAATACCATGGGCGAAGAGTCCATAGATTCCAGCAGCCAATCCCAGAGGTCCGCTCGTGACGAGGTCGAGCAATAGCCCAGCGAAAAACCCATGGCGGGCGCCAAAGTCGGGGCCTGCGACCAGCCCCCCTACCAACGCCGCGACCAACAGCAAATCGGGCGCCACCCCGAAGGGACGGAGGTGAGCGAAGAGCGACACCTGAAACGCCCACAGGACGAATAGGGCAGCCCCGGACTTAACCCGTCTCATCGAGCGCTCCTACCGGCTCCTCGTCGGCACCTGCGTCGGCGCGCGGATCCACGAGCACGACATTCACGAACCGAAGGTCAACAGGGTTCGCCGCGATCTCCACTGTGACCGCCTGATTGGAGGCATCCTCGGTGACGAGCGACCCGCTCACCTCACCGATGATGAGATTCGGCGGAAACAAACTGCGTTCGCTGCTGGTGGTCGTGACGGGGTCGCCAATCTCGATTTGGGCCCGAATACCGATTCCCTGCTCAATAAGAACTTCGTCGGCCGCACCCTGGCCGCGGGCCAGGCCAACTTCACCAGCGACTTCGACGCCGATGACGAATTCGGTGCTGGAGATCAATCGGACCGTCGAGGAGTTGCGGTCGACCTGCTCGGTACGTCCGACGACGCCTGCCGGGGTCACCACGGCCATGTCTCGCATGACCCCATCACTCGAACCGACATCGATCTCGATCACACCCGACGTGAAGTTGCCGATTTCGCCAGTACGAACGCGAGCTAGTAGCAACGGGAGACTGTCCGGAGCTTCAAGACCATTGATCGCCAGCAGCGCCTCATAGTCAGCGCGATCGATCCCGGATTGGGCCAGTTCGCCTCGCAGACGGTCTACCTCGTTACGCAACTCCGCGTTCTCGCCCTCGAGGTCATCAACGCGGGTGGCGCCTTCCAAGAGTCCCGTGACCGGTGACGCGAGTCGTTCGCCTCCGGCTCGGAATGGCGCGACAACCTCGCGAAATCCCGTCTGGATCGTGCCGAGGGGACCAAAGCTCTGGAAGTCGAGCGTGATGAGCGTCAGCGACACCAGCAAGATCAACCCGAGGGTGACCCGGCGACGTCCAGGCTGCTGGACAGCTGCCATAAGCCCTGGTGCTAGATCGAGCTCGAGCTAAAGAGCACGCCGCGATGACTGTCGAACTCTTCGAGACTCTGTCCAGCGCCGAGTGCTACAGCATCGAGGGGCCGATCAGCCACGAAAACCGGCATGCCCGTCTCATCTCGCAATCGAACATCGAGACCGTGAAGAAGTGCACCACCGCCAGCGAGGCACACACCACGTTCCATGATGTCAGCAGCGAGCTCGGGTGGGGTCTGATCCAGGGTCATCTTGACCGCGTCGCAGATCGCCGCAACGGGTTCTGCGAGTGCGTCGCGGATATCCATCGAGGTGATCTCAATGGTTCGAGGAAGTCCGGTGACCAAGTCACGGCCACGAATCTCTGCCTTGAGCTCTCGCTGAAGTGCCCACGCCGAACCGAGCGCCTTCTTGATTTCTTCAGCGGTGCGATCGCCAACGGCAATGCTGAACTCTTTCTTGGTGAATTGCACGATGGCATCGTCGAGTTCGTCGCCACCGACTCGAACGCTTTGGCTCGCTACCACGCCACCCAGCGAAATAACAGCAACCTCGGTTGTTCCACCGCCGATGTCGACGATCATCGACCCGGTGGGGTCCTGGACGGGAAGACCGGCGCCGATAGCTGCGGCCATTGGCTCCTCAATGATGTAGGCGGGCTTGCGGGCGCCAGCGAATTCTGCGGCCTCTTGCACAGCGCGCTGCTCGACTCCGGTGATTCCTGACGGAACACAGATGACCATGCGTGGACGAGCCCACTTGCGAGGATGCACGCGTTCGATGAAGTAGCGGAGCATCTTTTCGCAGATGTCAAAGTCGGCAATAACGCCATCTTTGAGCGGGCGAACGGCTTGGATATGGCTCGGAGTACGGCCGATCATTCGCTTGGCTTCGGCGCCAACAGCGAGCGGTTCTCCGGTGTGCACATTGACCGCAACCACCGAAGGTTCGTTCAAAACGATTCCCTCGCCACGCACGTAAACCAACGTGTTAGCCGTGCCAAGATCAACCGCCATATCGCGGCCCGAGATTGAGCCGAAGTTGGCGAAGGCACCCAGTCGTCGGTCTGCCATCAATGCTCCAATGTTGCGCACAAGACCCGGACGGCCCCGTTGCTCCAAGGAAGACTTTACGCATCGTTGTAACGCAGTTGCAAAACGGCCGTCACATTCTGTGTCACCCTCACTACCAACAGCGTTCTTATCGGACTCCTAGCCGGATTTGGAATCTATCTTGACGTTACGCTGTTGGCTTAGACCATGCGCCGTAGACCCTGCATCCATCGCGCCCTGAGGGCTGCCAGCCTCGCTCTATTGCTAGCGATGGTGGCAGCCGCCTGCGGGACCGATCTCGATACAACGACCCTTCGGGCAGAGCCGGTAGCTGCAGGAGAAGAAGGCGGTACCCCCACCCGGATCTTTGGCGAGCCGATCCCCGCAACACCCGACGGCTTCTCCGGCTTGACCGACACGTCACAGGCAATCGTCGAGCTACAAGATGTGGTCTTCGACACCTTCGACGGCGGGTCGATCACCCTCGACGAGGCCAACGATGGTGACGTGGTGCGACTTCTAGACGCGATTCCACCGATCGATAACCCGGCCTACATCGACCCCGATACCGACCCGTGGCTCGATGACGAAGACCTCGTCTTGGGCTACGTCGCTGAAGACGGGCGGGCATACGCCTATCCGCACAAGATCCTGAACTTCCACGAGATCGTCAACGACAACCTGGCTGGCGTTCCGGTGCTCATTTCGTACTGCCCGCTGTGCAACAGCGGTGTGGTCTTCGATCGACGCATCAGTGATCTCCGCCAAGACGCCGAGCTCACTTTCTCCAACACCAGCGCCTTGTTCGACAACGACATGGTCATGGTCGACCGCCAGACCTCGAGCTACTGGTGGCAGGTACCCGGCCGCTCGATCGTTGGCGCCCTATCAGGTGCCGAGCTGACCGTACTTCCATCGACGACAACCACGTGGGGTCGTTGGCGCTTCGACAACCCCGAGACGGTCATCATCACCAGAGACCTCGGTTTCCGCCGTGATTACACCCGGGATCCGTTCGTGGGATATGCAGAACGCCTGAACTCGGGCGGCAGCACCCCGTTCCCGGTCGACGAGGCTGCGCTCGCCGACGATCGCCTCCCGCCGGCATCGCAGGTCATCACCATCGAAGCTAACGACGAGTTCATAGCCGTCCCGATCGAACTGCTGAGCGGTGAATTCGAACTTGAGGTCGGCGGCAACCAATATGTTGTCGTCCCTGATTTCACCGGAGGCGCAGAAGCGTTCGCCGTGGACGACTCGGGCAACCGCTCCCCCGCACCAAGCCGATCAACCTTCTGGTTCGCCTACGTCGCCGCCTTCCCGGCCGCCCAGGTGGCCGCCCCAGGGTAAGGACCACATAGGACGCCCCTGCGAGGAGCGAGGGACGAGCGACGGAAAGGGGCCTCTGGCCAACCGCAGCGCGAATCGAGGGCGCCCTGCGCCCGGATTGAGCCTGCGGCGAGTTACAGATCAGCGAACCAGATGCCGATCTCGCGAGCCGCAGACTCGTTGGAGTCACTGCCGTGCACGAGGTTCTCGGTCATCTCGGTGCCGAAGTCACCGCGGATGGTTCCCGATGGTGATTCTGCTGGGTTGGTTGCACCCATCATCGAGCGAACGATCGCGTAGGTGTCGTCTGGACCTTCGAGGACCATCGCAACAACTGGGCCACGGCTCATGAACGCCTTGAGGTCTGGGTAGAAGCCCTTCTCGACGTGCTCTTCGTAGTGCTTGTCGAGGGTGTCGCTGTCGGCGACGCGCATGTCGGCAGCGACGATCTTAAGGCCCTTGTCCTCAAAACGGCTGATGATTCGGCCTACGAGGCCCCGCTCGACGGCGTCTGGCTTACAGATAACGAAAGTGCGATTCATAAGGTCTGAGTCTATGACGCCCTCTACTGTCTGGCGTATGACCTTTGAGAGTGAATCGAAGGCACCGTCGCCGAGTAGGACCGTCAGCCCATGAGTAGCGCTCGGGCATCGCCCACCGCGTAGAGAGATCCGGTGATGATCACGATGCCTTCAAGACCTGCTAGCACCTTGGCCCGATCAATTGCCTGGTCGACGTTGGCTGCGGTCTCTGAGGTAGCGCCAACGGCTTCGGCCGCTTCGGCAATGCGATCCGGTTCGATCGACCGTGGGGAGTCCACAGGAGTGGCGACCACGTAGTCGCCCGAGCCGATCCCCACGTTGGCGATGAACTCCGCCGGGGCTCGAGGCGCAAGCGAGCCAAGAACGAACACCCGAGGCTCGCTAACTGCGAAGGCCAGATTGAGCGTGTCTTTAAGCGCCTGTGCGGCCTCGGGGTTATGGGCGCCGTCGAGCAACACGGTCGGCTCGGTAGCGACCACCTCGGCACGTCCAGGAAGCGTGAGCTCCCCGAAGGCTTCGGCAACCACATCATCAGGGAGCGCTGCATCGAGGAACTCCTCGGTCGCCGTAAGCGCCATTACGGCGTTCTGGGCTTGATGTGAGCCATGTGCACGTACGAAAACGTCTTCGTAGAACCCACGCGGTGTCCGCAACACCAGGAGGCGACCGTCGACGGCCGGCTGATCATCGATCAACTCAAAATCGGTACCGGCGAATAGCAGTGACGCAGATGGCGCCCCCTCGAAGATGTCGCGTAGTTCTGGGTCGGTCTCCCCGACCAACAACACCGAGTTCGGCTTCGAGATACCAACCTTCTCCCCGGCAATGTTGCGACGCCAGTCGCCCTGTTGGTCGGTGTGGTCGGTACCGATGTTGGTGACGACAGCTACGTCGGCCTCTATCACGTTCGTAGCGTCGAAACGTCCAAGCACGCCCACTTCAATAACCGCGACCTCGACGCCTTCGACCGCGAATATTCGGTATGCAGCCGTCGTCAACAGCTCGAAGTAGCTGGCGGGATGCTCCGACATGTCCGCCACAGCAGCGAGCGCCAGTACTTCCTCGGCGAAGAGTTCCTCGCTCACGGGCTCACCGTTGATCTCGATGCGCTCGGTAATCGACGTCAAATGCGGGCTCGAATAACGCCCTACCCGCAGACCCTGAGCCTGCAATAGCCGAGCCACCATCGTGGCCGTCGAACCCTTGCCGTTAGTGCCAGTGATGTGAATCGACCGAAACGCTTGATGCGGGTCCCCCGACAGGAACATCAACGCCTTCATCGAATCAAGCGACAAATCCTCAAAGGACCCAGCCCGGGCCTCAAGGTTGATATGTCGATCCAAAAACCGAACAGCCTCAGAAAAACTCACCCGCCCAGCCTAAACGGGCGCGCTACCTCTCAACGCCAACGGCTGGGAACGCTACGAGGCGGCGCGCTGTTCACCCATGATGGAGGGCAGTACACCTTCGTTGACGACCTCTTCGGTGATCGTGACCTTGTCGATGTCGTCACGGCTTGGGAGGTCATACATGGTGGAGAGCAGTACCTCTTCGAGCACGGCACGCAGGCCACGGGCACCGACGCCACGAGCGATCGACTGATCCGCGATCGCACCGAGCGCTTCGTCGGTGAACTCGAGTTCGCAGTCTTCGAATTCGAAGAACTTCTTGTATTGCTTGATGAGCGCGTTCTTTGGCTCGGTTAACACTCGGACGAGGTCTTCTTGGTACAGGTTGCCGACGGAACCAATTACCGGGAGACGGCCGATGAACTCGGGGATAAGACCGAAGTTGACGAGGTCCTCTGGGCGGATGCGGGTGAGCACGTCGCCGAGGTCGTCACGTTCTTGGCGCGTCGACAGCGATGCGCCGAAGCCCACGCTTCCGCGGTCTTCACGCTGGTCGATGATCTTTTCGATGCCTGCGAAGGCACCGCCGCAGATGAACAGCACGTTGGTGGTGTCGATCTGGATGAACTCTTGGTGCGGGTGCTTGCGTCCACCTTGTGGTGGAACCGCAGCGGTGGTGCCCTCAAGGATCTTGAGGAGCGCCTGCTGGACACCTTCACCCGACACGTCTCGGGTGATCGATGGGTTTTCGCTCTTACGGGCGACCTTGTCAATCTCGTCGATGTAGATGATGCCGGTCTCGGCCTTCTTGACGTCGTAGTCAGCTGCCTGGAGCAACTTCAAGAGGATGTTCTCGACGTCCTCGCCGACGTAGCCAGCTTCGGTGAGCGCGGTGGCGTCTGCGATAGCGAATGGCACGTTGAGCATGCGAGCCAACGTTTGAGCGAGAAGCGTCTTACCGCAACCCGTTGGGCCGACCAGCAAGATGTTCGACTTGGAGAGCTCCACCTCGTTATCGAGGTTGTTCCCAAATTCGACACGCTTGTAATGGTTGTACACCGCTACGGCGAGGATCTTCTTCGCATGTTCCTGGCCAATGATGTAGGTGTTGAGGAACTCGTGGATCTCGGTCGGGGTCGGAAGATCACCGAAATCAACGTCGCTGGTCTCAGCCAGTTCCTCTTCGATGATCTCGTTGCAGAGATCGATGCACTCGTCACAGATGTAGACACCTGGACCGGCGATGAGCTTCTTGACTTGCTTCTGCGACTTGCCACAGAAGGAGCACTTTAGAAGTTCTCCACCTTCACCAAATTTGGCCACGTGCTGGTCTCCCTAATCTGTCGAACAACAGGATCTTCGGCGTTCTAGTCGACTGCCTTAATAGGTCCTGTCGTATCGACCATGTCTCGATTGTCGATGACTTCGTCAATGATTCCATATTCTTTGGCTTCATCGGCGGTCATTACGTAATCGCGATCGGTATCGCTTGAGATCTTCTCTGCAGTTTGGCCGGTGTGATACGCGAGCACATGCTCCAAAGAGACCTTCATTCGATTGATCTCATTTGCTGCAATTTCAATGTCGGAGACCTGACCCTGGGCCCCGGAGTAGGGCTGATGGATCAGAATGCGGCTGTGCTTGAGGGCCAAACGCTTGCCTGGGGTGCCAGCTGCAAGCAAAACAGCTGCTGCTGAGGCGGCCTGTCCGAAGCAGATCGTGGTGATGTCAGGCTTCACATATTGCATCGTGTCGTAGATGGCGAACAGCGCGTTGATGTCGCCACCTGGTGAGTTGATGTAGAGGCTGATGTCTCGGTCGGGGTTCTCTGCCTCAAGATGCAGCAACTGGGCCGAGATTACGTTCGCGACCATGTCGTCGATCGGGGTGCCAAGGAAGATGATGTTCTCACGGAGCAGGCGGGAGAAAATATCTCCGTGACGCTCGCCCTGTGGGGTCTTCTCAATGACATTCGGGATCAGAATGCTCATGTCCTACTCTTCCTCTGATTGATCAGCGTTGTCGTGGTCGTGTTCGTCGGCTTCGAGGAGATCACGGTCAACCGGGTTGCCATCCTCATCGACAATTTCGGCTCGATCTGTAACCCACTGGAGCGCAGCGCGGATCCGCATGTCGGATCGTATGGGCTTCAACCGTCCAGCGGTCTCCAATTGTTCCCGCACCGATTCGAGCGGTTGATCGAGTTGGGTGGCCAGGACCATGAGCTCTTCATCGAGCTCCTCGTCGGAGACTTCGATGGCCTCTTGCTCGGCCACTGCTCGCAGCGCAAGATCCACACGAGCGCTCACCTCGGCTTGTTCGCGAAGCTGTTCGCGGAACTGCTCAGGGGTCGTGCCGGTGATCTGCAAGTACTGCTCGAGTTGGATGCCCTGCGCCTGCAAACGCATCGCCATGTCTTGGGCACGGTTATCCATCTCGTCTTCGATGAGGGCTTCGGAGAGATCCTCCGTCACAAGCACAGCGAGGGCTTCGCCGGTGTTGTTGTCGAGTGCTTGAGCCGCTTGGGCTCGCTTCACGTCGTCGAGACGTGCCATGAGGTCGTCGCGGAGTTCGTCCATAGTCTCGAACTCGCTGGCTTCTTTGGCGAAGTCATCATTTACCTCGGGAAGAACCGACGCCTGCACCTCTTTGACGGTGATGACGAAGTCGATCGAGTCGTCTTGGCTCTCGTCGGGGTGATCAGCCGAGAAGGTCAATTCGTCGCCTGCGCTCGCGCCGCGAAGGTTCTCGTCGATCTCTGCCACTACCGCACCGGACCCGACCACGTAGTCGTAATCCTCGGCGGTCAGGCCAGGGACCGGCTCACCATCGATTGTTCCTGCAATGTCGATCGAGACGTGATCATCATCGGCTGCAGCCCGCTCAACGGTCTCCAGCTCTGCGTGTTGCCTACGGATCGAGTCAACCCGATCCTCCAGGTCTTGATCCGTCGGGATCGGCGAAGGAATCTCAACCCGAAGCGAATCGTGACCTGACACCGAGATGACCGGACGGATCTCGACCACGGCGTCGAAACTCACGTCGCCTTCGGCCTGTCCGGCGGTGATATCGATCTCCGGTGCCGCGATGACATCGACGTCGTTTTCGATGACAGCTTGTGAGTAGTACTCGGGTAGCGCTTGGCGCAGCGCCTCTTCGCGGGCGACCTCGGGGCCAAAGCGTTGTTCGATCAATTTGCGTGGGACCTTGCCCTTGCGAAAGCCAGGCAGGTTGACCTCTTTGGAGATCGATTGGTATGCCGCGGCGAGCTTGGGTTCGAACTCGGCTTCTTCGATGGTGACGGACAACTTCACCTTGTTGTCATCGAGTGTTTCTAGCGTGCTGTTCACAGGGCTAGAAGCTTACTGTTATCTCTACTGACTCCCGCCAAAGGTCTCCATCGTTTGCCGAAGGCCGTTCAAAAACCACGCAGCGCCTGAGCCAAAGACTCAGGCGCTGCGATGTGGAGCGGGTGGGGGTAATCGAAACCCCATCATCAGATTGGAAATCTGAGGTTCTACCGTTGAACTACACCCGCAAAGGGATTGTCAGTATACCGGTGATCCAAGCGATGGCAGGTTCTCGATCGCGTTAGATCCCCTCGATCAACTCGATGGCCCTTTCCACTTCGTCTTCGGTGTTGAAATAGTGCGGGGCTGCCCGATACACCGCGTCGATCCCACGCCGACCGATGTCGTACTGCGAGTTCCGGCGACCGGGTACCGATATCTGCAGACCTTGCTCACGCAGAAACAACCCGTTGTCGATGGAGGCCGTGCCGCGAACGGTGAAGCACACCGCGCCGCCGCGTAGGACACCTTCGTCGTGCACCTCGACCTGAGGTAGCTCTTCGAGACCCGCTCGCAACATATGACCGAGAGCCTGCGTTCGCTCGGTGATCGCGTCGACGCCGACATCGAGCATGTAGCGAGTAGCGACTCCAAGCCCGACCTTGCCGGAGAAGTGCTGCTCGCCGTATTCAAAGCGTCGCGCTCCTGGCTCGAGCGAGTAGCCGCCCGCGTCGAGCCAATGGGCTGACCGTCCGTCGATGAACGGTTGAGTTCCGAGCTTGTCGAGCACACTGTTTCGCGCATAGAGAATGCCGGTGCCACGCGGCCCTCTCATCCACTTTCGGCCGGTGTACACCAAGAAATCACAACCGAGGTCGTCCACATCAAGAGGCAACTGACCAGCCGCTTGGCAACTGTCGAGCAAGTAGATGGCCTGATGATCAGCGACGGCGCGTCCCACTTCGCCAGCCCGTTGGATCGCTCCGTTCGCCATGCCGATGTGCGTGAGCGAAACCAGCTTGACCCGCTCGTCGAGCATGTCCACAAGCGCGTCCACGTCGATGAGTCCGTCTTCGTCGTTGGGCACGACTTCGAGTGACACTCCCCGATCGGCCGCCTGCATAAACCCGAACGCGTTGGCCTGATACTCACTATGACTTGCGAGGATGCGATCGCCCGGGGCTAAGTCGATCGCGCTGAACGCTCGCCACCATCCATCGCCCGCTCCAGCGACGAAGGCCACCTCATCGGATTCACACCCGAGATATGTCGCCGTCGCCGTGTACACATCATCGAGCTGCTCGAGGTTGTCCGCCACCGTCTCGTACCCGCCCGAGACCTGTTCAGCACGCAGGTAGTCAACCATCGCGTCAACAACGGGAGTCGGCGGCAGC
This sequence comes from uncultured Acidimicrobiales bacterium, assembly GCA_964445255.1. Taxonomy (GTDB): domain Bacteria; phylum Actinomycetota; class Acidimicrobiia; order Acidimicrobiales; family SHLQ01; genus SHLQ01. The sequence continues at coordinate 17,004 of CAYUKM010000045.1, forward strand.
GAGGATCCCGCGTTGTTGAAATGAATTGTGCGTTCCACCCCAACGGTGTCTGCTCTGACCGTGTCAACATTCAGCATCATCGAACGGTACTAGAGTGGTTCACCAATCGCTGGCGGCCTCGAAGACTCGTCGGGATGGAATTCTTCGCGTAACCCAAGTGGTTGTCGTGGCAAGCAATCGGTAAGAAACAGGAAATACGGGGGCAACAACATGGTCGAGCACAACACCGACGTCATCATCATCGGAATGGGACCTGGGGGTGAGTCGGTCGGCGGACAGCTCGGCGAAGCCGGGCTCAATGTCATCGGCATCGAAGCCCACCTGGTCGGCGGCGAATGCCCGTACTACGGATGCATCCCGTCCAAGATGATGATTCGAGCGGCGAACGCGTTGGCCGAGGTCGGCCACGTCGAAGGCCTCGCCGGCACCGCATCAGCCACGCCCGACTGGACGCCGGTCGCCCAGCGAATCAAAGAGCAGGCAACCGCTGACTGGGATGACACGATCGCAGTCGACCGGTTCGTCGGAAAGGGCGGCACGTTCGTTCGAGGCCGCGGCGTAATCACCGGGCCCAAGACCGTGCAAGTTGGCGACGACACGTATGTGGCTTCGAAGGGCATCGTCATCGCTACGGGCACCCAAGCCCTCGTACCGCCGATCCCCGGCCTCGCGGACACGCCGTACTGGACGAACAAGGAAATCGTTCAGGTCAAAGAGCTTCCCGAATCAATGGTCGTGCTCGGGGGCGGCGTAATCGGCCTCGAATTGGGCCAGGCACTTAGCCGCTTCGGCGTAAAGGTCAGTGTCGTCGAGGGACAAGATCGATTGATGCCGAATTTCGAACCCGAGGTCGGCGACACGCTCAAAGAAACGTTGACCAACGACGGAATCGACATCCACACCGGCCAGTTCGCCGAGAAGGTGGTCCACGATGACGCGAGCGGATTCACCGTCACGCTCGCGAACGGGACCGAGGTGAGAGGCGAGAAGCTACTGGTCGCCGTCGGCCGCAAGACGTTCCTTAAGGAACTCGGCATCGGAAACCTCGGCCTGGACGAAGACGCTGGGTTCCTCAGCATCGATGAGAACACCCAGGTCCAGGACGGTCTGTGGGCGGTCGGAGACATTGCGGGCGAAGGGCTGTACACCCACCTAGCGCTCAAGCAAGCCGACGTCACCGTGTCCCAAATTCTCGGCACCGAGACCACCCCGGTCAACTACGACGCCATGGCGGCCGCGGTCTTCACCGACCCGGAGATCGGCGTGGTCGGTAAGACCGAGGCCGAGGCCCGAGAGGCGGGCGTGAACGTCAAGACCGCCTTCAAGTTGGTGGCCCACACCGCTCGCGGCTGGATGCACATGAATGGAAACGATGGCTTCATCAAGCTCGTTGTTGATGCGGACAAGGACATCTTGATCGGCGCGACCTCCGTCGGACCCCACGGTGGCGAAGTTCTCGGCATGCTTGCACTGGCCGTCCACGCGGAGATCCCCATCGCTACTTTGCGGTCGATGACCTATGCCTACCCGACGTTCTACAAGGGCGTCGAAGACACGCTGAACGACCTCTAGAGCGGGGTCTGCCACGTACGGTCATGTCGCTAGACCGGCGGTCACTGACGATCAACATTTCTAGGGCCTTAGTCACGAAAGATCACAATTCCTACTGACTGCCCACCAATTCCGATCTATCATCGGGCCATGGTTAACAATAAGCACGGTGGACGAACGGTTCGAGTGAGCCGACGGGCGACGGCGGTAATTTCTGCCTTGGTCATGGTGCTCAGCATCGTCGCGATCGCCCCCTCGGCGGGAGCACAGGTCTCTGGAGGACAAGTCTTCGCCTGGGGTGAAGGTGGCCTCGGCCAACTCGGCGACGGCACGTTCAATGACCGATCAAACGAGGTCAACACCGGGTTGGCGTCGATCATCGACATCGCTGGTGGCCGACATCATGTGGTGGCTGTGGATGCGTCGGGCTCGTTGTACACCTGGGGTTTGAACGCGACAGGCCAGATCGGTGATGGCACCTTTACCAACCGAAACTCGCCTCAGGCGATCGGACTCAACCAAGTCACCGCGGTTGGGGCAGGGCACTACCACAGCCTTGCCGTCCGCAACGGCGAGGTCTGGACCTGGGGCCGAAACAGTGACGATCAACTTGGACTGGGCACCGCAGGTAATCGCACCGCTCCCGTCCGAGTCCCTGGCCTCTCGAACATCACCGCCGTCGCAGGGGCACGCGAACACAGTCTCGTCCTCCGCTCGAACGGCACCCTTGCGGCGTTCGGTAACAACGACAACGGCCAACTCGGAACCGGCGACTTCGTCGACTCGGACACTCCCGTGAACGTCGTTGGCATCAACGACGTGTCGGCGATCACCGCCGGCCGAATCCACTCTGCGGTACTTCGCTCCGACGGCACCGTCTGGACTTGGGGCGACAACCAGTTCGGTCAGCTCGGCGACGGAAGCACCACCGATAGAAACCGCCCAGTGCAGGTGACCGGGCTACCCACGATCGTTGACGTCGAAGCCTTCGGCTTCCACACACTCGCCCTCGATACATCCGGACGAGTGTGGTCATGGGGTCGCAACAACTTCGGACAGCTCGGTGACGGCACCGAGATCGAGCGCACCCGGCCGGTGCGCGTGAACACGCCTTCCAACATCGTCGCCATCGGTTCGGGCCGTGACTACGCAATGGCTGCTGCAGCGAACGGCGACATCTATGCCTGGGGCCGCAACGACGCCCGCCAACTCGGCGACGGCACCGCCACCGATCGTTCAAATCCGGTTCAAGTCGACGTGGTAGCTGACACGGTCGAACTCGTCGGTGGGCGCGATTACATCGCAGTGCGAACTCAAGCCGGTGGAGCCACACCTCCACCACCAGCGCCAACCCCTCCACCTGACCCTGGGCCGGGCCTTGCCTGCACAGCGACCGTTTCGG
>CAYUKM010000046.1:0-19783 GCA_964445255.1 uncultured Acidimicrobiales bacterium
GTGCTTCCGGTCAGCCCTTGGTAGACGACCTTGGTGTTCTCATCGAGAAAAATTGCCATTTGTGAATTCCGTTCTTGTTCGTCGTCGCTTAACCGGCTGCCAGCGCAACGGCCTTTTCGGCGGCGCTAAGCATCGTTTGTTCCATCATTAGTGCATCACTCAAGTGCGGGGCGAGCATCTCGCGGCCCTGCTGGGCGTTGGTGCCATCCAGGCGGATCACGATCGGAGAATCGATGTTCACTCGCTTCATCGCTTCAATGATGCCCGCGGCGACTTCTTCACCTCGGGTGATGCCCCCGAAGATGTTGATGAAGATCGACTTCACGGCTGGGTCGTTGTTGATGACCTCAAGCGCACCGGCCATCACGTCGGCGTTCGCGCCGCCACCGATGTCGAGGAAGTTGGCTGGCTTGCCGCCCACTTGGTTGACCACGTCGACGGTGCTCATTGCGAGCCCTGCACCGTTGGCAATGACTCCGACCGATCCCTCGAGACCGACGTATTGGAGGCCCTTGGCATGGGCAGCTGCCTCACGCTCATCGCGGGTTTGGGTCTCGTCGTATTGTTCGTAGTCGGGATGACGGAACTCGGAGTTGCCGTCGAGGGTGACCTTCGAGTCGAGTACGTGGACTTCGCCGCCGGGGGTGAGGATCAGTGGGTTGATCTCCACTGAGTCCGCGTCACCTTCGGTGTAGGCGGTGTAGAGCTTGCCAAGAACATCGACAGCACCTTCGACGGCGGCGTCGGGAAGCTTGGCCTCAGCGATCCAACTACGAAGCGTCTCTTCACTCAGGCCCTCAACCGGGTCGATCCAAATGCGAGCGATCTTCTCGGGGGTCTCCTCAGCGACGGCCTCGATGTCGACACCGCCTTCTGCGGACAGCATGCCAAGGTGCAACTTCTTGGAACGGTCGAGGAGGAAGCTTGCGTAGTACTCCTCGGCGATATCGCTGGCCTTTTCGATCCAGATGCGCTTGACGATGTGACCTTTGATGTCCAGACCGAGGATGTTCTCGGAGTGCTCCTTCACGGCATCGATGTCGGCGGCGAACTTTACGCCGCCAGCTTTGCCTCGGCCACCGGTGTGCACCTGGGCCTTCACCATCACCGGCGTGCCTAGCTCTTCGGCCGCGGCGACGGCCTCCTCAACAGAAAAGGCGATCTTTCCCGGCGACACGGGCATGCCGTACTGCGCAAAGAACTCTTTGCCTTGATACTCGAACAGGTCCACTGATCTCTCTTCTCGTAGGTGTCCACTGCGGCGTTTAAAAATCGCCGCTACCAGCGATACTAGGCAGATAGGTTGCCGTTCCCGTTCGATCGACCGTGAACGTTTGAAGACATAACGAAACACATCAAGTAAGGGGGCGCCATGCCCGTTGCGAAAGGACCGTCGTTCGATCTGCGAAGCGCTGCCATATTTGGTGGCGTCGCGGTGTTGGCTGCGGTGATCATTGGACTCATCGCCCTTGAGCTCGGCACCCGTTCGAACACCCTTGTCCTAGGCTCCACTAACTTTGGCGATGTAAATGTGACGCGGCTATCCGAGACGATCTCCGACGGCGGCCCCCTGTTGTTTCCAGACATTGCCAGCGGCACCCGAGATATCTGGGTGAATCACATCGGTGACTCTCCAGGCGTTGGTTGGTTCGCCTTCGAGGCTCGACTTCCTGGTGAATCCCGGGACTGTTCGGTCGAATGGATAGCCACCGACCAGAACTTCGTCAGCGCATGCTCGGGCCAGGTGTTTCCCGAGACTGGCGAAGGCCTACCCCAGATCCCCGTGTTCATCGACGGAACCGATCTCGTAATTGACCTCAATGGCATTCATTCCGAGGATGACTTCCCCGGGTTTGTCCCCGCCGAGTAACGACGAACACCTTTCGCCCCACTCGCGGCGAAAATCAGACCTTCTCGAGGGGTGCCCAACTCAGCAACAGCTGTTTCTCCCCAACTCCGGGGAACCGCACCCGCGCCTCGGTCTTCTCACCGGTACCGGTCATATCGATGATCACTCCTTCTCCGAACTTCGCGTGGCGGACATCATCGCCGACTTTCAAATCAAGATCGTGCGCACCGGTTCCATCGGTCGAGGCCGGGCCGCCAGACCGACGCATCGCGGCGTCGACCATCGATTCTCGCTGCACTTCGCGTCGCTCCTCCCGTCCGCGAGCAGAGAACGACGAACCCGACGATCCGAAGCTCGAACCCTTGCGGCGAGCGCGCGACCCGTCGGCGTCTTGGACGAGGTGCTCGGGCACTTCGTCGAGGAATCGACTCGGGGGGTTGTACTGGGTGGTGCCATGCAGCATGCGACTCCAGGCGTGTGAGAGAAACAGCCGTTCTCGCGCCCGAGTGATCCCCACGTAAGCCAATCGTCGTTCTTCTTCGAGCTCGCGAGGCTCGCCGAGCGAGCGCATGTGTGGGAAGACTCCGTCTTCGAGGCCAATGAGAAAGACGATCGGAAACTCAAGACCCTTGGCGGAGTGCAACGTCATCAACACGACCTGGGACTGATCGTCCTCGAGCGCATCGGTATCGGCCACCAAACTGACCTGTTCGAGGAACTCGTCGGCGGTCTCGAAGTCCTCGGCTCCACCGACGAGCTCGGCCAAGTTCTCCAACCGCCCCTCGGCCTCTATGGAGCGTTGCTCTTCGAGTTCGATGATGTAGCCGGACCTGTCGAGCAGAATCCGTAAGAGTTCGTCCGGGCCAGTATTCGCGACTCGATCGGCGGTGGTATCGAGAATGTCGAGGAACTCGTCGATGCCTTTCATCGCTCGACCCGTTACGCCAGCCTCGTCGTAATTTCGCAGAGCGTCGATAAAGGGGACGCCGTTCATTTGCGCCCATTGATCGAGTTTGGCAACTGTGGAGTCACCAACACCACGCTTTGGAACGTTGAGGACGCGCTTCACGCTGACCTCGTCGACCGGATTGACCACGGCCTTCAAGTAGGCGAGCGCGTCTTTGACCTCGCGGCGATCGTAGAAGCGGGTGCCTCCGACGACCTTGTATGGGATGTTGACCCGCACGAGGTATTCCTCCAGGGCGCGGCTCTGTGCGTTGGTGCGGTAGAAGACCGCCATGTCGCCCCACCGATGGGTTCCGCCCTCGTGCAAGCGAGCAAGTTCATGGGCTACCCATTGAGCCTCGTCGACTTCGTCATCTGCGAAGTAGCGAAGGATCTTTTCTCCCGCCCCGGCTTCGGTCCAGAGCTCCTTGGGTTTGCGGCCCTCGTTGTGCTCGATGACCGCATTCGCTGCATCGAGGACGTTCTGGGTGGAGCGGTAGTTCTGTTCCAACAACACGGTGGTCGCATCAGGAAATGTTGTTTCGAATTCCAAGATGTTGCGAATGTCAGCGCCACGGAACCGATAGATCGATTGGTCGCCATCGCCGACAACGCAGACCTGTCGGTGCTGCTCGGCGAGCATCGTGACCATCGCGTTCTGCACCTTGTTCGTGTCCTGGTACTCGTCGACAAGTACGTGCTTGAACCGGCGCTGGTAGTTCTGCAATACGTCGAGATGGTTGCGGAACAAGCGGACCGTGTTGAAGAGAAGGTCGTCGAAGTCCATAGCACCGGCTTTTCGGAGGCGGTCCTGATACTCGGCGTACACCTCCGCGATCTTGCGCTCGAATATCGTGGCGGCCTGTTCGGTGTAGGCCTCAACGCTGAGGTCATCGTTCTTGGCTGCACTAATCGCCGCGTGAACGGAACGAGGAGGGAACTTCTTGGTGTCGAGGTTGAGATCGCGCAGCACATACGTCGTGAGGCGAACCGCGTCGGACTGGTCGTAAATCGTGAACGAGGACGGAAAGCCGAGTCGATCGCCATCTCGGCGCAGGATGCGAACGCATGCCGAGTGGAACGTGGAAACCCACATCTTTTCGGCGACCGGTCCAACCAGCGCGCCGACCCGAAACTTCATCTCGTCGGCGGCCTTGTTGGTAAAGGTGATCGCCAATACTTCAAAGGGCGAAATCCCACGCTCTTGAATCAGATGAGCGATCCGGTGCGTGAGGACCCGGGTCTTTCCGGAGCCAGCTCCAGCGACGACCAGCAGCGGGCCATCGTCGTGGAGAACCGCGGTTTCCTGAGCTTGATTGAGACCATCGATAAGCGCGCTCGTCACCCGCTCAACCATACAGGTGTTCGGTCACCTGTATGGCCACTTTGTCGCTGGTCAGCGCTGAATCGTCGCCCAGATAAGCCCGTCTTCGGTATCAACGAGTACGACCGCCTGGTCCCCGTCGACTGCGACCACCGAAAACCGACCGGACTCTTCGAGGCCCAGCGTCGGCCCCACCTCGATCAATTGATTTTCAGCGCCGAGGAAAGACCCACTGGAGAATGCGTCGCTGCCCGGAATGGAGGCGCCATCAGAGGGCTCGCTCGTCCAAGTGATCCCATCGTCGGACGAGAAGAGCACTTCTTCGCCTGATTCACTGTCAGCGCCGAGTACAAGGAATTGACCGTCGACCACATTCGCCGGGCCGATGCTGCGAGTCGGGAGTTGTTCCTGGAGCACATATGGGCCACCGATCGGGCCCGACCAGACATCAGGTTCGACGTCGTCGCCTAGCAACACCACGCCACCGGGCCCCACGAGTAGGTGTTGTGCGACAACGAAGTCACCTTCCAATGGGTTAGAGACTTGCCAGGTCACCAGATCCGACGATGTCGCAACCCACGTCGTTCGGTTTCCGCCGGCACTGCTCTCTAACTGAGCAAGGTAGGTGCCGCCAAACGAATCGAGTGCAACGGGCGCCGCAGCTTCGGGGAGACCGCTGAGGTCAACCTCGGCCCAATCGAGTCCGTTCGGTGAAGCGATGCCGATCACCTCAGCGCCGTTTGCTCCGAACCGGGTTGCGAGTCCTCCGAAGCCATTCGAAGTCGGTGTGACAAAGACCCCTGACCCTCCCGCGAAATCGACAGCTGATGCGCGGATTGCGACATCATCTGAAGCCGATGCTGCTTGCAGCGCCGAGGACACTGCATCAACCTCGACTTCACTGGTCGCAACATCGCTGCGCTCGGCCGGTTCGGTTTGCGCAACGCTCTCGTCCGATTCCTCAACCTCTTCAACCGGTGCCTCGCCCGAGTCCGAATCGACGACATCGGCGATCTCGCCGGCGTTCGCTACCGACTCCCCGTCGGTAGGTCCATTGACGGAGTCGGCCGCCTCAGTGACTTCAGCGCCCGAGACGATGACATTGGAGACCTGACCGGTTTGCGACACCACGAATGCAGCGCCGAACAGACCCACCACCGTCGCCGCTGCGAGAGCGGTACCAGCGAAGCGGTTCCGGCGGCGGCGACCCGCGGCCACTCCTGTCAGGGCATCGATCGATGGAGCGGTTCCGATGTTTGCGCGCTGGCCCTTCCGGGCCAGTTCGCCACGCAGACGATCTTCGAGGGTACTCATGGACGGCCTCCTAGGCGGCGGTTGAGTTCGTTGAGGGCCCGGTTCGTGCGGCTCTTCACGGTGCCGGGCGAGATTTCGAGAGCTTGGGCGGTAGCGCTGATCGACCAATCGAGGTAGTAGCGAAGTACAAGCACATTGCGATGCTCCGCGGGCAGATCCCGTAAGGCAGCAGCGAGCGCTGGATCGGCTGGAGCTGGTTCGGTCGATGTCGGGCTCGCAATTGTTGAAGCAAACTTTCGGTCCCGAGCGCGACGTCGGAAACGGCTCGTCGCCCAGTTACGAGCGGTGCGATATACCCACGCGTGCGGCTCGTCGAATGCACCGACGAGATGCCAACGGTGCAGCGCACGGGTGAAGGCTTCATCGACGGCCTCAGTAGCGAGGGCATCGTCGCCGAGGGTGATCGCGAGCGCCCGAGCTAAGCGATCGCGGTGGGTGGAGTAGATCGCGGCGAAGTCAGCAACGAATACTCCCGTCGCTGTCTCTCCTTGATTCACGATCAGCTGCCCGTCACTGGCCACTACTTCCACACCGACTCCACGCCTAGGTGAGCCAAAAGGTTCCCACAAATTCAGCTGAGGCACGAAAAGGCACCCGGACAGGGCGAAATCTATGAACGGTGACCTATCGATTTTGTGGTTCCACCCAAATTGTGGTGGATATTCGCTAACAAACTTAAATCCAGGCCCGATCAAGCGAAGTATGACGGGGATACAAATAAATGACACCTACGGGTCAATGTTTGGCGTCGACCAGCTATGCGAATGCCAAATCAACGACGAACTACGAGTTGGCGACGAGGTGCTACTGAAAACGGATTCGGGTCCGCTGTCCTTCAACGTTGTGTTGATCGAGAGCTACTTCGACGAATCAGGGCAGCCTTGCGAAGTCATGGGCGTCGGACTCGACGGACCGGAGAGCGAATGGGTTATGCCAGGCGACACGCTGCGAATCTCGGGCCCCGATGACAACGTGGATGCGGGACGGACCGCCACATCCTTCTTGCACGTCCCGGTCGACGACAGACACCAGGTCGAAATTCATCGTCAGTTGATGCATAGCGGTAGACCATAATTAGTCTGCGAGCCGGGCTACTGATAACGCTCGACGCCCGACACCAGCCGGTCGATACCATCGGTCAACATGGCCAGCGGGCACGCAAGGTTGAGTCGAACGTACCCATCGCCATCAGAGACGAACATGTCGCCGCCCTCGAGCAACAGACCTTCGGCCTCGGCAAAGTAGCGCGTGAGGTTCAACCCCGCGGGGAAGAACTCTTGGAGATCAATCCAGGCAAGGTACGTAGCTTCCGGGACTTGAAACACGGCCTTTGGCAGGCTGCGACCGAGTCGCTTCTTGAGGTACGCGAAGTTCATGTCGAGGTATTCGAGGAGCGCGTCTCGCCACGGATCCCCGTTGGTGAGCACACCGACTGTTGCCGCCACGCTGATCGGGTTGTGCAGAATGGACGCTTGCTCATGCCAGATTCGACGTAGTTCTGGATCCGAGATGATGACAAAGGCGAACCCCATCCCGGCGAGGTTGAAGGTCTTACTCGTAGACATCGCAGTGATGATGCGATCGTTGTCGGGGAACAGCTTCGCCAGCGGCGTGTGAGTACGACCACCGCGCAGAAGATCGCCATGGATCTCATCGGAGATGATCAACACGTCATTGGCTTCGCAAAGCTCGACGAACCGGGTGAGCTCATCGGTGGTAAACACCCGGCCGGTCGGGTTGTGCGGGTAGCACAGGTAGAAGAGCTTTACGTTGGGATCGCCAACCTTGGAAGCGAAGTCGTCAAAGTCAACATCGAAGGTGCCGTCGCCTCGCGGAGCCAGCGCGCAAGAGACGAACTTCCGTCCCCGCTCGAGTGGCGCCTTCGAGAAGTAGCCGTAGGCCGGGGTGAGCGTGATCGCGGCTTCGCCGGGCCGTAGGTAGCTCTCGGCGAAGGCGTAGAGGGCGGGGACGATTCCGCCCGCTGGAATCACTTCGGACGGACCCGGGTGCCAGTCATAGCGGCGATCACACCAACCTGCGAAAGCGTCGTACAAGGTGGAACCAAATATCGAGCTGTAACCAAGGATGGGACTGGACTCAACCCATTCAACGATGGCTTCTCGGGCAGCGGGTGCGCTGGCGAAGGCCATATCGGCCACCCACATCGAAAGGGCTTCGTCATCGGGGCACGGCAGGTTGACCGGGTCTTGCCCGCCGAACAAGTACCCGCGAAATCCTTCGCGGGCCATGGAGTTTGTGTTCCGGCGATCGATGATCGTGTCGAAGTCGAAGCCCACGGGCCAACACTATGTCGGCCGGGTGTGCGATGAACTAGTCCGCCAAGATGAAGTCGGCGCAGCGTTTTCCAATGACCATGGTGATGGCTTGGGTGTTGGCATTGATGATCGAGGGCATCACCGAGGCGTCCGCTACCCGCAGTCCGTCCACTCCCCGAACGCGTAGTTCCGTATCGACGACAGCGTCATCACCTGGACCCATCGCACAGGTTCCGACCGGGTGGTAGAGCGACTCACTGATAGCCCGAACGTGCTCGGCCCACTGGTCGTCGGTGGTGATATGACTTCCGGGCAAGAACTCATGGGTCGTGAAACCTGCGAGCGGTGCCTCGGCTGCGAGGTTACGAGCCAGCTTGCAACCCTCTACCAGTCGCCAGAGGTCTCGCTCATCGCTCAAATAGCCCGGATCTATGCGCGGAGCAGCGAACGGATCTGCGCTCGCCAGGGTGATTTCGCCTCGCGACGCCACGTCCACGAGCGTCGCGCCAATACTCATGCCGTCCGTCTTGGGCGACTCAAAGCCATGGTCGATGAAATAGACCGGCCCGAAGTGAAACTGAATCTCGGGCACCGGTCCGTCATCGAGTTGTACAAACCCACCTGCTTCGGCCACGTTCGAGGTCAACATTCCGGTCCGGCTCCGGGCGTATTCGACGACCGGCTTGAGCGTCTCCGCATGCGCAAGCGAAATCGGCTGGTTCACCGCATAGGACGTGCCACAAACGAGGTGGTCGATCAGGTTCTTGCCCACTTGAGGCGAGTCAACAGCGACGTTGAGCCCGAAACCCTGTAGTTGCTGCGCCGGCCCGATGCCCGAGAGCAATAGGAGTTGCGGCGAGTTGATCGATCCGCCGCACAAGATGACTTCGCGCGATGCATAGCCGACATGTCGACCATGCTTGTCCGCGTACTCCACACCTACGGCCTTGCCTTGTCGAATCACTACCTCGACAGCGTGGGCCCCTGTCAGAACCGTCAAGTTTGGCCGAGCCATCGCGGGCTTCAAGAAGGCGGTAGCTGCACTCTCTCGACGACCATCGCGCTGAGTTACTTGGTAGGTCCCGAAACCGGTTTGCGTCGCGTCGTTGAAATCGTCGTTTCGCTCGAACCCCGCGGATACCGCGGCATCGACGAAGGCCTCAGACAACGGGTTGACCGTCCGGAGATCGGCGACGCGGAGCCCGCCGCCAACGCCGTGAAAGTCACTGGCACCGCGTTCTTGATCTTCGAGCCCCACGAAGGTCGGGAGTAGATCGGTGTAGCCCCACCCGATATTGCCGGCAGCTGCCCATTGGTCATAGGTCGCCCGATGGCCGCGTTGATAGATCATGGCGTTCATCGACGTGGACCCGCCGAGCATCTTGCCCCTTGGCCAATAGAGCCGTCGATTGTTGAGCTCTGGTTGGGGAACGGTCTCGTAGTTCCAATCGTGTTTGCTCTTGAACAGCTTGGAGAAGGCTGCGGGGATCTTGGTGTTGATGTTGCGGTCGGGTTGCCCGGCCTCGAGTAGCAGAATGCTCGCACCAGTACGCGATAACTCGTCGGCGAGAACGCAGCCCGCTGCTCCCGCCCCAACGATCACGTAGTCGGCCTGCATCTCTATCTCTGATCCCTCACCTGGTCGAAGCACTTGTCGTGTAGCCATTTGCGGGACGAAACCCCAAAGATGACTAGGCCGCAATACTCACTCACGAGCCCGATCGATGTCCATATGGCACAAATCACTTCAGATTTGCCCTACTCGCATCGACAACTAAGCCGTGAGCGAATTGCCCACTGTCTCGACGCGCACTCTGCGGGCGGTAGTCGCGATACTTCTCCTCCTCGGCGTGGGAGGACTCTTTGTCGTGCGCGGGGACGGTGGTGGCGGCGGCGTCGACGTTTTCTCCGAAGACCTTGCGAGCGAAGGGATCGACCCCGAGACCGTTCCCAAACAAATGGTGTCTGAAGCCGGAGCGCCGACCGGCGAAGAAGGCTCCGCTACTTCAGAATCAGCAACTCGCGACACCGACGGTGCCGAACGCTCGACCGAGACCTCCCCCGACGACCCCGACGACTTCGAGGATTCGCTCAACGGGGACACCCGCAGCGACGACACCTCCACACTGGGCGCGATCGATGCCCCTGGTTCTACCAGCATCGCAGCACCCACTGTTTCGACCGATCCGAGCGTTGCTACCGGCGAGACGACAAGATCGGTAGCGAGTACTTCGCGTACGGCAAGTCCAGCGACAACGACTCCATCCCGATTCCTCCCAACAACTTCAACGCCGGCTAGCGACTCGTCGTCAGTGAGCGCAGCGGGCTCCAACACCGACCGGGTTGCATCCAACGAGGCCCCTACCTCGAGCAATGGCCCGGCTTCGACGACCACGAGTTCGTCTCCAGCAGCGCCAATCAACGTCGGCGGCCCCGCGGCTACCACGCCGCCACCAGCTCCAGCGCCAACCGGCGAGTGGTGCCAGATCGAGGTTCGCGAGTCCGACGGAGTCATCCGCTGGAACGACGAGGGTCGCACCGCTGTGTTCCGATTGAACGGCGCCTGGTTCCACACGCCGGACCCTGATGCTCAGGTAGTCCTCATCCCCGACACGGTCGATACAAGCGACGAGTACGTCCTGCGAGTGTGGGGCGACGGCACCGACGACATCGCTTGCACCTTCAGCAATCCATCCCCGACAAACGCAACTGTCGTTGCAGCGCCCGCTTCCACGACCGCTGCTCCTACGACGACAACGACCACGACCACGACGATTCCAGAAGCCGTTGCCTTCACCGCACTCCCAGCACCCATTCGAGTGCCATCGGGACCTCCACAGTTCGGTTTCGCGGCAGACCTGTGGGGCGACGACCGCACTAACTACTGGAACAACCTCGAAGCGGTGCCTGGCGCCGGTCGTCTTATCGCTCACGAGTTCAAGAGCTTCGACAAGGCGATCAACACCGATCTGTACCGTTGGCACATGCAGTCGGGCCGCGATCTGCTCCTCACGTGGAACGGGACCGATGCCGAGGATATTCTCAATGGCTCACACGATGATTGGATTCGCCTCCACGCCCACGAGCTGAGGTCGCTCCCCGGCACGGTCATGCTGCGTTTCTGGCATGAGCCCGACGTATCGCACAAGCGAGCCTGGATCGACCACGACCCTCAGCAGTTCATCGACTCGTGGATGCACGTTCGTCGAATCTTCGTTGAAGAGCAAGCTCTGAACATCGAGTGGGTATGGTGCCCGACCGCGTGGAACTGGGCCGAACAAGGCGCTCGGTACTACCCGGGCGACGCCAACGTTGACTGGATCTGCGCTGATGGGTATTCGGGTTGGGACAAAGATGCCCCGTTGCCTCCGGTACAGGACGCCTACATCGACTTCCAGGCATGGGCCAACCAGCGCCCCCACAAGCCGATCCTCGTCGCCGAGTTTGGTGCGGAATCACGAGGCCCTGGCGACCGCGCCGATTGGATTGCTGGCATCCCGGGCTGGGTTGAGGCGTCGCCAAACATTCGCGCAGTCGTGTACTTCGATGTCGATCGACGACCCAATGGTGAGATCTACGACTGGCGAATTCGCACCGAACCCGAAGCCTGGGAAGCGATGATGAACGTGATCAGTTCAGCTCCGTTTGGACGCTGATGCTGACCGAAGTCCGAGAGGCAGCAGGTTCAGACGAGCGACGCCGAGGCTTCTCGCTGCGACGACAGGTTCGGGCGATCGCGCCGCTGGCGTTTCTGTGGCTTGCGGGACTCGCAATCCTCGTAGCTGCCCAAGCTCAGACCGCAGCGCCGCTACGAGAATTGTTCCTCGATCCGGCCTTCATCACCGGCGCCCCGTGGTACACGGGCGCTCTCTCGAACCTGGGCATTTTCGTGTGGACCCTAGGCGTGGCCTTTGCGGCTGCGGGAGCGTGGGTGGCCCGACGCACCGGACGTGACGATGCGGCCCGCTTCCTCGCGGTCGGTACCGTCGCCACGTTGATCATGGTACTCGACGATATTTTCGCCATTCACTCGAGCGTCTTGAACGACGTGGTGTGGTTACCAAGGGCAGCGGCACAGTTCCTTATCGTGGCACCAACGATTTTCTGGGTGCTGCGATACCTCGATGACCTGCGACGGACGCGGTTCTTTATTCTCTTCGCAGGCTTGGCGTGCTTCGTCGGCTCGGTCCTTATCGACCAAACGGGATTCCTTCGTGGCGATACCGCGTTGTTGGTCGAGGATGGTTTCAAGTTCTTGGGGATCCTGGCGTGGTGTCAGTACTTCGTATTGACCGCACGTGACATCGCGGCATCGGCGATTACCAGCCATGGCTCTGCGGAGAGTCGATCGACCGACGACAACGATGAGATCGGCGGCGATCTCGTGGACATTTTCGACAACGCTGCCTAATCGCCGACACGGCCGCCAGGCCGAGGAACGACGGCGGTAGCGTGTCGCAGATGAACGCTCCGATCAGGTTCTCCGCCTCACTTGGCACGATCCCGACCGCAGATGTGGTCCTCACGGCAGTTCGCGCAGAGGAACTCGGGTTCCATTCGGTCACGGTGCCCGATCACCTCGACGACCAACCGGCGCCTCTGCTCACGTTGGCTGCGGTTGCCCAGGCCACGAGCACGATCCGGCTACTTCCGTTGGTGCTGGCGAACGACTATCGCAATCCGGTCGTGTTGGCCAAGGAGCTTGCGACCCTCGATGGGCTGTCAGGTGGGCGCCTCGAAGCTGGGCTCGGCGCAGGTTGGATGACGAGCGACTACAAACTTTCGGGCATCACTCATGATTCACCAGGCACCCGCATCGCTCGCCTCTCAGAGTCGGTCGACATCATCACGGCACTGCTCCGGGGCGATGCCGTCGAGCACGACGGGGAGCACTACCAGGTTTCGGGTTCGATCGGAGCGCCACATGCCGTGCAGCAACCGATTCCGATCATGCTCGCGGGCGGCAAGCAGAAGATGCTCACGCTGGCTGGCAGCAAGGCGAACATCGTCGGGATCAACCCGGGCCTGACCGCTGGCGTAATCGACGAGCGTGCTGGCCGTGACGCCACCCTCGAACGAACGGACCAGAAGATCGAGTGGGTTCGGGCGGCCGCAGGCGACCGTTTCGACGAGATAACGCTCCAGACCCGTATTCACTTGGCGATGATCACCAACGACCGAGAAGGCGTCGCCGCCGAGATGGCGCCCCTACTTGGCATCACCGCCGAAGAGGCAATGGCATCACCGCATGCCTTGGTGGGCTCGGTCGAACAATGCGTTGAGACCGTCCTCGGTTGGCGCGAGCGTTGGGGTTTCTCCTATGTGAGTATCAACGCCGAACAGATGGACGACTTCGCGCCCGTGGTCGCCGCCCTCGCCTGAGTTCGTTCAGTCTCGCTGGCTGCCCGCAACATGTGCTGGCGCTCGATGAACTCGATCATCGCCGGAGATCTCATATCTTTCTACCTACGGATCCAAACCCATAGCTAGGTCAGCTCGGGGCTGTCGCAACTGCCGAACCATTTCGGTTCCCCGTCTTCAAATGCAACGGTCCGGGTCGAGTCGAGCGGCCCCTGCGAATCGAGTTCGACAACGTTGACTATGTACAGGTCCCTGAACTCAGCCACCCGTCCGCCTCCGTAATCGAAGGCTGCTGTTTCCTGGTAAGTCAGGTCGCCGATCTGTTCCAACCTGTTCGTTGGTAAGTCCCGGTTCGCCCTCAGCACCTCCGCACATTCCTCGGGGGTCCAGAACTGGAAGGTTGTGGAGTGCAACCGCTCAACCATCCAGTCAACATCACCAGCCCGCCAGCGGTCGTTCTGTTCGACCAAGAACTCCACCACAACGGTCTCACGCGATGGATCGGGGTCACTTGCACTGGAGGCCTCCGATGTACAAGCAGCGAGCACAAGTGCAACGCCAAGAACGATCGACAGTCGCACAAAGCGAATCACGGGAATGGTTTCGCGCATCCACACAAGTTTGCCAGATTGCCGAGACCGGCTCGATCCCATTCAACGGCTTCCTCGGCAGCTAACGCCGAGAGAGATTCTCGTTGCAGTCGGCCACCGCGAGGGTCGCGACTGCAAGACGTTCTTAAGAGTCACCGTCTGTTGACGCTGCCAGCTCTCTGTGGCAACCAGGCCTGAATATATTTGGGTTTGGTCATGAGTTGGTTTGGTGAGGGACAACAACCACTCGCAAGCGTTAGGAGGATCACCACTTGAGTCGGCAACAGACCGTGACTCAGTGCTTGGTGGCGGGTCTTCGCCCTTCGGGCCATCGGCATTGGGCTGATCCTCCAGTGGTTCGCATCGCGACGGGGTCACACCCCTTAGGGCCATCAGATCTTGATGTCTCCTAAGCCAACAATGCGCCACCGAACAACGCGCCGAGAACCTCTAGGAGCAGCGAGTCGTCGCCTGGCGAAGTCAGCAAGCCAATACCGATCGAGCGTGCACTGTCATTAGGCCGTTCACTCCACACCACTTGAGGCGCGCCAGTCATGCTCGCTGGGGCAGTTAGTCCGAAACTCCCTGCACGAAAGTCCGCGAGCTGTTCATCGTTCCAGGAGCGCTTGGGGCCGTATCCCGGAAGCACGGGAACCACGACGATGCTGCCGGAGGGAACTACGGCGGCGAATCGATCTCGGTAGTCACGTCGCTCGGCGAGGTCCGCCTCCTGTGCATCGGTCGGGTCGTGGGTTAGCCGCTCGCATCGCTCAAGCCGCGCTCGCACATCGGCGTCCAGACGGTCACCGTGGGCCAACACCCAGCTGGAGTGCTCGGCCCAGATCTCGCGGCTTTGAATTCGGCCGAATACCTCGCCGGTGCCTGCGTCGGTGAAGTCACCAAAGGCGATATCACCGAGCTCCGCCCCAAAGAGGGCTGCGATCCGCTCCCCCACATCTCTACCCAACGCGGCAGTGGCCTCGTCGACTCTGGCGAAGACATCTGCTGCAACTCGCACGTGAGAGGGTGCCGTCGGTGCGGGGGTGGCTGCGCCCATGCAGGCGTCAAAGCCACGGCGAAGCACATGGGGATCACGGGCAAAGAGACCGGGAACATCAAATGACTTCGCTAGTGGGATCACCCCCTCGACCGAAAGAGCTCCATGCGTGGGACGGATCCCGAGAATTCCGCACACCGCCGCGGGCACGCGCAGCGAGCCTGCGGTGTCGGTCCCGAGCGCGAAGTCGGCCATCCCCGCGGCAACCGCCGCCGCAGATCCCGACGAGGATCCGCCGCAGAACAGGCTCGGGTCGAGTGAGTTGACCGGCGCTTGACCCTCGCCAACGTTTCCGATCAGCGAGTAGGCGAGCTGGTCCATCTTGGCGAGGCCGACGAGGTCAGATCCCTGAGCCAGTAGCCGAGCGACGACCGGTGCGGTCCCGGTGGCCGGTTGATGCGTTTCTCGCCACGTCGAATGCCCGAACGACGAAGTATGACCGGCGATATCGAAGAGGTCCTTGGCAACGAACGTCGTCCCCGCAAGCGGTCCGTCCCCTGAGCCGGCTATGTCAATGCTTGTGGGAACGAGACACTCGCATCGGTCCGGTGTGAGCGCCATGTCTCATTCTGCCATGATCGAGCTATGGCAGAGGGCGTCGTACATCCATTCCATCACTACACCTGGAAGCACGGTGTGCTCCACTGGGTCCTCAACATCGGAGCCATTTGGGTCGCGAACCAATTGATCCCCGGACTGCCACCGTTATGGGCCGCGATCTTGTTTGCCGCCATTTTTGCCCTGATGGCGGTGGTCTTGCCGCTCGTCATCGCACGCCGCAGGATGCGGCGTGGCGAACTCGAGCCTGCCGTCTAACTCTGCTGCACAACGAGAGGAACGTGATCCGAGGGCCCTAGAGCTGGCTCGCGCCATTTGCGGATCGGTTCGCAGATCTTGATGCGCTTCGCGAGGTCGGGGTTAGCGAGGGCGAGGTCGAGCCGGTAGCCCCGGTCGTTCTCGAACTGGCCTTCTCGGTAGGCGTACCAGGTGTATCCCGCACTAGCGCCGTGCATAGCAGCGGCCACGTCTACGAAGCCGAGCTCAACAAGGCGACCAAACGCGGCTCGCTCCTCGTCGCTTACGAGGTTCCGGTTTCGCTTGCCCGGGTCGTAGAGGTCGTCGGGGGTCGGGCAGACGTTGAAGTCACCGATCACCATCACATCGTCGTGCTCGGCGAGCTCAAATTCGAGCTCGTTGCGAAGCAGCTCGAACCACGCCAGCTTCACCTGCCAGCTCTGACTCTTTCGCTTGGCCCCATTTGGTGCGTACACCGTGAGAACCCGTACCCCACCGATCGTCGCGGCGAGCAAGCGACACTCGTCAAAGGGCGGTCGCGCCTTCCCACTGAATCCGATCTGAACGTCCGCCAAGCCAACCTTGCTCGCCAGCGCCACCCCGTTGCGAGAACCTCGGCCGTGGTGAACCCACTCGTAACCGCGGTCGTCGAACAACCCCGCTGGGAACTGCGCATTAGAACACTGCGTTTCCTGAAGCGCGATGACATCAGGCGCCTCCGCATCGAGAAACTCGGCCACGAGATCAACCCGACTCCTGATCGAGTTCACGTTCCACGAAGAAGCTCGCATGGCTCGCCGACCGAACTAACTCTTGAGCATGTCGGCGAAGAGGGCGTCCGCGAGATTACCAATCTCCTTCACGGAATCATCGAACTCGACAGCGAGCGGCAGCTTCTCCCGAACACGTCTCTGCACAACCGCGTGGTCGAGAAGTCTGATTCCCTCGAAATCAATGGCGATGTCTTGTGCGACGGCATCGACCCAAATGTGGAGATCAACACAACCGGCGAAATTCTCACCAGACGCCCAGCTGGCTGCTTCAGGAACCGGCGAATCCTCACGGAAGTTATCCGGTGCCAAGCCTGTGCACCAGAGGAAATGGCCTCTGGCCCCGTCATACCCATCCGGAAGAACAAATGGATATGGCGCCGCCCGGTCCTTGATGTGCCCGACCAACCGTCCCGCAAGGCCATCGGGGTCGTGACCCGCTTGTTGAATGGTTGGAGCCAGCTTCCACATGTGCTTGATCGTAGGCGGAACACGAAGCGAAGCTTGCTCGCCATCGAGGACACGGCTGTTCCCGTAGCGTCGGTCATCGACGTTGTCCAGGAGCACTACCTCACGCAGTTCCCCGAACCCGTCGACCGCTAGCAACAAAGATTTGTGCGTGATTTCAGACCTATACGGTCAGTTTTTACGTACAAATCTTTCGAGGGTCGCCATGATGGCTTCGGTGGTTGGTGAGCCAGCCACGGCGATCTCGAAGCTGGCGGACTCGGCCTCGGCGGCGGTGACCATGCCGATGCAGACGGCGCGCTTTGGGGTGGAGCCGACGTGTTCTACGTAGCGGGTGACAGCCGACGGTGACGCGAAGAACACCACGTCTGCCTCGATGGCTTCGGCCACGGCGTCAGCATCGAGCTCGGGCATGACGTTGCGGTAGGCGGCAACCACGTTGGCCTCTACCCCACGCTCGCGTAGACCATCGGCGAGTTCGGGGCGACCGACCTCGGCTTGAGCGATGATCACCCGACCGGCAACATCGATAGCGGCAAAGGCTTCCAATAGACCGACAGACGACGCTACTTCGGGGATGAGGTCGACCACGTAGCCCATCTCATCGAGCACCTGCGCGGTCCCTGCCGCTATCGCAGCGACCTTTCCGGGGAACGGCCCCTCGGGCAAGCGAACTGCGCCATTGGGCGAAAGCACGACCAACCAGTCGTCCTCGTTTCCTGCGCCCACCGCCTCGTGCAACGCTTCGCCGCCGTCCTGCGCGTCGACCAATTCGAGAAGCGGTAGCGCCACGGGCGTGCCGCCCGCGGCAACAACCGCATCGATCAAAGGCTGTGCCTGTGGCACGGCCCGCGTGACGACCACCCGGACTCCGTCCAGTGGCCGCTCGATCACTGCAGCCGTCCCCGCAACTCCACGGCCAAGTCTCGGCCGAGGCGCTCGCCATCAGGCCCCGTAGCTTCACTTCGATGCACGATGCGATCGCCATCGGACAACATTGCCCGCACCCGAATATCCCCATCCACTGAATCGGTCTCGGCGAAGGCTCCGGCCGGGAGGTCGCAGTCGCCACCCAGCTCCATCAAGAACGCGCGCTCGGCGTCGAGGCGTCGATGCGCCACGGGGTCATCGATCTCGGCGAGCGCGGCCCGCGTCTCCGCATCATCCTCGCGGCACTCGATCGCCAAGGTTCCCTGCCCAACCTGGGGCAACATGACCTCGGGTTCCAGCACCTCGCACTCCTCGGGCCACCGGTCGAGGCGGTCCAGTGCCGCAGCCGCCATCACCACCGCGTCGAGCTCCCCTACTCGGGCGAGCCTGGTAGCAATGTTTCCGCGCAGGTCGACCACCTCTACCCCGCCGACCTGTTCAAGCAACTGCACACGACGCCTTGCCGAGCCGGTGCCGACCGTCATTCCAACACCTAGGGAAGCCCGAGTCGCTCCAACGAGTACGTCGCGAGGATTCGCACGTTCAGGCACTGCGGCGATGATGAGCCCATCGGGAGTCTGCGCCGGAAGGTCCTTCGCAGAGTGCACGGCGAAGTGCGCCCGGCCATCGAGAACGGCGGCCTGGACTTCCTTGACGAAGACACCCTTGCCACCGATTATGTCTAACGGCGTGGTCTTGTCTCGGTCACCGGCCGTCGAAACGATCAGCGGCTCGACGTCACGATGCGATCGCAGGCGCAAAAGGTCAGCAACATGGTTCGCTTGCCATAGGGCAAGCTCACTTCCTCGGGTCGCTGCGTAGAGCACCCGTTGAATCTACTCGTTGTCGAGTTCGGTGCCGAATAGATCCTGCAGCGCAGCAGCGAGTCGCTCGCCACGAGGGGTGCCAGCCGAGCTCCGCAGTTCGGTCATTGGCTGATGCAAGAGCTTGTTGATGACGGCCTTGGTGGCTGCATCGATGTGCGCTCGGGTGTCCTCGTCAAGGGTTGAACCGAGTCGTTCGACTTCAGCGATTCGCAAGGCATCGACATCACGACGGAAGGCAGCAGCCAGCGGTTCGACCTTGCGACTTTGGGCGGTAGATGCGAAGCGGCGAACTTCGTCGTCGATAAGTTCGCGTACTGCTGCGATCTCGTTGCGACGTTCGGCTCGGCCAGCCTCAGCGAAAGCGGTGAGGTCTTCCATGTCGAGCAGGGTGACACCGTCGATGTCTGCTGCGGCGGGGTCGACATCACGGGGAACCGCGATATCGACGATGAGCAACGGACGATCTGAGCGAGGCGCCATGACCTCGCGCAGAGCGTCATGATCGATCATTAATGCGTTCGCACCGGTCCCGGTGAGGAGCACGTCGATCCCCGACAGGGTGTTAGCGAGCTGGTCGAGTGGCACGACGTCACCGCCCACCTTGGCGGCGAGCGGCTCAGCTCGTTCGACCGTGCGGTTACAGATGACGATGCGGCTCGTGCCTGCGTCGCGCAGAGCGACGGTCATCCCTTCGGACATCTCACCTGCGCCGAGGACGCAGATCGAGCGTCCCTCGAGGCTCCCGAGTCGATCGGTAGCCATAGCCACCGCAGCTCGAGATACCGAGGTGATATTGCGACCGATACCGGTCGTCGAGCGAACCTTGCGGCCAGTGACACCAGAGGCGGTGAACAAGTCGGCAAGGGTTACGCCTGTCGCTCCCGCCGAGCGTGCGGTTTCGAAGGATCGGCGAACCTGTCCGAGGATCTCGGTCTCGCCGAGGACAGCGGAGTCGAGGCCACTGGCCACTCCGAAGAGGTGGCGGGCAGCATCGAGTTCGTCGTGGACGTAGAGGTGCTCAGCGAAGTCATCGAGCGCGAGCCCCGAATGCCGAGCGAGCACGCCACGTACGTCGGAGAATGCCGGGTGGAAGCGTTCGGCGCGGATGTAGATCTCGGTGCGGTTGCACGTGGAAAGTACAACCGCTTCGGCGACATGATCGGACGACACCAGGTCGTCGAGCACCTTCACGACGTAATCGTCGGAAATGGTGAGCTGCTCGAAGTGATCGATCGGAATCGACCGCTGATTCACTCCGATGACAACGATGGGCATAA
>CAYUKM010000047.1:0-18493 GCA_964445255.1 uncultured Acidimicrobiales bacterium
ATGCGCGTTCTGGCTCAGACTCGATCGTGGTCATGGTCCCTCCACAAAGGACAGAGGGTAGCCCCAGCGAGCGAGGTGAGGTACGAGTTCGGCTTCTAGCTGGCGTTGCTGTTCCTCGGTAAGATCGCGGCGCCACTTGTCGTTGGTGTTGCGGAAACCGAAGTCGACAACGGATCGCTCAAAGTCTGGGGTCATCGACATGGCGCAAAATGATGTTACCGCCTCGAAGGAGCCCACTGGGTCGTCGCAGAGCGACTCGTAGCTAAGTTCGAAGAACTGGTCTTGGGGGACGAGCGGCGTCGCAACAACCATGGCATCCAGCATGTCAGACAACTCCATGGCCGCGAGGGTCACGAAGGACTGGCCAGAGTCGTCCCAGCGCTGTTGCTGCTCGGCGGTCATGTCTTGGCCCCGCCATCCCTTGGTTCCACGCCAGCCTTCCCAGAAGTTCACCTGCATGATCGAATTGACCACCGCTCGGCCGTCGCGCACCACGTGAATGAACTTGGCGTCGGGGAACGCCTCGAGCAGGTAGCCCATCCGCGGCCAGCCCGTGATCTTGATCAGTGGATGAGGCCGGCCCTCGACCACGAGGCGTCGGATCGCTGCCTGAAGGTTGGCCTTCGTGCGTTCGGTGAGATCCGTAGCGACCAGGTCTCGAAATGGTTCGGCGAACCCCGGTGCGATCGATTCCCAGTAGGCGTAGGCCTCGCTCGGGTTGAGGTGACCGGGTTCGATCGCTCCTTTGGCCAATGCTGCACCGACCAACGGTGTGTCGAGACCCCGGAGGATGGCCGAGTTGAGCTTCTCGCCTTTGGGGTAGATATCGAGCACTTTCGACACCCAGGACACGTGCGGGTGGCGAGCAAAACAGTGGTGGAATGCCGTCGACCCGCTGCGCCCGGCCCCGACGATGAAGATCGGTGGCTGCGCGGTCACGATCAGCCCGCCTTAGGGTCAGCGTCGCGTCCCCAGCGGCTCTCTCGCCGCGATGGTGGGTTCGGGTCGTCATCGCCGCCGGGGTCCTCTTCGGTCAGGAGGTCCCCTTCGTCATCGACAACCGATAGCGGTGTAATCATCGCCTCGGGCAACTCGCGTCGGCTCTCGACCTGGATGGCCCCGGCGGGTTCGAATGCCTCAGCTTGGAGCGGCTCGATCGCTGGTTTACGGCGGAGGAGGTCGTAGACCGTGAGCGCCAAGATCGTGATCAACGCTGCCGGGATCGCAAAGATCAGCAACCCGGTGAGCAGGCCAGCGATTCGAGAAGTCTCCTCGGTGACAACCTCGTCGAGGATCTCCGGATTCTCTCGCTCGTTCTCAACGGCGAATAGAGCGGCTTGGACATCTCGGATTGAGTCGTTCCGGTCGGAGAGGCGATCGTTGGCCGCTTGCACGTTGGCGTCGACCGTGGAGAACTCGCGCTCGATGGGGGCCAGCCGCGAGGACTCCGCTTCGAGTTCTTCTAGGGAAGGTCCGTTGTACTCGACGTCGCACGTCGATTGGGTGCCGTCGGCGAGCAGACATGGCTCTTGGGGAGGGTTTGCGATGTCGAGGCGACGTTGCAGCACGTTTTGCACAGCGATGTCATAGGCGACCGTCGGTGTGAAACCGCCCGCTTCGATCACGAGTTCGGTTACACGAGCTTCGTCTTCGGCGATGACCTCTCGGATCTGTTCGGCGGCCGATTCGTGCCCACCGAGGATGCCGTTGAGCGTGATGGTCATCGCTTCGATGCCCGTCTCGATCGCGACTTGCTGTGCGTTCAAGGGGTTTTCAGAAACCACGTTGATGTCGACGAACTGCGCGCTGGCCGCGGACTGGTTGATCGTGATGTTGTAGTCCTCTTCGTTGACCAATCCGAGGCGTTCCTCAACGGCGGCCTCTACCTGGGGGAAACGCGCGGTTTGCGCTATCTCCTCGACGAAGATGTCGAGTTCAGGCAGCGTCAGATCGTCGTCAGCGACCCGGCTCGCGTTGAGCACGTAGCGGGCCTGCCACTGAGCTGGTTCGTCGAGGGCGAGGAACAGCCCGTAGGCGCCTGCGAGACCAGCAACGAGGGCGAGCAGAAGCGGGCGCCATCCCGTGAGATGCAGGAAGGAGAAGAGCTCCCCAGAGTTTGCCGGCTGGCCTTCGGTCATTGGTGTGATTTCCTCACAAGCAGTCCCTTTACGCTACAACGAGGGCCACGGGCTGCGGTAATTGATCGGGCGACTCTTACCCCGCAATGACACTCATCGAGACTCATAACCAACGTCCTCAGGTTAGATGGTGATTTTGGTGCGGGCCATGCAGCCCGAGCTTGATTTCACGTTCCGTAACCCGATGGAAACCGAACAGCCAGAAAAGGCGCCGAAAGGGAATGTGTTGATCGGATGACAACACCATGTAATCGCTGCTGCAAAGCGCGAAGAGTCGTCGGGACACCGTCATGGTGATGGTGACGTCCCTTCTGGCAGCCGCTGCTCTTTTCACGGTGTTCTTCATCGGGCTGGCGATCGCTCCGAAGGGGCGGGTCGGTCGAACCGTCGGCGCTTTGGTTGCAGCTGTTGCTGCTGGGTTGGCCTGGACCGCCGTTGTCGTGCTCGCTCGCGCCCGGGGATGGGTCCTTACCGAGGAGGCCCAGTTCCATCATCTGTACGTCCTGGCGGTGGTGGGCCTACCGGTGGTCGGCGCCGTGGTGCTGGTAGCTAGCCTCATGCAACCGGTGAAGGATCGACGGGCGAGGGTCGGCGGTCGTCTTGTGGCGCTCGCATTCATCGCGCCTGCGTTCGTCGGTTTCTATGCCACGAACATCGAGCCGCAGTGGTTGCAGGTCGAGCATCTCACCGTCGGTGGGGGAGGCGTTCGAGTAGCGGTCGTCTCCGACGTGCAGACCGACCGGTTCGGCGACTTCGAGAACGAAGTGATGGCCACCGCACTCGCCGAGCAACCCGATCTGATCGTGGTGCCTGGCGATATCACCCAGGTGCCTGCCGCACAGTACGCCGAACTGGCCGAGGGCGCTGTCGATACCCTCGACGTGCTCGATGCGCCTGGAGGAGTGTTCGTCGTGTCCGGCAACACCGACCCATCGGTGACGTCGATTCAAGAGGTCGCCGAGGCGGCCGGGATCACCGCGCTGACCGATGAAGTGGTCGAGGTAGAGGTAGACGACCAGCGACTGCGAATTCTGGGCTTGTCGTGGCCGAACAACCGCCGGGCCAGAGTGGGCGAGGCACTGAGCGAGTTCGCGCAAGGTTCGAGCGACGACACGATCGACATCGTCTTGGCCCATTCGCCCGACGTCATCTTCAACGTGGCCAACGGAGACCGGATCGATCTCATCATCACCGGTCACACCCACGGCGGGCAGATCCAGGTGCCCTTCTACGGCCCGGTCTGGAACGTCACCGAGTTGCCCCGGGAGGTCGCAGCCGGAGGCCTGCACGTTGTGCGCAACGTGCCCATGTACGTCAGCCCCGGCGTCGGTGTGCAACGAGGCGAAAGCCCCAAAGTGCGCTTCGGTGTCCGCCCCACAATCGGCATTCTCGACGTCGGCTAGAAGAAGATTTGTACGTAATTTGAGATCTATGCGGTCAGTTTCTACGTACAAATCTTTGGTGGACTAGAGCAGTTCGGTGTAGATATCGAGAAGGCCTTCGAGGTATTGCTCTCGGCTGAAGTTGGCTTCGACGAAGGCTCTACCGGCTTCGCCCATGGTGGCGACGTCGGAGTCGGCCATGTCGTCGTAGCGGCGCAGGGCGGTGGCGAACGAGTCGATGTCGCCTGCTTGGGCGAGTAGGCCTGTCTCGTCTTCGATGATGAGCTCGGGGATGCCGCCGAGGTTCGAACCGAGCACTGGGGTGCCAACGCCGTAGGCCTCGAGCAGAACGACGGGTGCGTTCTCGTAGCACTCCGATGGCAACACCAATGCCCGGGCGCCGCGGACGATGTCGAACAGTGCGTCGCCGGTCTGATAGCCGGCGAACTCGACGTCGGCGCCGGTCGCTTCGACAGTGCGACGCAGCTCGTGCTCTTGCGGACCAGTCCCCACGATCGTTGCCTTCGAGCCTGCTGCGGCCACGGCCTTGACGAAGGTGAGTAAGCCCTTCTCTTCGGAGAGCCGGCCGACGAAGACGAACCGTTCGCCTGGGGTGTAGTCGGGCGTGAGCTCGCTGACGTCAATGGCGTTCGGAAGGTATCGGGTCTTTTCCCGGGGCAGACCCCAGTCGACGAGCTTGTTGGTGTGGAAGTGGCTCGGGAGAATGAACCGATCGACGTTGTTGCGATAGCTGCCGAGCGCATTGTGCAAGGTGGTCTCGAGCGCAACGATGGCCGACAGCGCGAGTGAGCCCTTCTGGCAGCGGGTGGTGACCGCGTTCCAGGTCTTGCCGCCCTTGCAGCGCTCGCACACGCCGTCAGGGGCCAACATGAGCTTCGATGGGCAACCGATCTTCAGGTCGTGGACTGTCATCACCATCGGCACGCCCTTCTTCTTCACCGCACCAAAGATCGCCGGCGTTAGGTGGTGATACACGTTGTGGGCGTGAACGATGTCGGGGCGGACCTTGTCGATCAACCGAGAGATCTCCCGCCGAGCTTCGAGTGAGTAGACCGACTTCACCGCCTTGCGGACCTTCTCGGTCGGCGCGTAGTCGCTCGCGAAGTCGATCTCCTCGACGAAGTACTCGTCGTAGGGGGTCTCGAAGTTCTTCTCGTACTCCATCGCGAAGGGGACGATGTCCCATCCCCGGCTTTCCAACAGTTCGTTCTGGTCGAGCATGACCGCTTCGGCGCCGCCACGACGGTAGTAGTAGCTGGTCACCGAGATCTGGGTTGGCATAGCTACCCGTTCCCGATTGCGGCGCTGAAGGAGATGTCGTAGAACCCGCGACCAGTGGTGCCGACCACGAGGCGATCTGGGTTTGCCGGGTCGAATTCGGCCGTACGAAGTCGATTCATCGGCAGCCCTTCGACGACGGGACGCCACGTTTGGCCGCCATCGCTCGAGAGGTGCACGCCCGTAGCGGAGCTGACGTCGTTGAAAGGTTGTTCGGTCGTGACCACTGCCAGGTTGTCTGGGTTGGTGGGGTCGACAGCCAACCCATGACTGAAGAAGTCGTCGAAGATACGTGTCCAGGTGTTGTTGGCGAATCGATAGACACCGCCTTCTCCCTCTCTGAAGGCAACGCCGTAGATGACGCCCGGTTCGGAGTTGGAGGTGTGCAGAGTGCTTAGTCCTGCGGGCGTTGATGCGTCGATGGCAGTGAAGCTCAGCCCTGCGTCACTGGAGAAGAAGGCGCCAGAGAATGTGGTGGCAAAGACGTTCCCGTCGCCGGTGACCGCGACATCACGCACCCCGCTCAGGCCATCAGCGAGCTCGAAGCTCGATCCGGCGTCGCCAGATCGGTAGAGCTGACCTCCGACTACAGCGAACACCACGTCGGTTCCCGAGCTGTCGAGGACGGCTAGACCATCGGCTCCGCCATCGATGTCGCCCACTTCGGGCAGGCCGCTGCCAGCACCAACCGAGAGGGAGAATCGCTCACCACCGTTATCGGAGACACCGACGCCGCGGAAGTTGTTGAACTGTCCGAGCAAGACGTAGATGCGGTTCGGGTCGTTCGGCGAATAGGCCGCTTCGACGCCACCACCCCAGGCGGAGACGTCTTGGACGGTGCGTCGCCAGCTGAGACCGCCATCGATCGTTTGAATGAAATTGCCGCCGTCGAAGCCCAACAAAATGGTGTCGTCCGGATCGTTGGGGTTGAAGACGATGTCGGTGCTCACCAACCCGCTGTACCCCCGGCCCTGGAAGAACTCGGACTCGATCTCGCTAGTGGTGAGGTCGGTCCAGGTGTCGCCACCGTCGGCCGACCCGAGGAGAGTGTCATCGCTGCCGATGACGACGCGGTTTGCGTCGGTGGGGTGCACGCCGATGTCGAATGCCCGAAGTGCGCTGTCGTACGCGTTGGGTCGCGGCGTGGAACCGTCGGCGACGATGCTCCACGAATCGCCCCCGTCTTCGCTGCGGTACACCGCTGCCTGGCCAGGTGCGACATTCGACGTGAAAAGGCGGTCGGGTTGGCTGGGTGCGACGACGATCTGGTGGAACGCGCCGGTGTTCACTCGAGTTGAGTTCGAGACGATCGAGAGGCCTTCGTTTGCGGCACTCCAGGTGGCGCCGCCGTCGTCGGTGCGCCAGATACCACCGGCGACGATGTTGCCGTTGACCTCGGGGCCGTCGCCCATGGCCACCCACGCGACCAGTGGATTGTCGGGGTGGGTGGTGACATCGTAGGGGTTTGCGTGGGGGAGGCCCTCGCCGGAGTTGATCCATGCTCCACCGCCGTCGGTCGAGACGAAGACCCCGCGGTTCGCAACTGCGGCGTAGACCACGGAGCCGTCCGCGTTGTGGGCTGCGGAGCGGATGTTGCCCGAGGGTGCGACCACGGCGAGTTGCGACCAACTCTGGCCGCTGTCGTTCGACTGCCACACCGAGCCGTCCCCATCCCACGAGCCGTCGACGACGGCACCGGGAGCTGCCCAATTGCGTTGGTTCCCGTTGAAGGCGAGGAGTCGGGAGTTGTTGTTCGGGTCGACGAGGATGCTCTCGATCGCCAGGCTGTAGCGAGCCTCGGACAGGTTGGGCATGCCGTTTCGGGTAAGTGCCCAATCGATCCCGTTGGCCGAGGACTGCGGGCCGGACAAGCTTCCCGTCCAGATTCGTCCGTCGGCAGTTTGGGCCGTGTTGATGTCGGCGATCTCCCACGAAGCGAGGCCGGTCGTGGACTGCCAGCTCTGACCGAAGTCGTCGGTCACGGCGATGCCGAGTAGGTCACCGCCCACAAAGACACGGTCGGGGTTATCAGGATCGAACGCGATCGAGGTGATTCGCCCGCCGACACCTGGCTCACCCAAGGCGGTGAAACTGCCGGTGAGGTTTCGCCCGGTTGGGCTTCGGTTGTCCACGATTGGTTCATCGACGGCCTCTTCGTCGGTGCCTCCGTCGCCCGCATCTTCGGGGTCATCTGAGTCGACAAACTCTTCCTCGGCGTCTGGGTCTACAAGAGACGGATCGGGGGCGGCGTTCGAATCGCCGCTACACGCCGCGAGGGACATCGCCAGCGCAACGAGAAATATGAATAGACGAAAGGGCTTGTTGCCACGGGCCATCACAGGCTTACCGCCGGGGGTTGACTGATGGTTGTTTGGGCTTGGCGTTTGGCGGCAATTTTGTCGTCGCGAGCCACCCGGCGGGCCACGTTGAGCACTACTAATCCGGTCGCGACAACGAACGCGGGCACCGCGGCGGCGAAGCCCATGGCGATGGCGACGGGAAGGTTGGAGGTGGGCTCGGGAGGTGTGATCTCTCGATACCACTCCTCATTGATCGACGTCAGTCCCGATGTGATGTCCAATCGCTCGATCCTGGTCTGGGCGCGCTGTGATTGCAGGGTCCGCAGCGACCGTGCGTTCTGGCTGAACTCCGATGCGAGCGGGCCCATTGTTTGTAGCTGTTGGCGCAGCGCCGCTTCGAAGTTCGTCACCGGCGCGTCGAGTTGGCCGGCGGCGAATCCGGCCAGTTCGGCCTCGAAGCGGCGAACGAGTTGGTCAGGGGGCACGCCCCCTGCGAGCGCGGTAAGGCGAACCTGTTCACCTTCGAGCCGCACCACCTCTTCTTCGAGGTCCGTGATTCGAGCTCCGATCGACCGGTCTTGGTCAGAGAGGACGAACGAGACCATCTCTTCGGCGACGATGCGCGAGATGCGGTCCGATTCACCGGTTCGACCGGTTTCGATCTCGATACCAATGAGTGATTGTGTGTTCTCGACCTGCCCGATGGAGAGATCGTAATCCCGCTCGGCTCGGAGCAGCAGTCGGTCTTCGATGCGGCCGAAGACCTCCGGAAACTCAACGGAGTTGATGATCTCGTTGACATGGTCATCGAGCGAAGGAATAGGCCGCTCGAGGAAACCGACGCGTCGGGCGAAAACAAACGAGGTGGACGTTTCGCCACCAGGCTGTTGGATGCCGACCCACAACCCGCTCGCGGCGGCGAGCATCGTAGCGAGCGCGATGAGCCCGATCCACGCTGGTTGGAGCGCCGCGCGAATGACTCGCGCGTCAAAGCGCATTAGGTCGCGTCCTGCGGCTCGTCGATGGCTTCGGTGTGCCCGGTCGCCTCGCCACGTTGTACCTGGCCAACGAGGCGTCGCCAGTAGAAGACGTGGACGATGAGGCCCACCCAGTACGAGACCGTTGTTGTGATCGCAGCTCCGATAATTCCATAGGGCGACAAAAGCGTAATCAGCCCAACTGCCGTCGCGACAGCGGCAGCCAGCTGAGCCTTAGACGCATCGCCAGGGCGATTGAACGAAGTGAGTGAGATCGTGAAGACCTGTGTGACGTCGGTAGCCCACGCCCCTGGGAGCAGAATCAGCAACGGCAGGACGGCGTCGGCGAAGTCTTCGCCGAGCACGAACGGGATAACGAACCAGGCGGTGGCGGCCATCAGCCCGAGCACGAGGAAGCTCAGACCCGCGACTTGTCGGAGCGTGGTATTGATCCGCGTCATCCGTTCCTCGTCGCTCGAAGCCTTTCGAATAAACGGCAGGAGCGCCTGGGCGAAGCCGCGAGCGATCGGGCCCGACAAGGTCGAGATGGCGGCGGCGACCGCGTAGACGCCGAGCCTGGCGGAGTCTACGAAGCTGACCAAGAGGAGCTGATCGACGCGGAGGCTGACGAAGAAGGAGAGGTTGCCGGCCCATGCTTTCAAGCTGTAGTTGCGGACCCGTCCGAAGATCTCTCGTGAGAAGCCGCGGCCTGGCCAGGACTTCGAGGCGGTGAGACCAATGATCCAACCGATCGACAACATGATGAACGTGGAGGCCAACGCGCTGTTGACGGTGAGGTTCCCGCTGATCCACAACACGAGGTAGCCGAGGGTGATCAGCACCTGCGGAATGGCGAGCAGCAGGTTGAATTTCACCAGGTTGCCGACACCTCGAAGCCAGAACATCGCGGAGAGGAAGACGCCATTGAAGAGCTGCAAGGCGATGAATGCGATGTACCAGGTGCGAAGGCTGTCGCCGCCTTCGGTGAAGACCTCACCGCCGAGCTGCCAGGCAAAGAACGGGATGAGCAGCACCGCGACGGGAACCGCACCGGCGAGCACCATCGCCCAAGCCGACATCGCAATGCGCCGATGACTGAGGTCCTTCGCGAAATACCCAGCAGCCGTGGGGACACCGATCTGAAATGCCCACCCGATCACGATCGTGTTGCCATAGGCGGCGGCAACCATGCCACGGCCAGCGTCGCCAAGGCCGCGCGACAGCACGAACAGGTTGATAAAGAGCAACCCGTTGGTGATGAGGAACGCCGAGCTCGTAAACAGCGATTCAAATCGCTGGCGGTCGGTGCCGCGGAGCTTGGTGAGCATGGTGGTCATAGTCTCGGTTCTACGTTACGTCGCGGGATCGGTGGCAGTAGCTCGCATCCCGCGGCGAGCCTTCTACGTAGCGTGACGAGTCCGCAGTGACAAGGGACATAAGGAGCACTATTCGGCCCGCCCGATAAGCCACACGTCTGGTTCGACTGTCACTATGGGCCAGGGTACTCAGGGCGGGGTAGCCGCGACGAATCTGAATCGTCGACCACGACACGGTCAAGACACGGAGACAAGCATATGAAACGTAGGTTGAGGCATGCCTTTCTGGGCGCGGCGCTGATAGCAGCAACGGTGGCAGCGCCACCCATCGCGACAACCGCAGGAGCGCAAGCAACGCAATGGCAGGGCTTCACCAGCATCTCCGCCCCGTCGTCGATCGACTTCCAAGAAAACGGTGGCAATACCAACGATTCTCCTGCGTTCAGCGCTTCGGTAACCGAGGACCTCGGTCAAGGCGGAGTCGATCTTTGGGTCAACAACCATGCGGTCTCCTCGGAGACGCTGGTCGACTTCAACCCAGCGGGCAACGCGACCGGCAACATCTTTTCGAGCACCAACCGCATCACCCAACCCGGGGGCACACTCTCGGACAGTCACGTCGGCGCGTTCAGCGATATAGACGGCGATGGCGACGAGGACTTCATCGAGTCCGCTGGTGCTGGCGACGCCACCCGCATTTTCGAGAACCGAAACGGCACGCTCGTTCAGGCTGGCACCCTCGGCGACTCGCTCATGCGAGCTCGTACCGTGCTGATGGTCGACATCGACCAGGACGGCGACATGGACGCCCTCGTCACCGCGCTCGATAGCCGCTTCAACGACCAAGACGGCGACGGCGAGCCCGACATTGCGCCTTCGGCGTTGTTCACGAACGATGGCAACGGCACCTTCACCGAAGTTCCCGATACCAACAATGTCCTGTTCGACGAAGGCGATCCACTCGATGCTGGCGCACAGAATTTGCGTTACGCCGTGCTCACCTCGACCGGCGTCGGCACCGACCCCGTAATCGTGACCGGAAACCAGTTCTCGATCGGTAGCCACACCCTTGCCGTGGGTGCAGCAGAGATCGCTGAGGGCGACCGAGTGCAGCAATCGGTCGGTGTGATCAACAACGCGTCGGCGATCCGTGACCTCGTCTTCGGTGAGCTTGACGGCAACTTGCAAAACGGTCCTGAGATCGTCGCTGCTCGCCAGGACGGCTCCGATGACGCCGGCGATACCAACGACGACGGTGAAGCGATCGGCGACGGCATCCCGGATCGACTCGGCCAGCTCCCACTTGCGATCCGCAATATCGATGGCAACCAGCAACTCGACATTGTGAGCGACTCTGAGTTGGTCGACAATTGCGCGACGGCTTCGCTGGCCGACTTCGACAACGATGCCGATCTCGACATCTTCGCCGGCTGCGCCTTCTCGCCCGGTGGTCAAACGCAGAACGTCGTGTTGTTGAACGACGGCGATGGCAACTTCCCAACGATCGTCTCCGCTGGTGCCATGCCGACCACGGCAGCGGTCTCGCTCGTTGCGGACTTCAATGGCGACGGTTGGATGGACGCCTACGTGGGTGGCGGCTTCGATGCCGAGCCCGGCGAGGATTTCGTGCTGATCAACCAGGGTGGAGGGTCGAACAACTGGCTGCAGGTCGACCTCGTTGCAACCAACAACCCTGACGCTGCGGGTGCCCAGGTCTATGTGGGCACCGACGAGTGGCAGGTACGAGAGACCGGCCACACCCTGCACCGTGGTCAGGACACCCGTACCTTGCACTTCGGTCTAGGTGGCGAAGACGAGATCGCTCCGGTCGAGATCCGCTGGCCAGATGGCACCTTCGAACGCTGCGACGTCGACGGCGTCAATCAGCGGGTCACGATTACACAAGGTGGCGAGAACTGCGTTGCTTCAACACAAGCAGGCCTGCGATCAGCGGTCGCTGCCACGCCGGATCTCACGCCGGTCGTATCCGAGCCAGCTCCTGACGCTGATCCAGTGTTTTGCAATGGCCTTGAGGTCACGATCAACCTGCAGCTCAACCCAGGCGCTCAGGCGACCAACAGTCACGATGTGATCCTCGGTACTGAGGGCCCTGATGTGATCGACGGCCTCGACGGTCGAGACACGATCTGTGCTCTTGGAGGCAACGACATCATCAACGCTGGCCAGGGTCGAGACTGGGTAAGTGCTGGCAACGGCAACGACGTAGTTGAAGCGGGCCAGGGCGCCGACATCGTGTTCGCCGGCAATGGCGATGACATCGTCGCCGGTGGACGCGGCAACGACGAGGTCACCGGCGGCGCAGGAGATGACGACCTTCGTGGCCAGGACGGTATCGACATCCTCGTAGGCAACGGCGGCGACGATGAACTCCGCGGTGGCAACAAGGCCGATCGCCTCATTGGCGGTGTTGGAAACGACTTCCTAAGCGGCCAAACCCGCGCCGACTTTCTCGACGGTGGTGTTGGAGTTGACGATTACGTCGGTGGCGGAGGAGTCGACGTGTGCACCCTTGACCCGCAGGGCAACATCGAGGCTCGTGCCACCTGCGAGCTAACGGAGTAGCAGAGCGCTCTTTCCATGAGGAGACAATGATGGGCGTCGGCTTTCGGGTCGGCGCCCACCTGCATTGCTCATGTGAAAACGAAGAGAACAAGCCAGAACATTGGTGGTCTCGCTACGTGCTCAATTGCCTCTAAACCTCTACTCTCAGAGAGGTATGGAGTGGCTGCCGTTGAGTCCGAAAGTCAGAGCGTGACCGCAGAACGGCTACGAAAGCTGGCTGGTTGCTTGAGCGCGAGACCTCGCGCGGGCCTCGCCATCGCTGTGGTGGTTGCCGCAGCGGTGTTCGCTCCAGTGGCAACCGCTGCGCAAGGTTGGAGCGGGTTTTCGGTTTCGACCCTGCCCTCAGCGGTCCAATCTGGGAACTCCCCGGGCTGGGGCCTCGGCGTGACCGAGGACCTCGGTGGTCCCGGAGTGGACATCTGGAACAACAACCACGGCAACCAGTCCGAAGCGCTCGTCGATCTCGGTTCCGCGGATCTTGAGGCTCGTACCGCCGCCAGCTACGGCGCCGCTCAAACCATCGGTCCCGATAGTCACGGGGTGGCTTTCACCGATATCGACGGCGACGGCGATGAAGACCTCTTCGAGCAGAACGGTCGCAACAATCCCAATCGATTGTTCCGCAACGTTGATGGGGAGTTGACTCCGATCGATGTCGGGAACCTCGCCGACACGTTGGGTCGAGGCCGCCAACCGCTGTTCTTCGACTTCGACAACGACGGTGACATGGACGCGCTGCTCACCAACCTCGACCTTCGGAGCGACCCGATTCCCCAGAACGAGCGACAGCTCATACCGAGCGAGGTGTGGCTCAACAACGGCGACGGCACCGAATGGAACCGGGTGCCCGACCCGAATGAAGTCATCACCGACAGTCACGTCCGCATCGCCCAGTTCACCTCCACGGGTCCGGGCACGGACAACATCATCGTCACCCACAACGTGTTCACCATCGCCGAAGACTCCGCCGCCGTCGGGACGGCGCAACTCGCCGTTCCTTCGACGCCTGCGATCCGCCGAAACGACACATCGCTGCCGATTCGCGAAGTGCTCGTCGGCGACTTCGACAACGACCTGCATCCGGAGTTCATCGCGTTCCATGGAAACACAACCCAAAGCGCGGGCGGTTGGCCGATCGTGGCCTATGAGGTTACGAATGCAGGCAACGACCGCACTGTGTCGATCCCCAGAAACGCCGAGCTAGACAACTGTCGATCCGGGGCAGCGGCCGACTTTGACAACGACGGTGACCTCGACATTTTGGCCGGGTGCGCTCAGCGCCAGGAGGGCCAGGACCGCAACGTGTTGTTGCTCAACGATGGACGAGGCAACTTCGTCGACGCTGGCACGGGAGCGTTTCCCGCAACCATCTCCGAGACTCCTGCAGCCATTGTTGCGGCTGACATTGATGGCAATGGATGGATCGATGCGGTAATAGCCAGCGGCTATGACTTTGACCGGGCCCCGGACCAGTTGGCGCTTAACCAGGGTGGCGACGGCCACTGGCTTCGCATCGATCTGGAGGGCTCCAACCCCGACGCCATCGGGGCTCAGGTGTTTGTCGGCACCGACACCTGGCAGGTGCGAGAGAGCGGACATCGGTACCACCGATCCCAGGACGAGCGAACCCTGCACTTCGGGCTGGGGGCGTCCACCAGCGTCGCTCCACTCCAGATCCGTTGGCCAGACGGCACGTTCGAGACCTGTTCGGTGTCAGGCATCGATCGCACGATTCGCGTCGTGCAGGGGAGCGGTGGTTGTCAGCCTCAGACGGCGGCCGGCTTGCAGGCCGCCGTTACCGAAGCTCCCGACGCTGTGGAGCGTCCTGCTGGCCCTGTGTGCGTAGGCTTGGACGCCACGGTCAACGGCTTGGTGGGAACCGAGGGAGACGACGTGATCATCGGGACTCCGGGCGATGACGTCATCGTTGGCCTCGGCGGCAACGACGTCATTTGTGGGGAAGGTGGCAACGACACGATCAACGCAGGCGACGGCGCAGACCAAGTCTTTGGCGGCGACGGTGACGACAACATCAACCTGGGCCAAGGTCGTGACGAGGTGTCCGCGGGGAACGGTGATGACTTCGTATCCGGTGGCAAAGGCAAGGACGTCATCCTCGGCGGCAACGGCAACGATGACCTTCGCGGCAATGAGGGCACCGATCAGATCCGCGGCGGACCGGGGGACGATGAGATCCGCGGCGGACAGAAGGCCGATGTCCTCGAGGGTGGGCAAGACGACGACAACCTCGTCGGTGGTACTCGTCCTGACGTATTGGACGGGGGCAGTGGGGCAGACACCTTCAACGGCGGCTCGGGTGTTGATACTTGCTTCGCAGACCCAGACGGAATCGTCGAACCGCGGGTGGCGTGCGAACTTTCGAGCTAGCCATTGGTCACACATTGCGTGAATCCATGGGCTAATTCGACT
Source organism: uncultured Acidimicrobiales bacterium (assembly GCA_964445255.1). Lineage (GTDB taxonomy): Bacteria > Actinomycetota > Acidimicrobiia > Acidimicrobiales > SHLQ01 > SHLQ01. The sequence continues at coordinate 14,426 of CAYUKM010000047.1, forward strand.
ATGCAGTGTGGCTAATTGATGTTGTACCTTTGGGTAACCCGCGCGATTTGCGCGATGAGCTGGAAGGAGATGGACCGATGGCGAAGATCACCGGACAACGATTGGGCGCGGGAACTTGGAGGCCACTGGCAGCAGCAGCGGCGTCGATCGCAATGCTTGCGACGACCTTGGCTGCACCCGCCGGGGCGCAGACAGATCAAACAGCAGATGGGCTCCTGTGTCGTGGCGAACGAGCGACCATCGTCGGTACCGATGGGCCCGACACCCTCATCGGCACCGAAGGGTTTGACGTCATCGTTGGCCTCGGTGGCAACGACACGATCGTTGGCCTCGGTGGCAGCGACGTGATTTGCGGCGGCGACGGAAACGACAACATCCGCGGCGGTCGTGGCCAGGACATCATCTTTGGCGAAGCAGGTAACGACACCATTCGCGGCAACCAAGAAGCCGACCGCATCAATGGCGGCGACGGCAACGACACCATTCGCGGTCAAAACGGTGCTGACAACATCGACGGCGGCCTGGGCGATGACTTCATCCTGGGCGGCCGGGGCAAGGACGTCATCAACGGTCGAAACGGCGACGATGAGATCGGCGGTGGCAACAACGACGACACGATCTTTGGTGGCAACGGCGATGACATCATCCGCGGTGGCAACGCTGCGGACATCATCAACTCCGGCAACGGCGACGATTCGATCCGCGGCGGTCTTGGCGTCGACGATATTTCGACCGGCTTCTTCCTCGGCGACGAGGTCAACACCGGAGACCGCGACGACTTCATCAATGGCCGACTTGAGTCGACCATTCCGGCCCCACCTCCAGAGCGTGCTTCAACCCCGGCCAACCGAGCGGACACACTCGCAGAGGTAGAGGCCAACTGGTTCTTCGGGTCATGGTCCCGCGAACAGACCATCAAGCAGCTGGTCGCCCAAGGACATAACGCCGGAGATGTGGAGCTCGCGATTGACGAGCTCGGGATCGACTTTGGATTCCACGCGCAGTTGGAGGCTGAGTTCCAGCTCGGTCTTCGGAACATCTCTCGACAGGCTCTCATCGAGCAGGTTCACTTCGGTTCGCAGTTCACGCTCGCTCAAGCAACCGCTGGCGTCGATGCCCTCAACGCGGATTTCGTCCCTGAGGCTGTTGGCGCTGCGACCGCCGAGCTCAACAACCAGCCTCGGTCGCGAGCGCTCTTGATCGAGATCCTGACGAGCGATTCCTTCGGACAGTTCACCACGGCCGAGGTAGTAGCGGCGATCGATGAACTCGACGTGGACTTCGACGCTCAGGCAGTGGCCTACGCCGAATCTATTGGGGCTCAGACGTTCAGCTGTCAGGGGCTGCTTAACGCAGTGACTGGCTTCTTTGGCCGGTTCACCCCGGCTGCGGCACAGCACGCCGGCGAGCAACTCGGCGTCTGCTAAACCTGAAGGGCGAATAGCTCAACTCAATGCAAACGCCGCCCTCGACAGTCTCAACATCGACTTCGGTGCCCACGCAGCCGAGGCGCTCCGTTTATCAGGAGTGAGTGGCCCAATACCGTGTCAGTTCGTCGTCGACGCTCTCGTGCTTTTCCCGTTCCAGTACACCGAGGCCGCAGCCCTCAGCGGAGCCACTGCAGCTGGCTTCTGTTGATCCGATCCGAGCGGGAAGCTCTGCGAGCCATAGCGGCGGAAAATCAATCCTGCGGGGCAACCCCTGCCGAGTGAGCCAGCTCCTTCGAACGAAGTTTGCTCAGCGTCGGGCAACTCGAGGCGAACTCCGACACGGTTTTGTGTAATCTGGCCAACTACGGTTCCGGCGCGGGCTTCGTCCGAACAACTTCACCCCCTGATGACACTTCGACGAGCGAACGAAGTGAAAGACGTGGGCACGACGGGAGCTTTCTCATGATCCGATCCGGTATTCGACTCGCTATTGCAGCGCTCACCGTAGTCGCCACTTTGGCCGCAACAATGGGCACGGCCGCGGCAGCTAATCCAATTGCTGAACCCATCGTCAATCGAGGGGTCACGGTGGAACTCACCCCATGGGTGCAGATCCCCAACACCACCAGGGGAACGGCACGCCTGAACCATTTCGCTACCACCGGCGAGCGGCTCTTCGTGGTGGAAGACTTCGACGGTCGCATCTATGAGATCAACGGCCGAGGCGACGCTGAACTGTTCTTCGACGTCAAGGCCACTATCGCCGCCGTGACACCGCGACGCCTCGATAACACCTCGATCCCGCAAGGCGGATTGCGGGCTGTGGCCTTCCACCCCGAGTTTGAACAGAACGGGTTGCTCTACACCACCCACATGGAGACCCGCTCGTCAGACCTGACCGCCGACCTCTACCTGAGCAATGTGGCCAACCCGATCATCGCGGACGGTGTTTTGGCCGAGTGGCGGGTCGACCTTGGGACGGGCCAGGTCGACCCCAACAGCTACCGACAGGTGTTCCGAGTTGGGATGCCGGTCTATGACCACACCATTAAGCAGGCGGCATTCAACCCCTTCGCTACACCCGGTGATGCCGACTACGGCGTGCTCTACGTAGCGCACGGTGATGGATCGACGCAGGCGGCGACACTCGGCGGTGGCCAAAACAACGATGCTCTCGGCAAGACCCTTCGTATCGACCCAACCGAGCAACCAAACGGCGACCGCTATCGAGTGCCCGCTGACAACCCATTCGTCGGGGATGGGTCCATGTTGGACGAGGTGTATTCGCTCGGTCACCGGAACCCACACCACTTGTCCTTCCACAGTGACGGCCAGTTCATCGTTGCCGAGGTCGGGCGCGGCAACGTTGAGGAGATCAACCTGATCGAGCCCGGAGGCAACTACGGCTGGAGCCGCCGCGAGGGGACGTTCGTGCACGTAGGCGCGGGGTTGGTGACCGGGGTGCAAGCACTCCCAGCAAACGAGGCCGACTTCGGCTTCATCTTCCCCGCAGCTCAGTGGGGTCACGACGGGGTCGTGGGGGACAGCTTCACCGGGCAGGGCATTGCGGGGTCGCATGTGATCGAGAATGGGTCCGACCTCGACGGTGAGTACTTCCACGCCGACTTCGCTACCTCTGGGCGCTTGTTCCACAGCAACTACGAGGAGCTCACCTTCGCCGTGACCTCGTTGAACCCAGGTCAAGCGCCATCTGCGCTGACCCAAGCGCCGGTGGCGGAGCCAACGATTCTGTTCGACCACGACTCGAACCCCTTCACTGACCCACTGGTTCGCTCCGACCTGCGTGACGTGTTCAACGATTCACCCAACTACGACAACTCCGGTCGAGCTGATGTGCGCTTCGGTCAGGGCGTGAATGGGGAGCTCTACATCTCGAGCAAGCGCAACGGCCTTGTGTATCTCGTGACGAACTCGCTACCAGGCTCGCTGTTGTGCGACGGCCAGGTCGCCACGGTCGACGGTCTGGTCGGTACTGATGGGGACGACGTGATCATCGGTTCGGGCGGTTCGGATGACATTCGTGGCCTCGGCGGGAACGATCTCATCTGCGGCCGGGGCGGCAACGACACCATCGATGGTGGCGCGGGTGATGATGTGGTCTTTGCCGGCGAAGGAAATGATGTGGTCCGCGGCAAGTCCGGAGACGACTTGCTCTTCGGCGAAAATGGCGCCGATCTGATCTTCGGTGGTCGGGGCGTTGATTTCATTCGTGGAGATGCCGGCGACGACGAACTACGCGGCGGCCTCCTCGATGACGTGTTGTTGGGTGGTCAGGGCAACGATGTGCTGTTCGGCCAACGCCACAACGATGACCTCCGCGGCGGCCAAGGCGACGACGAACTACGAGGCGGCGCGGGCCAAAACAACGTCGCCCGAGGAGGCTCCGGGTTCGACGAATGCCGGACGGTGGCCAGCTCAGTTGGGTGCGAAGGCTGAGAAGTTGCTCTGGTACAGCTAGCCGACGGTTGACCTTTTCTGCCTCGTGCTGTCGAAGTAAGGAAAAACCCTTGTGAGTAACAACCGCAGCACATAGTTTTACTCTCGTTGGTTGCAGCTTATGCCCCTCGCGCGCTACGTAACATATAGGTGATAGATGCCTTGTCGCGATGGTGGATAT
>CAYUKM010000048.1:0-9549 GCA_964445255.1 uncultured Acidimicrobiales bacterium
TCACAGTTCGAGACGCTCGCCGAAGGTATCTTGATTCTCTTGGCGGTCTCGTTGGATCAACTCGTACGGAGGCGAAAGTGACAAGCGGCCAACCCGCGACTGCGGATCTCCTCCAGCGCTGGGACGCATTGCGAGCCCGAGCAACAGACATCGGCGCAGATGCGGTCGTCATCGGCGGGGGATCTGATTTGCAGTACCTCACCGGCCACGATGGCCATTCCTATGAGCGGCTCACGGCGGCGATCGCGTCGACGGCGCCCGACGCTGGCCCGGCCCTGCTCGTGACACCCAAGCTTGAAGCCGAACGTATTGCCTCCGCGCCCGAGGTGTTTGCAATCGGTCCGTGGGAAGATGCTGAGGACCCGATCGCCCTTGCGGTCGGTGCGCTTCCCGATGCCGGTGTTGTGCTCGTCTCCGACGACCTGAACGCAAACCACCTTCTCGCGATGCAGAACGCTCGTCCCGGTCTGTCATTCCGGGCGCTGAACGAGGCCCTCGGCGGTATGCGTGCGGTGAAGACTCCAGCTGAGCGCGATGCGCTTCGCGCGGTAGGTGCATTGGCCGATGAGGTGCACCAGGCCATCAAGGATGGCGAGGTCCCGCTCGTCGGACGCACAGAACTGGAGGTCAAGGCCGACATTCATGATCGGCTCTTGGCAGCGGGTCACGACACGGTGGTCTTCGTCATCGTGGCGTCCGGTCCGAACTCGGCGAGCCCGCATCATCACCCCGGCGATCGAGTGATCCAAGCCAACGAGATGGTCCTGTTCGACTTCGGGGGCATCGCCTATGGCTTCAACAGCGACACCACTCGCTGCGCATTCACCGGGCCGATTCCCGATGACGTCGCTGCTGCATGGTCGAGCCTTGTCGCGGCCCAAGAGGCCGCGTTCCAAGCCGCTCGGCCCGGAAACCGACTGTGCGACGTCGATGGTGCCGCCCGCTCGGCGCTTGCCAAGGATGGCTATGGCGACGAGTTCATTCATCGCACCGGGCACGGCATCGGTACAGAGGTGCACGAACACCCCTATGTGACCGGTTCGAACGAGACCCCGATCGTCGTTGGTAACGCGTTCAGCATCGAACCCGGCATCTATCGAGTCGGGCAATGGGGCATGCGCCTCGAGGACATCGTGGTCATCGAGGAAGATGGCGCTGTTCGCTGCAACTCGACCGTACGGGAAATCGCTTCGGTGTCGTAGTGGACCCCCAATCAGGCTCAGGCATCGACCTACTGAGTTCCGTGGGTCTTGGGGGTGCACTCATTGCGTTGTACGAAAGCCTGGTCAACGTCATGTTCTGCGTCAAAGACGCTGATCTCACCTACGTCGAAGTCAACAGCGCATTCGTTCGCCGGACCGGCCGCCGGTCAAAGCGTGATGTGATCGGACGTACAGCGAGCGAACTCTTCGCCGCTGAGCGCGCGGAACTCTACGAAGCCCAGGATGGGCTTGTTCTTGACGAGGGTTCGGCACTGCGCGACGAGCTGGAGCTCATTCGCAGGCCAGACGGCCAGCTCGGCTGGTATCTGACGACGAAACTGCCCGTGCAACCTGAGAGCGGTCAAGGTGTTACTCCGGTCGGTCTCGTCAGCGTCAGCCGAGACCTGCAAACACCGACCGACGAAGGTGTCGCTGTTGAGAGTTTGCAGCCGTTCGTGAACTACGTTCGATCGAACCTGCACACCCCCTTGCGAAATGCAGACCTGGCCGAGGTGGTTGGCTGTTCGACCGACCAGCTCGATCGCCGAGTGCGGCGGGTCTTTGGGTTAACCCCAAAGCAGTACGTCTTGCGGGTAAAGGTTGAGCGGGCAATGGAGTTGTTGTCCGAGTCGGATGCGAGCCTGAGCGACGTGGCCCATGAGTCAGGTTTCTATGATCAACCGGACTTCAGTCGGCGGTTTGCGCGGGCGACGGGGCGGACACCGGCCCAGTTTCGTTCGCTAGGTACCGAAGGACTCGGGTAGAAAGTCCGCGCGACTAACCCGGTCTTTCTACAAGACGCAGGCCTGATTGCTTGCGACCATAGAGTCATGAGACTCCAAGACGACCACACCGGTGGTGCTGACCTCCACCGTTTGAACGACAGTGACGAGCTTGTTGAGCCAGCTATCCGGCAAGTAGAGACGTGGCTTCGCACGTCGCGCAATGACGAGAGCAAAAGCGATCGCAAAGCAATGGAGCAGCTCTCCGACCTGGTTCGTGACGACGACGGGGTCGGTTTCGTCATGAACTACATCGATCAAGTGGCGCGACCGGACTCGGCATCGGTGGCGGCCGAACAGCTCCAAAAGCTCGTCGGCCGCGGGGCGTCGCCTGCGTTCCTCTCGTCCATCGACAGACTGATGCTCCGGGTGGGGGCGAAGGTCGCTCCGCTCGCTCCCGCGGTCGTGATGAAGCTGGCCGGGCTTCGAATGCGCGGCATCGTAGGGCCCCTCGTCGCCCCGGCGGAACGAAAGAAGCTACAAACCCATCTCGATGACCAGGTGGAGTCCGGCTACCAATCCAACGTCAACCTGCTCGGTGAAGCCGTGTTGGGGGAGCGGGAGGCTAACCGCCGCCTGCAATCGCTGAAAGCCCTTCTCAATCTCCCCGAGGTCGACTACGTGTCGGTCAAGATCACAGCGGTCGCCTCGCAGATCAACCATTGGGCGCACGCTTCCAGCTTGGAACGTCTGACAGGCCGTCTGGCGGAGATGGTGGATACTGCCGCGGCAGCGTCCACTCCGACGTTCGTGAACTTCGACATGGAAGAGTTCCACGACCTGCACCTCACGATCGATGCCTTCAAGGCGGTGCTCGGCGAACCGGAACGACAACACCTCGACGCAGGCATCGTGGTCCAGGCCTATCTGCCGGAGTCACTAGAGGTGCTTCAGGACCTCGTGGCGTGGTCCAACCAGCGCTATCGCAGTGGCGGTGGCACGATCAAGATCCGCATCGTCAAGGGTGCGAACCTGGCGATGGAACAGGTCGAGTCGACGATCCACGGTTGGGAGCAAGCCCCTTACGGCTCGAAGCTCGAGGCGGACGCTTCGTACCGATCCTGTATGGATTGGGCGCTCTACCCCGGTCGCCTCGACGGGGTGCGTATCGGCGTTGCCTCGCACAACTTGTTCGACGTCGCGTGGGCGAAACTGCTCGCTAACAAGCGTGGTGTTAGCGGTCGGATCCAGTTCGAGATGCTCCAAGGCATGGCTCCCGGCCAGGCCAGGGCGGTCAACGCCGACGCACGTGCTCAGGGCGGCGCCCCGACGTTGCTGTACACGCCGGCGGTTGCCGACGACGACTTCGATGTCGCCATTGGCTATCTGTTCCGTCGCCTAGAAGAGAACGCATCGCCCGAGAACTACCTGCATCACCTCTTTGACCTCGAACCGGGTTCGGCCACGTTCATCGAACAGGCTGACTTCTTTCGCAAGGGTGTGGAACTGCGCCACACGGTCAGCCGTGCACCTCGACGCTTTCAAGACCGTACCCAGCCGGTCGTGCCGATCGATCCCGCAGCGCCGTTCGAGAACGACCCGGAGACCGACCCGAGTCAGCCGGCGAACCAGGTCTGGATCGCGGAGACACTGCAACGCACACCTGAACCGTGCCGGGCCGAGCCAGTCACCAGCGTGGCCACGGTTGAGGCAATCGTCGCTACCGCAAGGGCAGCGCAGCCGGCCTGGGCGCAGCGTCCGGCAACCGAGCGTCGGGCGATTATGCACCGGGTCGCCGAGCAGCTCGCATCGCGTCGGAGCGAACTATTGACGACGATGATGCACGAGGCGAACAAGACGATCGCCCAAGGCGACGTAGAAGTATCCGAAGCCATCGACTTCGCCCGCTACTACGGCGACCGGGCCTTGGATCTCGATGCTGTCGAAGGCGCCAGCTTCACGCCGTACGGCGTCGTGAGTGTCGTTCCGCCGTGGAATTTCCCCGTAGCTATTCCTGCAGGGGGAGTGTTGTCGTCGCTGGCAGCAGGGAACGTCGTGTTGTTCAAGCCCGCACCACAAACCCAACGGAGCGCCGAGATCGTGGCCGAGGTCTGCTGGGAGGCCGGGGTGCCCCGAGATGTCCTGCACTTTGTTCGTGCCGGCGATGACGACGCGGGTCGTGCAGTAGTCGAATCCGCTGATGCCGTGATCTTGACCGGCTCGTCGGAAACGGCGGACCTCTTCCGCTCGTGGAAACCCGACATGACTCTCTTCGCGGAAACATCGGGCAAGAACGCACTAATCATCACGCCGAGCGCGGATCTCGACCTCGCTGTCGATGACCTCGTGAAGTCTGCGTTTGGCCACGGTGGTCAGAAATGCTCGGCCGCGAGCATCGCGATCCTCGTCGGTGACGTGGCCACGTCGGAACGGTTCCGCCGACAGCTCGTCGATGCCGTGGAGAGTCTTTCCATCGGACCAGCGAGCGACCCAGGCACCGATGTAGCACCGCTCGTCGACAGCGGAAATGAACGCTTGGACAGAGCGCTCGACACCATCGACGGTGGCGAGCGCTGGCTCGTCAAACCAACCCGCACGGCAGACGGGGCAATTACCCCTGGAGTGCTCGGTGGAGTTCGCCCAGGGTCATGGTTTCATACCACCGAGTGTTTTGGTCCTGTGCTCGGACTCGTCGCCGCCGACACGCTCGACGAAGCGATCGACATTGCAAACAGCAGCGACTTCGGACTGACAGGCGGTATTCACTCACTCGACCCGGCCGAGGTTCACGAATGGATGGATCGGATCGAGATCGGCAACGGTTACGTGAATCGAGTGATCACCGGAGCGATCGTGCAACGCCAACCATTCGGTGGGTGGAAGCGAAGCTCGGTGGGCCCGGGAGCGAAAGCTGGCGGGCCGAACTACCTCGCACAGCTCGGCACGTGGGCGGCTACAGACCCGACCAGCACCGACGATGACTACGACGCGCAATGGCGCACCGAGTTTTCTCAAACGCACGACCCCTCCGGGCTGTTCTGCGAGGCCAACCTGTTCCGGTACCGGTCGATCGGTGCGATGGGTCTCGTGCTGGACGAGTCGGCCACGGACCTTGACATCGGTCGAGTGGAGAGGGCTGCGTCGCTCGCTGGCGTGACCCTCAAACGAGCCCCGAATGGGGGAGAGGCCGAGCGGGAGCGGTGGATGCGCTCGCTCGCCGCCAACAAGGTTGAGCGGGTGCGGTTCGTCGGAGCGGAACCGACACTGCACGACTATGCGACCGCAAACGAGCTTGGCATGCACCTCGTGACCGCACCGGTACTCGCGGCTGGGCGCCTCGAACTGCTTCACTACGTGCGCGAGCAAGCAATGTCGGTAACCCTGCACCGTTTCGGCAACTTGGTAAATGCTGCGGCTCTACGGCCTTCGCCTACATTGCGCTGATTTCTCTTCGCACGGAATTTCTCCCAGCTGAGAAGCGGTTCCCAGAATATGGCCGCCACTAAACACTTCTCGAAAGAGGAACTGCTTGCGCGCCTCACCTTTGAACAGTTTCGCGTCACACAGTTCGGGGGAACCGAGCCCGCCTTCGACAACGAGTATCACAAGCTCACCGCCGAGGGCACGTACCGCTGCATCGTCTGCGACCAGCCGCTCTTCTCTAGCGACAGAAAGTTCAACAGCGGGACCGGGTGGCCGAGTTTTTGGGAAGCGCTCGACGCCGAACGAATTCAAAACTCAGACGAGTTTGAGGACGTTTCCTACGTCGAGAACTCGTGCGCAACCTGTGGTGCCCACCTCGGTCACTTGTTTAGCGACTTGAAGACTCCGTCCAAGCGGCGTTACTGCATGAACTCGGCCAGCCTGCGCTTCGAACCGAGAGATAACGACACGTAGGCATTTAGCTCAAGGCCGCACTCATCAGCTGGCTCGTCAAACCAACCCGCACGGCAGACGGTGACGCGGGGCTAACCCACCGAGTCGTTGAGAATCATGAGCGTCTTGACGTCACTATGGAAGTCGAGTGCCCATTCGCCGCCTTCTCTGCCGATACCGCTGATGCCACAGCCACCGAACGGAGCGGTGAGATCTCGTACGAGGAACGTGTTGACCCACACGAGGCCAGCACGAAGTGCACGGCCGACGCGCTCGGCCCGGTCTTGGGAGGTTGTCCATACGAGAGCCGAGAGGCCATAGGCCGTACTGTTCGCAAGCTCGATCGCTTCGGCTTCGTCCGAAAAAGTCTGGAACGTGAGCACCGGTCCGAAGATCTCGCTCTGCACTACTTCTGAGTCGTTCGAGGCGGGCTCGATCAGGGTTGGCGCGTAGTGCAACGTCCCCTCGACGATGTTGCCGCCGCGCACAATCGTGTCGCCGTTCCCGCGCGCACGCTGCACGAAGCCATCGACGTTGGCGAGGTGGTCGGGGTGAACCATCGGGGCGATGTCGGTGTCGTCCTCTCGGCTGTCGCCGAGTTTGAATCCGTCGACGATCGCGTGGAACTTCTCGAGGAACTCGTCGCGCACCGACTCTTCGACCAGCAGTCGGGTGCCAGCGAGACAGATCTGGCCCGAGTCGTCGTATTGCCAGGCAGCTCGATGCGCCGCGGAATCGAGGTCGGCATCGGCGAACACGATGAGCGGACCCTTGCCCCCGAGTTCGGCTGTGAAGGGCACGATGTTCTCCGCTGCTGCTTTGCCGATGTGGCGCGCCGTCGCGGGGGACCCGGTAAAGGTGATTCGGCGTGCCCGAGTGTCGGCGACGAGTTCTGCTCCGACTTCGCTTCCGATGCCTTGGACGAGGTTGTACGCGCCCGCAGGAAGGCCAGCCTCCTCTGCGAGCTTGGACAACAACGCGGCAGTGAGCGGTGACCATTCGGCTGGTTTGTGAATCACGCTGTTACCGGCGGCCAGCGCCGGGGCGAGCTTCCACGTCGACAACATAAACGGCGCGTTCCACGGCGTGATCACGACCGCCGGGCCTGCAGGCATGTGCTGCACGACGTTGGCCATGTTCTTTGCGTCCCACGAGCGCTCGGCTCGCTGAACAATGAGGTCGGCGTACAGACGGAAGTTCGCCGCGCCGCGAGCCACGAGGCGGTCGCGCATCGAGGCGTACATAAACGCCATATCGAACGTTTCGACCGTAGCAATCTCTTCGTTGTTGGCCTCGATCAGATCAGCCAAACGATGCAGGACCTCGGCCCGCTCGGCGGCCGTGTAGGAACCCCAGACCTTGAATCCTTTCGCGGCGGCTTCCATGGCAGCGTCGGCGGTAGCGGCGTCGCCCCGGGCGACGTCCGCGAGCGGTCCTGCATCCCAGTCGAGAGGGGAGCGAGTCTCGAACGTCTCCGGTGAACCAACCCATTCGCCGCCGATGAAATGATCGACGGGGACCTCGACGCCCCCAACGTTTGCGGTGCGCATGGGCTACGCGTCTCCGTCGTTACCCGCAGCGGGCTTGTCGTCGAGGGTCGAACCGTACAGCTTGGCGCCGAGGCCCATGGGCTTGCGGATGCCACGGAACTCCCAGTCGCCGCCCTGCGCGGTAGAGAGCACCTCTTCGGAGTTCGATGGCTGGGCACCGACGTCGGTGCGGATCGGGGTCGGGCCCGTGACGATGGTGTTGGTCAGCTCGCCGAGGCCCTCAACCTTTACCGTGACGACGTCACCGGGGTAGACGGTGCGGGAGTTCGCCGGTGTGCCCGAGAGCAGCACGTCGCCAGGAACGAGGGTGATGGTTCGGGCGATATCGGCAACGAGGTAGTGCATGTCCCACTTCATCTCGGCGGTTGATGCATCCTGTTTGACCTCGCCGTTGACGATGGTCTGGATCTGCTTGTCGTGGAAATCCCAGTCGGTGACGAGGCCCGGGCCGATCGGGCACAAGGTGTCGCTACCCTTGACTCGCAGCATCGAGCCAGCGTCGGTGTCGCGGAAGTCGTGTAAGCCGTAGTCGTTGGCGATCGAGTAGCCAGCGATGTAGTCGCCGACCTCGTCGGGGGAGACGTTGCGGCAGGTCTTGCCGATGACGATCGCGATCTCGCCTTCGTAGTTGAGCCACTGGGTTCCTTCAGGGCGCACGACGTCGCTGCGATGGCTGGTGAGCGAGGTGATCGGCTTGTGGAAGTAGGTCGGCGCTGGCGGGAGCTTCGTCATGAACTCCTTCACCCGACTCTCGTAGTTGAGGTGCACAGCGATGATCTTCGTAGGCTCGACCGGCGCCAGGTGTATGGCATCGTCGATCGCCACGCTGCGGCCGTCGCCAGCTACGAGCGTGTCGCCGTCCTTGACGACCTCGGTCGGGTAACCGTCGAGAAGGATTCTGCGGATTTCGGCCATGGTGTGTGTCCCCTAGTGCAAGTTTCAGCTGTCGAACCGATCGCCAGCTACGCAGGCGGCCCAGTCTATGCCACCCAAAACTAGTTCGGTACCGAACGAATATGCGATGCTGGTTCGGTTCAGTTCTGGTGTTCCCGAGGTCCTATCTTGAGAAGTGCAATGAGTTCGGAGAAAACCTCAACGGAATCGGCATGGCTGCTCGACGCTGAGCGTGACGTGCAAAAGCGCCTCGGCGACCAAGCATTCGACTTCCAGTCGCTCGATGCCATCGCGAACATTTACCGAGCGGCCGCTGCGATCCGCCGCCGGGCCGAAGGTGAGGTGCTCGCCCCCTATGGTCTGTCGTTCGGCGCGTTCACAATTCTGTGGGTGCTGTGGATCTGGGACGATATGGAGACCGCTCAGCTCGCCCAAGAGTGCAACCTCGCCAAGGGCACGTTGACCGGCATGTTGAACACCCTCGAGAAGCGCGAGCTGGTCGAACGCCATCGGATGGAGTCCGACATGCGCCGTATGATGGTGAGTCTCACCGACGAGGGCGCCAAGACCATCGCCGGAGTGTTCCCCAAGTTCAACGCCTTCGAAGGTGAGATGAGCGCCGGACTGAGCAGCGACGAGAAAGAGCAGCTCGCCGACCTGCTCCGACGGGTGACGAACAACGCTACGTAGGCATCTAACGAGTTCTGCGAGACGCAGTACGTCGCTGCCATCAGGTAGCGGCCGTCGGCAAACCCACCTAGGTTCTTGAACATGACGGCTCCCTCGGGAACTCCATAGTGCATACGTGGGACGCCCAGCTAGAGGAACTTGCATCCTCCGTTGTTCGCTACGCGAGTGAGCGAGCACGCCTCGACAAAGACCCGAGGTGGGGAGCGCGCTCGGCGGACGAGTTGACCGCAGCGTTGGCTGATGTCGTCGCGCCCGAGGGCATCGGCGGGGACGCTGCTCTTGAGGTATTCAAGAACGTCATTCTTCCGGCCTGTCGTCCTAACGATGACCCCTTGATGGTCTCGTACGTACCGACTGCTCCCACACCGGCAGCGGTGCTCTTTGACATGGTGGTCAGCGCGTCGTCGATCTTCGCTGGACACTGGGAGGCCGGGGCGGGAGCGATCGCAGCGGAGAATCAGGCACTTCGGTGGATCATGGATATCGCCGACTTTCCGCCTGAAGCCGGCGGCGTGTTCGTCTCGGGTGGCACCGCAGCTAATCTTTCCGCGCTCGTGACGGCACGCGAATCGTGGCACGCATCCAATCCTGAACGTGGAATGGGAACCCGGTTGG
>CAYUKM010000048.1:9649-16855 GCA_964445255.1 uncultured Acidimicrobiales bacterium
GAGCTTGCGGCAGCAGCGCATTCCCAACACGGCGACTACCTCGGCTACATCGAGCGGGCCGAAAGCAATCCATCCGACCTTGCGCTCCACCTCACGAGGCGGGCGCGGGGGTTACCGCTGTGGTTCTCACTAGCGGCGAACGGCACAAGTGCCTACGCAGAAGCGATCGATACCACGATGGACACCGCGTCGGCGGTGGCTGAGTCGGTTCGCAGCATCGATGGACTGGAACTCGCGGTGGCCCCGAGGCTGTCGGTGGTGCTGTTTCGGCGCACGGGTTGGGAGGAGGATGACTATGTCGCGTGGTCTGAACGCAATGCTGCGGCGGGCACAGCCCTCATCGTCCCAACACGTTGGGATGGGGAGGTGTGTATGCGGGTGTGCATCGTCAATCCGTTGACCGATGCTGCTCGTCTTCACGAGATTCTTCTGGATATGGCAGCAGCGTGATCACAACGTCCAATATGCGAGCCTCGGTTGAATCATTTGGTACCGAACGATTAAGGTGAAGAAATGCCCGATCTGCACGGCTTGATGTACCCACGAACACCGACGGGCGCGGGCTCGATCCTGCCTTCAGGGCCGTGGCACTACAGCGGTGAGATGCTCACGGTCGAGTTTCGCACCGACCCAGCCAACGTCGCTGAGCTTCTTCCGGAGCCCTTGCAGCTTGCAGACGAGGATCCCGGCGCTGTGGCGATCATCTGGGCCGACTGGCAGAGCTGCTCGGATAGTTGCGATGAGCTGCTCGACCCGGCGCGGGCGCAATACAAAGAGGTGTTCGTCGTTATTCGGTGCCAGTACGAAGCCAAGACCTATAGTCGGGCCGCCTACATCTGGGTGGACAAGGACTTCGCCATGGCCCGTGGCCATATTCAGGGATACCCGAAGAAGATGTCGGAGGTCTGGATGACCCGCCCCGTCGCGGTCGGCAAGGCCGGTCCACGCCTCGAGCCCGGTGGTCGCTTCGGCGCAACGCTGAGCACCTGGGGTCGGCGTATCGCTGACGCCCGGTTCACCATCACCGGCACAGCCGAGAGCGCCGGATTCGTGAACGGTCACCCGATGCTGCACACCCGCCAGATGCCAGCGATCGAGATGGACGGTCGAGACTCGCTCGATGAACTCGTCACCATGAGCGGCTTCGATGTCGAACTCGGCCCGGTCTACTCCGGCGACGCAGAGCTCGACATCTTCGACAACCCGACCGAGGAACTCACCCGGTTCGGTGACATCGAGATCATCGGTGGCTTCTACCGCCAGGTCGGTACCTCCATGCATGGTGGCACGACCGTCTGGGCGGCTCCGAACCCGATGTCTCCAAACGCAGCCTCTCCAAACGCAGTGTCTCCAAACCCAGTGGCAGGGGAGTAGTGCGCAGTGGACACCGTCAAGGCCGCGTACGTCGATAACTACATGGCCGAGCTCGGCCCCGACGATGCTGACATCACGAGCCACGACGCCTACACCGCCGGTGTTCCGCACGCGACCTTCGCCCGCCTGCGCGCAGAAGACCCCGTGCACTGGACCGAGGAGAAGGATGGCTCGGGCTTCTGGTCGATCCTCAAATACGAGGATGCGATCGCGGTAAGCCGTGACGTCGGTACCTTCACCTCCGCTGACGGTATCCGCCTTGAGGAGATGGATGCCGAAGAGTCAGAGGCTCGTCGAACGATGATGGAGATGGATCCACCGGATCACACCCGTTATCGCCGACTCGTCAGCAAAGGCTTCACTCGGCGAAGCGTGGAGTCGTACGAAGACACGATCCGCCAACTCGCCGCTGACGTCATTGACGCTGCCCTTGAGCATGACGAGTTCGACTTTGTGAAGCTCATCGCTGAACAGTTGCCGATGCGCATGCTCGGGCGACTGCTCGGCACCAGCGACGACGACGGCCACAAGCTCGTTACGTGGGGTGATGCGCTGCTCGGCAACACCGACCCGGACTTCACCGACTACCCGGTGGATCTCGTGGACACCGAAGAGTTCCGTATGGTGCCGTTCCGTAGCCCGGCGTCGCTACAGATTTTCCAATTCGCGCAAGAGCAGGCCGACCAGCGCCGCGGGTGCCCAAGTAAGGACATCATTTCGCAGTTGTTGGCGCCCACCACCGATGGCACGAACCTGACCGATCACGAGTTCAACAACTTCTTCACGCTGCTCGTCGCGGCGGGCAACGACACGACCCGCTACACGATGACCCACGGCCTGCGCACGATGATGGATCATCCCGAGCTCTGGTATGCGTGGAAGGCTGATCCGTCGCTCACGCTGACGGCCACCGAGGAGATCCTTCGCACCAGCTCGGTCACCATGCACTTTCGCAGGACCGCCACGGCCGATGTCGAGATGTGTGGCAAACAGATCAAGGTCGGCGACAAGGTCGCCATCTGGTTCAACTCCGCCAACCATGACGCCGATCGTTTCGAGAACCCCTTCCGCTTCGATCTCGAACGAGAAGACAACTTACACATGGCATTCGGGCGCAATGGCCCACACCTCTGTCTCGGTGCTTGGTTGGCTCGGATGGAAGTTCGCCTCGTGTTCGAAGAGCTGATGAAGCGGGTCGACCGCCTCGAACCGAACGGCGATGTGGCGTACCTTCGGTCGAACTTCATCGCGGGAATCAAATCGTTGCCAGTAAAGGTGGTCCGCTAGTGGGTGAGATCGTTGGCGCAGCGCTCGTGTCGCACGTGCCGCCACTCGTGCTTCCCGAAGACGTGCGCCGCTCGCTGAACGGTGGCGAAGACACGACCCTGTTCCAGGGTCTGCATGACATGCGTGCCCAGAAGCTCGGGCCGATCGAGGCCGACACGGTGGTCGTCATCGACACCCACTGGTACACCACGATCGAGTTTGTGGTTGCGAGCCATGAACGCCGCAAGGGTCTCTACACCAGCGAAGAACTGCCCCGTGGCATGAAGCAGATGTCCTTCGAGATGGCCGGCGACCCTGAGCTTGCCCAAGCCTGGGAGGGCGAGGCGACCGATCGCGAAGACACGTGGATCACCGCGATCGACGACCCGCACCTTCCCGTGCACTATCCGACGATCAACCTGCTCGGGTTCTTGCAAGGTAATGAGCGTTGGCTGTCGGCAGGGATCTGCCAGACCGCACAACCAGACGACTTCTTGTTGTTCGGGCAGTTGCTCGCCGATGCGGTGGCCAAGACCGACCGTCGGGTTGTGGTTCTCGCCAGTGGCGGTCTGAGCCACCGGTTCTGGCCACTGCGCGAGTTCCGTGCCCATGAGGGCGCCGACCCGGATCTGCACGTACGAACTCCAGAAGCAGCCGCGGCTGACCGGAAGGTGCTCGGCCACATGCTGGCTGGAGAGCACGCAGCGATTCTGGATTTCCTCCCCGAGTTCGCCACGCACGCCCCCGAGGGCTACTTCGGGCACTATCTCACGATGCTCGGCGCCCTCGGTGGGGCTGACTGTGAACTTGCTGGAACGCAGTTCGGCGAGTACGAAGCGGTGGCAGGAACCGGTCAAGCCCATGTGTGGTTCGATGTCTAACGCGGAGGCGAACACCAGCCGGTTTGACGCCATGACAGCGCTGGTGCTGGCCCACGAGCCAGATGGGCCAGCGGCGGAGGTGCAGGCGCGCCTTGAGGAACGCGGATTTGCAGTGGAGACGCACGTCATCGCCGCCGACTATGAGAACCCGCAAGAGTTTGAACCGTGGCCAGATTTTGGCGACTTCGATCTCATAATCCCCATGGGGTCGGTGCGCTCGCTTACCCGCAAGCACGAGGCGGATTGGCTCGAACAGGAGATCGCCGACTTGCGCGAGGCCCATGATCAGGATCAGCCGATCTTGGGTGTGTGTTTTGGTGGGCAGCTGATCACCGAAGCCTTGGGCGGTTCGATCGAGCCCGCCCCCGAGGCAACTATCGGGTGGCGGCCGATCGGTGATGGCCGTGACGGTGCGAACCCGGTTGGCCCTGGACCTTGGATGCATTGGCATCACGATCGGATGGTTCCCCCGGAGGGCGTGGAGATATTGGCCGAGACGGCGACCGCTGTTCAGCTCATCCGTTCTGGACGGACGGTCGGCACACAATTTCACCCTGAGGTCAACCACGCCCACGTGGCGAATTGGCTCCATGGTGCACCCCAGGAATACTTAGACGAACACGGCGTGGATTTTGAGGCCCTGTTGGTTGAAGTAGCCGCCAACGAGGAACGAAACATCGCGCAGTGTGGCGCACTCGTGGACTGGTACCTCGACGAGGTCGCCTTCCCCGAGCAAATGTCGGGAACTACGGTGTCGAGAGATGGAGGACACGAAGATGAGTGAAAAGGCACCGCTGATCGGTCTGCCCGGTCGTCGTAAGAAGGCTGCCCTGATCGAAGGTTTTCCCTCATCGTTTAACGACGTCGATGTGGACATGTATCTGGCCGACTACTCCCGCGCCGTTCTTGCGGCCGGTGGAATTCCGGTCAACATTCCTTTCGACGTCGATCTCGAAAAGCTCATCGGCCGCCTCGATGGAGTGTTGCTCACGGGTGGAACCGATGTCGATCCCCAGGTGTATGGCGAGGAGCAGCATCCAGAAGTGCTGTCGATCGAACCCGAACGTGACGGCCTGGAAATCGACCTATACCGGCTGGCTTTGGCAAACGATGTGCCCGTGCTTGGTATTTGTCGAGGACTGCAGCTGATGAATGTCGCGCACGGAGGAACGCTGCATCAGCACGTTCCCGAACACAGCCGTTACGACGTCGACCACTCGGGCGCGATCCACTCGGTGCAGATTGAGACCGGTTCGGCACTGGGCGAGCTCTATGGAGAGTCCCTCGAAGTCAACAGCTTGCATCACCAGTGCGTAGACCAACTTGGGGACGGCCTAGCGGTCACCGCTCGGACGGCGGACGGATCGGTCGAGGGGCTGGAATTCAACGAGCGCACGATCGCGGTGCAGTGGCATCCAGAATTACTGGCCGAGAGCGATCAAGATCCCATATTTCGCTGGCTTGTGAACACTGCGTGTCAGGTAGGTGCCTGACTTGCGCCAGCGACCAGTCAACAATAACGTATGCTGTGATGGTGTCGACCGTCACACAGACGCAATACAGCGGCGGGGGAATGTCCTGGGAGGGATGAGATGAAACTGACCAAGCTCGTTGCAGCGCTCTTTGCGCTTGCCTTAGTGGCCGCCGCGTGCGGTGGCGCGGAGGACGTCGCTAGCGATGTCACCGACGCCGTTGACGAAGTCGTTGACGATGGCGCAGATGATGGGGACGCAGATGATGGGGACGCAGCCCCCGCAGCTTCGGGAAGCCTCGATGTCGACGCAATTCTCGCTGCTGATCCAGCGTGTTCTGATCCAATAGAGGGCGACCCAGTCTTTGTTGGATACGCCGCAGACTTCTCCGACCTAGGCGGTTTCGCTGATGGTCCCGGTTCAGAGGCTGTTGCGCACTTCATCGACCTCATCAACTGTTCAGGAGGCGTTAACGGCAATCCTGTTGCACTCGAGGTCAGCGATATATCTGGTGATCCAGAGGCGACCGTTCTTGCGGCAACTGAGCTCCTTGAGTCTGGCCCAATCGGCCTGCTCGGCCCACCCTTCCCTGACTTTGGCTTCCCGCTTCTGCAGGTAACCGGTGGCGAGACCCCAGTGATCTTCACCGCCTCGACCGAACCAGCACTCAGTGACGCTGCTGCGCAGTCGTTCCTCGTCTCGTTCGATGACACCCGTCAAGCAACCGCAGCTGCGAACTTTGCGTTGGACCAGGGCTTTACGACCGCAACCACGTTCTCTGCGCCAGGTCCCTACTTCGGCTTCAATCCGGAGGTCTTCACCGAGGTCTTCACCGCTGGTGGGGGAACGATCATCGACGACTTCAACTACGTTCCCGCTGAAGATGTCGACTTCTCGACGCAGGTCAACGAGATCGCCGGTGGCGACGCTCCAGACGTTGTCTACTCGGCAATGCTCTCGTTCCAGCTGACCGCACTTCGCGGACAGCTCGAAGAGGCTGGCGTTGACACCGAATACATCGTGACCGATGCGTTTGAGGCAACCGGTGGCTATTTCGGTGACGGCATCGAAGGCATCTTCCACACGACGCACGCATTCCCTGCTGCTGACAGCCGTGTTGTCGCCCTCGACGAGAGCTTTGCTGCAGCCACTGGCTCCCCAAGTGAAAGCCCGACCTTTGCTGGTCTTGCTGTCGACGGTCTGCTCGTGCTTCTTCAGGCGTACTTGGACAGCGGTTCTACCGACGCAGCAGTTGTCGGCGGAGCAATTCCAAACGTCAGCATCGATGGCATCACCTCGCCGAAGAACTACAACGGTAGCTCGAACCCAGAAACGTCGGTGTGGATCCACGAAGTTGTTGACAGCGCACCGAGTCTCGCCGCAGAAGTTTCTGGCTAGCCAGTAGGAGAAATACACACACAGTGTCAGTCGTACTCGAGGTCGACGATCTAAGCGTCAGCTACGGATCGATCGTTGCCGTTCGCAACATCAACCTCGAGGTCCACTCTGGAGAGGTCGTAGGTCTTATCGGTCCCAATGGGGCTGGTAAGACCTCGACCCTCGGAGCGATCTCGGGTCTGCTCAAGCCGAGCAGCGGCACCATCAAGTTCAACGGCGACACGGTTACGGGCAAGCCACCCGACGCGATGCTTCGTTCTGGCCTTGCGCTCGTGCCCGAGCATCGCCGCCTCTTCGGCGACCTTACCGTCAGGGAGAACCTCCTTGTCGGAGGTGTGAGTGTTTCAGCGAAAGACCGCGAAAAGCGCATTGCTGAGGCGTACGAGCTCTTCCCGGTCTTGGAAGAGAAAGCCGACGTACGTTCGGGCTTTCTTTCCGGCGGGCAGGCTCAACAGCTTGCGATCGGGCGAGCGCTGATGAGTAACCCAGACCTCATCTTGATGGACGAGCCATCACTTGGGCTCGCTCCGACCTTGGTCGACGTGGTGTTCGAACTGATAGAACAGCTACGTTCCGAGGGGCGGACACTCTTGATTGTTGAGCAAAACGCAACTCGTATGCTCAACGCCGCGGATCGGGCATATGTCATGAGATCCGGCGGAATTGCGGTATCTGGAACGGGCGAAGAGTTGCGCTCTGCCGACATTTTCGACGAATTCGTAGGGAACTCATGACCTCAGAAATTATTCAACAGCTCGCCGACGGCCTCGGGCGCGGAAGCGAATTTGCTCTCATTGCATTGGGCATCGCTGTGA
>CAYUKM010000048.1:16955-18303 GCA_964445255.1 uncultured Acidimicrobiales bacterium
GACGGCCTCGGGCGCGGAAGCGAATTTGCTCTCATTGCATTGGGCATCGCTGTGATCTTTGGCGTGATGAATTTGGTGAACTTCGCGCATGGCGAGCTCATTACGGTGTCTGCCTACATTGCCTTTTTTCTATTCTCGCAGAACCTGAGCTGGTGGTTCATCGCCCCGGCGGTGATCGTGACATCGATCGTGGTGTCCCTCGGCATCGAGTTCGCCGCGTTCCGGTGGGTGCGAGGGGCGTCACAATTCACACAGATGCTCACCTCGTTCGGTGTGCACTTCGCTTCCCAGGCGTTGTTCATTATGTACGTGTCGGCGAGCTTCAGGAGTTTCGACCGTCCGACGTGGGTAGCGAACACGGTCGAGTTCGCTGGTATTCGCTTTGAGGTAATCGACCTCGGCATCATCGGCGTCACCATCGTTGCGCTCGCCGGTACTTGGTTCGTGTTGAACCGCACCCTCTTTGGGATTTCGATGCAGGCTGCCGCCGAGGACTTTGATGCTGCCCGGTTGATGGGAATCCGAAGCGACCGAGTGATTCGGGGAGCCTTTCTGCTCGCCGGTGCCCTCGCAGGTATCGCAGCAGTCTTTGTGCTTATGCGTACTGGACGCGCTGACCCAACCGCTGGCCTAACTCCACTTCTCAACGGAGTGCTCGCTGCCCTTATCGGCGGGTTGGGCAGCTTGAGCGGCGCAGTCATCGGCGGTCTCGCTCTCGGACTCATTGAGGTGCTGCTGATCGCGAACCTCCCATCAGGGCTCGTCGGGCTCACAAACGGTTTCGTGTTCGTGCTGATCGCGCTGCTGTTTGTCTTCCGGCCCGGTGGGCTCTTCGGCGTTGAACACGCGGAACGAGTATGAACGAGCTCCTGCGCCGGTTTGGCGGCCCGCTCCTTAGCGCCTTTCTGATCTATGGGGTGTTGTTTATTGCGACGACGTTGTACGCGTCGGGCGGAAGCGCCTCTCGCGACAACATCGTGACCCAGATGTTCATCAACGCAATCATCGTGATCGGTATGCAGATCTACATCGGGAACACCGGCGTGCTCTCATTTGGCCACGTTGGCTTCGGTGCGGTCGCCGGCTACACGTTCGCTGTGCTCGCTATCTCGGTCGATCGAAAAGCGGTGACGATTCGCAATGCTCCATTCGGCTTGAGCGACATCCAATGGGATCCAATCCCGGCAGGTATAGCAGCGGTGGTGGTCACGGTCATTGTGGCCATGATCGTGGGGATTGGGCTAGCCCGAAGTGCTGCAACCTCGGGCGCGATTGCCGCGACCGTGATTACGTTGGCCGTGTTGTTCTTGGCCCACGAGGTCGCCGTGAACTGGGAAGACCTCACCGG
>CAYUKM010000049.1:0-17893 GCA_964445255.1 uncultured Acidimicrobiales bacterium
CGTCACGTGCAGCATTGTCTTCGGTGATGGCGGCTTCGGTGATGAGGCTGCAACCGAAGCCGCTTCTCCACCGGGGTGCTCTACTTCGCCGGTTTCGTTGTTGATCAACCTGCCAGCACCGGGTTGTTGGGTGAGCAGTTCATAGAACGCGTCAAACAGGCGCTGCGCATGAGTACGTGGATGTTGCGAATCAGGGAGATCACGGCCCCCGTCCTCTTCATACATTTCATCGGCCCGGGCAGCCACCTTTGCCCACATCTCGCTGCATTCTTCGTCGGTGCCGTGGATCTCGATCGTGAAACACCCCGACGTCAAACTCCGGCCCTTCTTGACGGCTTTGCGGCGGAACGCTGCCGGTCGTACCGACACTGAGCCCCGTCATCTTCGCGACGTTCCAACCACTTGGCCGTGACTTTGTGGGCGTTGTACCTACTTGGTTCCGGAGCACGCCTTCGCCCTGCACCCCCCAAGGGGCTATGGGGTACAGGGCTGCAGGCGGGGTTCTTGTGGCTACTATCGCTCGCGGCTTGTAGCTGTCTCGACGAGGCCATCGGCGTCACCGATACAGCCACCGTCATAGATGTCGACACCTGCCCCACCGTCGAGGATGTCCGAGCGAAGGCCGCCAAAGAGCGAGGTCTTGAGGGCTACACCTCCGGGGCTTCGCCTTTGGGGGTACCGATGGTTACGACGTAGCCGTCGGGGTCTTTGACCCACACTTCGTGCATGCCGTACCACGTCATCTGCAAGGGCTTGACGATCTCGACGTCACCTAGGCGAGCGAGGACCGCCTCGACGTCGTCGACGCGAAAGTACAGGCTGAACGTGCCGCCCGGAACATCGTCGACCGAGTACGCATGTGGCGCGTCCTCGGCGAGGTTGTGCCACTCTTGGAGCATCATCTCGGACTCCCCCAGCCGCACCGAGGCAAAGATCGCCCCCTCGATGATGCCGCCTTCCATGTCGGCCTTCTGGTCAGAGTCGACCGTGAATGCAATCTTGCCACCGAGACCATCGGCGTAGAACGCGAGACTCGCGGGCACATTGGTGACCATCAGGTTGGGACTCATCGAATTGACCATGGCGTCACCCTACGGGACCGCAGTGACAGCACGCGGGCCGATTACTGTGGCGACGTGATCTTCACCCAAACCCCACTGTCCGGCGCCTACACGATCGATGTCGAACGCATTGAGGACGACCGCGGCTTCTTCGCTCGTGCATGGGCCGAGGACGAGTTCGTCGCACACGACCTGAACCCGAGCATCGCCCAGACCAACATGTCGAAGACGCTGAAGGCCGGTACGTTCCGCGGCTTCCACTGGCAGGACCCACCCAACGGCGAAGCCAAGACCGTCCGCTGCATCGCGGGGTCAGTCTTCGACTGCATTATCGATATGCGGCCCGACTCCCCCACCTACCGGCAATGGTTCGGCGTGGAACTCTCAGCAGAGAACCAGCGGATGCTCTACATCCCAGAACAGTTCGCCAACGGGTTCCTCATTCTCGAAGATAACACCACGCTGCTCTACAACGTGACCCGTCCGTACCAACCGGGCAACGAGCGCGGCATTCGCTGGGACGACCCAACAATCGGGGTCAATTGGCCGCGACCGGTCGAACACGTCAGTGACAAAGACCAAGCCTGGCCCGACCTCGTCTAGCTGACTAGTCCTCTACCAAACGCGCCAGGGGGCTTCGCCGTCGTCCCAGAGCTTGTTGAGCTCGACGTACTCGCGGTAGGTGTCCATGCCGCGCCAGAAGCCATCGTGAAGACGCATCGCTAACTGCCCGTCTTTCGTCAGTCGCTGCAGAGCGTCAGATTCGAGCATGTCGCCATTGGAGTCGGGGGTGTAGTCGAGGAACTCCCGGTTGAACATGAAGTAGCCGCCATTCACGAAACCGGTGTTGAGGTCTGGCTTCTCGGCGAAGTCAGTGACCATCTCGCCGTCGATGCCCAGCTCGCCAAAGCGGCTCGTTGGGTGCACAGCGGTGACCGTACCGATCTTGCCGTGGGCGGCATGAAACTCGCGCAACGCCGTGATGTCGATATCTGCGAGACCGTCGCCATAGGTCAACATGAACGCGGGTGCGTCCTTGAGATACCGCGACGCTCGGTTGAGACGACCACCGGTGAGGGTGTCGAGCCCCGTGTAGGCCATTGTGATCTCGAAATCTTCACACCCATAGTCGTCGTCGTGGTACTCGGTTGCATGGCTCGCCAGGTTCACGGTGAAGTCGCTGGTCTTCTCCCGGTATGCAAGGAAGTACTCCTTGACCGTCCAGGACTTGTAGCCGAGCAACAGGACAAAACGATTGTGTCCATGAGCGGCATACGTCTTCATGATGTGCCACATAATCGGCTTGCCACCGACGTCGATCATTGGCTTCGGCAACGCTTCAGAGGCCTCTCGAATTCGAGTGCCTTTTCCGCCTGCGAGAATGACAACCGGAATATCAGCTGGGTTCACGTTCTCCATACATTCATATTCGCACGATTGGGCTCGGCATCTACCGATGCAGACGAATCAATCGGCAGGTTCCAAAAGGACTACACCCTGACGCAAAATTTTGTGTGTGTCCGTGGTCATGTCGACCACCGTCGAAGCGAGCCCGCCGAGAATTCCCCCATCGATAACCACCTCGACATCGCCGCCAAAGGCGGCGTCGAGTTCTGCCGGGTTGGTGATCGTTGGCTCACCATGCCGGTTGGCACTCGTCGCGGCGATGGGGCCAAAACGCCGTGCGCAGGCTTGTACGAACGCGTGATCCGGCAGACGCACGCCGAGGGTGTCCGTGGTACCGGCAGCCACTGTGGTGTCACGCGTGGTGCCTACGATCGTGAGTGCTCCTGGCCAGTGCGCGGTGACGAGTTGGTCAATCTCCGGTGACCATTCGATCAGCGCCTTGGCGTCCTCGATGCTCCCCACCAACACCGCGGCGGGAACGCCTTCGGGGCGTTCCTTCAGTTCGAACAGCCGCGCCATCGCGTCGGCAGACCTCGGGTCGGCGGCCAGTCCATACACGGTGTCGGTGGGCAAAATCACGGCTTGGCCATCAGCGAGCGCATCTACCGCGCGAGCGACATCGGCATCGGAGAACTCACCCACGGCCGACCCCCAACCGTGCGACCACGGCCCGGTCCTTGCCCGCTAGATCACGGTGCACCTCCGCCGAGAAGCCAGCGGTCTCAGCTAACTCGGCGACCACGGAGGTCTGTTCGGAGCCCATCTCCAGCACCAACACTCCCCCGTTGGACAACCATTCGACCGATTCAGCGACGATCACCCGAAGGTCATCGAGTCCATCGTCTCCAGCTCGCAATGCGATCTCGGGTTCCCAATCGGCGACCGACGCAGCGAGCCTTTCGGTATGAGGGATGTACGGCGGGTTCGAGACGATCACGTCGACAGAACCTCGTTGCTCTTCGGGCAGCGCGGCGAACCATTCGCCGGCGTAGATCGAGACGCCCCGGCCCGCTCGCCCCAGCCCACCGAGATTTGCTCGGGCGACCGCGAGAGCGTCATCGCTGCGATCGGTGAGCACGACCTGAGTGCCCGGCCGTTCGGCCGCGATCGCCAACCCGATCGCCCCGGACCCGGTGCCCAGATCGACCACCCTTGCTTCGGCACGGCCGAGCCGATCTAACTCCGCGATCGCCAGGCCAGCGACCACCTCTGTTTCTGGCCGAGGGATGAGAACTCGCTGGTCTACCAACAGGTCTAGGGTGCGGAACGCCCAATGTCCGAGCACGTATTGGATCGGCTCGCCCGCCCGGCGTCGTGCTACTAGCGCATCGAGGTGGTTGACGCCTCGGACCGTCGCCAACTCGTTCATCGCATCAATAAAGTCCGCGCCTGAGGTACCCGTGACTTCTCCCAGGATCCACTTCGCCTCTTGGCGCGGGCTCTCCGACTCGCCACACGATTCGAGGATCTGGCGGGTCTCGGTTAGCAGCTCACCCCAACTGACCGTGCCATCCAGATCGGCCGCGGTCGGGTCAGACATCTTCCCCGGCGAGGCGCCGTTGTTGTTCCTCGTGCACCAATGCGTCGGAGACATTGTCGAGCTCACCGGCAAGGACCTTGTCCAGGTTGTGCACCGTCAGGTTGATCCGATGATCAGACACACGGTTCTCTTTGAAGTTGTAGGTACGGATTTTCTCCGAACGCCCGCCGCTACCGGTCTGCGATTTGCGAGCTTCGCTGGCTTCGGCTGCCTGCCGGTCTTGTTCGGCCTGAAGCAGTCGACTTCGGAGCACGCGCATGGCCTTGGCCTTGTTTTGGATCTGCGACTTCTCGTCCTGCATCGATACAACAACACCGGTAGGCACGTGGGTAATGCGACATGCCGAGTCGGTGGTGTTGACCGACTGACCACCGGGGCCCGACGAGCGGTAGTAGTCGATCTTGAGATCGTTCTCGTCGATGTCGACCTCAACTTCCTCGGCCTCGGGCAATACCGCGACCGTCGCCGATGAGGTGTGCACTCGGCCCTGCGATTCGGTCTTTGGAACTCGCTGCACTCGATGCACTCCGGCCTCGAACTTCATGCGACTCCACACACCGTCGCCAGACAAGCTGAAGGTCACGGTGGTGAACCCACCCATGTCGGATTCGGTGCCGT
Organism: uncultured Acidimicrobiales bacterium; assembly: GCA_964445255.1. Taxonomy (GTDB): domain Bacteria; phylum Actinomycetota; class Acidimicrobiia; order Acidimicrobiales; family SHLQ01; genus SHLQ01. The sequence continues at coordinate 4,627 of CAYUKM010000049.1, forward strand.
CCATCATCTCGAACTTCCAGCCCTGACGACTGGCGAAGGACTTGAACATGTCGAAGAGGTCGCGCGCAAACAGGTTCGCCTCTTCCCCACCCTCGGCACCGCGGATCTCCACGATCGCATTGCGGTCGTCGTTCGGGTCTTTCGGAAGCAGTGCTAGGCGGAACTCCGCGGTCGAAGTCTCCACCTGCTCCTCTAGCGAAGCGACCTCCTCTTTAAGCTCTTCGCGGTCGTCGCCCTCTGCTTCGGCCATCATCTCCTTGGCTACTTCGAGATCCTCGGTGGCGCTGCGCAACGTGCGTCCGATCGAGACGATGCCGTCGAGCTCTTTGTGACGCCGAGCCTCCGTCTGGAACTTCGGTTGGTCAGCGATCAGGGCAGGGTCGCCAAGGCGCGCCTCCACATCGGCGAATTCTCGTTCTAACGCTTCGAGTCGACTCAGCACCTATTCAACCTAGCCCCATCTATGTGGGTGTCAGTCGGACCACTCGCCCTCGAGCGCCACGAGTTCCGCGGGAACTGCAAGCGTCTTCAACGATTGCCCTATTCGCGGGTGATGGTCGCGGGCGGGCATCACCACGACAACTCGGTCGGCCTCGATAAAGGCACTAAGACCAGCAGCAGTCTCAACCACACCGAGGTCGATACCCGTGCTACAAATCACCAGCACCTTCCGGCCCTCGGTATCGACACCGGAAGCGGCTGCGGGCTGACTCTCGACCAACCCAGGTCGCGGTATCAGCAGCGGGATGGGATGCAGCTCGACCAGGCCCGCCAATTGCGGATCGGCGATGATCTGGCTGCGCAACCAACGCGACCGTACAAGGCGACCGATCGGGTGAGGATCAGCGTCGGCAACTCGGTGGGGTCGGACCATTTCAATCACCTTCGCCAGAGCCGACTCCTCATCGCGATCGATGCTGAGCGCAGCCGACGCGAACTGGTCGTAGGCGCCAACCCCGATATCGACTTCGCACTCCTCACCTCGGAGGCCGACCCTTGCTACCTCAAGGCCATTCAGGTCACCGATCCAAACCCCGTGGTCGGCGACGACTGCGAGATCGAGTCCGGCCAAGATTGCCGTGCTCTCCGGGCAATCCGGAGGTGCGGGGATTTCGGGGCGCTCTGGGTCTAGAGCAACGATCGTTCGCCCTATCGCTTGCCACACCCGCGGCGCAGGTTCTGCAAAGCCGTCCGCGGTAAAGGCCAACAACCCATCACGCTCATCGGTGATCAGGTTGGTTTGGGTAGCGCCTCGGCTCTGGGCCCAGACGAGCGTCGTACCGAGCACGCCACGCGACGGCTCGGGAAAGTACGCCCAACTCGCGTCGCCGACAATGACTGCAGCGCCAGATCCGAGCGCGGTCGGCTCATCAACGTCTGCATCAAGATGCTCTCGGACCAATCCCCGCAGCTTGACTGCGGCAAGCTTGGCGAGGCGATCGTTTGTCAGCTGTCTTCGCCCTCGGGCGCAGCGTCTTCGACTGCCGGCGTCTCTTCAGCTGGCGCTTCGTCCTTGGCTGCCTCGACTGGCGCCTCGTCCTTAGCCGGGGCTTCGTCCTTAGCAGGAGCCTCTTGCTTGGCTGGCGCTGCCTTCTTAGCTGCAGAAGCTTCGGCGGTCGGAGCGTCCTCAGCAGGAGCGGCCTTCTTCTTCTTGCGAGCTCCGTAGCGGCGTTCGAAGCGCTCGACACGGCCGGCGGTATCGACGATCTTCATCTGACCGGTGAAGAAGGGGTGGCTGCGAGACGAGAGCTCCACCTTTGCAAGTGGGTATTCAACACCCTCAAGGGTGATGGTCTCGGCGGTCTGAATCGTGGATCCGATGATGATGTTGTCGCCCGAGGACTGGTCCTGAAAGACGACCGGGCGGTACTCGGGGTGAATGTCAGGCTTCATAACTCTCCTAGTCTCGCTTGTGATCGAGCGAGATCAAACTCATTTCGCCACATCTTTGAGAAGAGCGGCATTGTTTTTTGAACCATTGACGAGCTCAAGCAACTTCTCCAGCTGCGGAAGTCCGTCTCCGACGGGGTCGTCGATGCCTTCCAAGGCGCTACGAAGCTGCACGAGTTGGGCCTCCAACTTGTCGTCGACAAGGTTCGACACGTTCCTCGTATGCGAACCCATAACGTCGATCGCCGGGTAGGTTCCGAGCATGGCGGCGCCTCCGTGGAGGCGAAGTTCGGAGTTCGCCAAACCCGTGAGTGCGGCGAGGATCGAGTCATCCCCATCGGCCTCTTCAGCCGAGGCGGTTGCGACCACCGTTAGCGACCCACCTTCTTCCATCGCGCGTGCAGCGCCGAGAAGACGCTTCGCTGGGTAGATCGAGTTGGCGTCGATTCCGCCAGGCATGGTCCGACCAGATGCCGATCCGGTCTGGTTGTGCGTTCGCACGAGGCGAGACAATCCGTCGAACAACAAGACGACGTCACGACCCAATTCGACGAGGCGCTTGGCGCGCTCGACCGTCATATCGACGAGCGCGGCGTGCTCTTCGGCGGGGCGATCGAATGGTGACGAGATGATCTCGGCTTCCTTGACCGCCCGCTTGATCACGGTGATGTCCTCTGGTCGCTCATCGATAAGCAGCACGAACAGGTTCAACTCGGGATAGTTGGCCTCGATCGACGCGGCAATCTCGGCAATCAACGTGGTCTTGCCAGCGCGAGGTGGGGAGACGATAACGGAGCGTTGGCCCTTCCCGATCGGTGTAAGCAGATCCATCATCCGCATCGCGGCGCTGCTGCCATCACCCTCGAGCGATAGGAGCTCGGAGGGATGCAGCGGAGTCAACTCGTCGAACACTCGACGATCGAGCGCCGCGGCTGGTTCGCTCTCGTTGATCGAATCGATCGACAACATCGCCGGATTCTTCTCGTTGCGATTCGCAGGCCGGCTAGTACCGACGAGGTGATCGCCTTTTCGCAGGCCGAACTGGCGTACCTGCTTTACCGACACATACGCGTCGTCCATCGAGGAACGAGAAGAACCAACCCGCAAGAATCCGTAGCCGTCATCTCGTAGATCGAGGTAACCCTCGACATTGACCGGACCCGTATCGGCCTCGCTGTCGCCACCGCCACGGCCGCGACGTCGCCGACGCCGATTTCCGCGCTCGGTCGGACCGCCGTCGTTGTTGTTGCCTTCAGCCTTTTGATCGCCATTGTCCTTCTCGGACTTTGCGTTCTTTGCTTTGCCCGATTCCTTCTTGGCCGCCTTCGCGCCCTTCTTCTTGGTCGTTACCTCACCAAAGTCGAATTCGTCATCACCTGCGTGGTACGTACTGGCGTCCTCATCCTCAGCGCCCGGGTCGTCACCACCATTCGAACCGTTGTCGTCTGGTTCCTCGTCAGCACCAGCGGTGGTGGCTGACGTAATGATCAAGTCGACGATCTCGGCCTTGCGCGCTCGCGAGGGCGGTTTGGTGCCAAGTGCGGTCGCGATAGTCACGAGCTCGTCACGGTCTTTACGTTCGAGCGTCGATCGACGGAGTTCAGTTCCCTCCACTATGAGGTCCCCTCTGTGATTGTCAGGTCAGGTGAGCGACTCGCCAGTGATTCGCTCGTTGGTTGTACCCGCATTCAGCACTGGCCGTTCCGAACGGTGGCCAGTCCCACACACAAGGTGAGCTGCAGGCGTAAAGGAGTGTATCTGCGCCACCGTTCCACAACAATTCCGGCGCTGATCCCTTAGGCGCCAGCGGCTCTGACCCCTAGGCATCCGCCGCGACGAAGGAGCCTGGCGGCTAAGCCTTCAGCTGCGGGACGCCTCGACGAAGGCTTGGATCGTGGCTAGGTCGTTGGGGAGGACTTCGAAGTGTTCGGTTCGTTCGAAAAGGTCGCTGAGGTGACCCGGGAGTTCCGGGCGTACTCCGGTTGCTTTTTCTACAGCGTCGGGGAACTTGGCCGGGTGTGCGGTGGCCATCACCAAGCGGGGCATCAAATCAGGTCGCCGTCGGGCGGCGCCCACGCCGACAGCGGTGTGGGGGTCAAGGATTATCCCTGACTCTTCGTACACCGCAGATATCACCTCGGAGGTTTCGGGGTCCGAAAGGCTCTCGCCGATCCAACCTTCCTGCATTCGCGGAATCGCGTCTGCAGGGAGGGACACTTTGCCGTCGGTACGGAACCGTTCCATGAGCGCGGCGACAGCAGCCCCATCTCCGTCCAGCAGTTCAAAGATTCGACGTTCGAGGTTGCTCGATACCTGGATGTCCATGCTCGGTGACAATGAGGGTTCCACCGCGTTGATCGTCATCGCGCCGGTGGTGAAGAACTCGGTCAGGATCGCGTTGCGGTTGCTGGCCACCACAAACTCACCGATCGACGCTCCCATCCGCTTCGCCACGCGTCCCGCGAACACGTTTCCGAAGTTCCCGGTCGGCACCGTGACCGAAACGGGCCGGTCATCGGCCTGGGCGGCTGCCCAGTGGTAGTAAACGACCTGAGCCATCACGCGGGCCCAGTTGATCGAGTTCACGGCAGCGAGGTTGACGCGCTCGCGGAACTCAACGTCCGCGAACATGGCCTTCACAATATCCTGGCAGTCGTCGAAGGTTCCCTCGACCGCGACGTTGAAGACGTTCGATGCGTCGACGGTGGTCATCTGGCGCCGTTGCACCTCAGAGGTCCGACCGTGCGGGTGCAAGATGACAATGTCCACGTTGGATCGATCGCGGAAGGCCTCGATCGCAGCTGACCCGGTATCTCCCGACGTGGCACCGACGATGGTGACGCGGCGGCCTTGTCGGCCGAGTTCGTAGTCGAACAGTCGGCCGAGCAGCTGCATGGCTACGTCTTTGAACGCAAGCGTGGGACCGTGAAATAGCTCGACGATGGTGATCCCATCAGCGAGCTTCGAGGTCGGGATCACATCAGGATGTGAGAAGCTCGCGTAGGCCTCAGCGGCGATGGCATCGAAGTCCGCCCGTTCCATCGACCCCTCGACGAAGGGCCACATGATCTCCGCGGCGTACTCGGCGTACGGAAGGTTCGGGTCGGCGGTGTGTTCGGCGGGCCAGGTCGATGGCACGTAGAGGCCACCATCGGGAGCCAAGCCGGTGAGCAGCACCTCGGCGAAGGTGAGCGCTGGCGCGGCACCTCGAGTGCTGATGTAGGAGATCATCAGTCCCCAATAACCCGCAGGACCTGACCGATGTTCTGCACCGAACCCAGGCCTCGCAGTGTCTCGAGGGTCGCGCGGACGTCGCGCTCAGCGGCGCGGTGGGTGATGAAGACCAACCGAGCCTCCTCGCCAAGGTCCTCTTGTTCCATCGACTTGATCGAGACATTTCGCTCCCCAAAGGCATTGGCGATCTCCGCCAGGACCCCGGGTTCATCGCGAGCTTCCAGACTGATGTAGAACGCGGAGGCGACATCGTCGATTGTCCGCACCTTGGCGTCCGGAAGCGGACCGACACCCCGGTGGCACCCCGATCGCCGACTGGCCGCCACATCGATCGCATCGCCGACCATCATCGCCGCCGTCGGATGTCCACCTGCGCCGCGGCCATAGAACATGATCTGATCGATCCCGTCGCCCTCGACAAACACCGCATTGAAACTGTCGCGCACCGACGCGAGCGGGTGCTCTTCGGCCAACAAGGTCGGGTGTACTCGGGCAGAGATCGACCCGTCATCATTTCGTTGAACGATCGCGAGCAGCTTGATGACCTGGCCGAGACTCGTTGCCTTCGCAATGTCCTCAGCGGTCGTAGATTCGATACCTTCGATATAGACATCGTTCGCGCGCACCGCTTCTCGGAAGGCGAGCGTCGCGATAATCGCGGCCTTCGATCCAGCATCGAATCCGCCGACATCGGCGGTTGGGTCGGCCTCCGCGAATCCCAGTTCCTGGGCCTCGGCCAACGCGTCCGCGTAGCCAGCACCATGTTCGGTCATTTGCGAGAGGATGTAGTTGGTCGTGCCGTTGACGATGCCCATCACCCTCGTGATGCGCTCGCCTGCCAGCGACTCTCGGAGCGCTCGGATGAATGGCAGCCCGGCGGCAACCGCTGCTTCCAAGCCCAAGTCAACTCCGGCCTCATCGGCAGCGACGAACAGTTCCGGCCCATGCAGCGCGAGCAATTCTTTATTGGCCGTCACCACAGGCTTGCCTGCAGCAAAGGCGGCTAGCACGTGATCGTGGGTCGGGTCGACGCCACCCATGGCCTCGATCACGATGTCGACATCGTCAGCTTCGATCACTTCGCTGATCGAGTCCGTCATCAGCGCCTGGTCGACCCCTGGTCGCTGTTTGGATGTGTCGCGGACCGCCACGCGTCGGACTTCGAGGCGCAGCCCGGTGCGTCGCTCGATCTCATCACGTTGCGCTTCGACGAGCTGGCAAAACGATTGTCCAACCGTTCCGCAACCGAGCACGCCAAGACCAATCGACTGGGATTCTGTCATGGGGCACAACGCTATCGGGGCCAGGGACATCCTTGACTTTCCACATCCCACTTGCACTTTATAATGCTTTTCGATATCTTTCGGTATATGCAAAGCCCTGTCAGATCTTTCTCTCTCTTGGATGGCGACCCGTTGGCATCGGCGACGCTGCAACATGTGCTTGGTTCGGGACGCCATGGAACGGTCTTTCTCGCCCAGTTGGGCGAGAAAGGCAAAGCACCGCGAAACCTAGACATCGACGAGAACGAAGAAGCCGACGAGGTCATCGACCTGCGCACCGAGCCGCAGTCGATGGTCGCAATCAAGATCGCAGGAACCGATAGCGACGTCACCGCCGAGGTCGAGGCGCTTCAGACATTGGCCCATCCCCACATCGTGCGGTTGATCTCAGCCGAACCTCCGTCGACGATCGCCGTCGAATATTGCTCTGGGGGCACACTCAACGACCTCATCGTTTCGGCATCGCTGTCGCTGCATGAACTGCGCTACGTCTTTCAAGGCGTAACGGCAGCTCTCGAACACATCCACGATTCGGGATGGGTCCACGGCGACATCAGCCCTTCGAACATCGGCATTCGTCCGGTTGGCGGTGCAGCGCTGTTCGATTTCTCCACAGCGCGCCTCGCCGACGGCGAAGAACTCCTACAGGGGACCGAGGAGTGGGCAGGCCCACATCGCGTCGCCGTTCCATCATTCGATGTGCGTTGCGCCGCCGCGATCGCTCGGCGAGCCCTCGACCGGGGCTCCATCGAGCCATCGATCATGAAGACCCTCGCGAACCTCGACAGCATCGTCGAACAAATCGACGGCGGAGATGTCGCCACAGTCGACGAACTTCGCGTTGCGCTTGGCCTGGGAACGACAAGTCGAATCCCGAGCGACATGGCTCAGCGAGTCGGAGCTGGTGGCGCACCACCGATGAGTACGACCCGAGACTTCGGCCCCCGTCCTGGAGGCCAGGGCGGCAGCGAGGAGCAAACCTCGGTCGACTCACGGTCGAACGTCGTCCTTGCGCTCGCAGTGGCCGCGATACTTGTAACGATCTCCGCGCTCGCAATCGAGTTCCTTCGACACGCGGGCACGGACGCCCCCGAGGCCTTTCCCTCCATCCTCACCGAACGGGTGGTCGCCGCTGAAAGCACGCTCGTAGCAAACAACGCCATCTGGGACCATGGATCGGGCACGCTCACGATCACGCGAACCGACGGGCCCGAAATCTGGAAGGTGGGCGAACCCGGTGACCTCGCCGCGATCGGCGACTGGAATTGCAATGGCATCGAGACGCTCGGTGTTCTGCGCCCCACCGATGGCACCTGGTTCACTTTCTCCAACTGGAGCGCCGGTGCATCGTCCACCGTGGAGCACCTCGCTAGCGAGACTCCGATGAGCGCCCTCGACGTGCGCGTCCGCGTGGACGGATGCGCCCAGCCACTAGCTGGTTAGGGCAGATCACTTGGAGCGGAGACGCTCCACCATCGAAAAGACTCGCTCTTTGGGGTCACTACCTTCTGGGAACCCCACCGCACGGGCAAAGGCAGGGCGTTCACTCATTGGCAGCGCTCGCAAGGTTGCCGGTGCGAGGGCGGCAAAACGTCCCTCGGGGTCCTCGGTGAGGTACGGGTCGATGGCCAACCGTTCGTCGGCTCCCAACGGCGCTCGACGATACGCGAGCAGTTGTTCGGGCAGATCCGTTTCCAAGCGGGCGACGACTAGTTGCACGCACCGCTTCATGACAGCGGCGCCTCGCCATCGGGACACGGTTTGCTCAACTCGTTCCCAGTCAACCCGGTCATGAGACAGCAGGGCCACATCCACCAGATTCGCCAACGCCGGATCTTTTTGTCCGAGCGCCACGTGATAGCAGGCATGAATGAAGTGATCGGTGACGTCGAGGGTCGGAACGGCCGTGCCCGCGATGTGCACGTGCTCCTTCACCACAAACAGATCGTTGGCTCGCATCCAGACTCCGAACGGACCCGGCGCAAGCAAGCGGTGAACATCGATTTCAACATCGTTGAGGCGCATCGTTACCGACTTGGCGAATCGCCGATCGAAACCGGGCCGCAACTCTGCCTGCAAACGGCTAGCACCTTCCCGCTTGAGCAACGCCACCGCATCATCGAGGCTGTCTGAGGGAACCAGTAGGTCGACATCTCGAAACGCTCGGAGACTCGGATCGTCATAGATCGACCGAGCGAGGGCCGCTCCCTTAAGAAGACGGTGGCGGATTCCCCGTTCGGTGAACGCCTCGGAGATCCTCAACGCCATCAACTCGATACGCAAGCTCTGGGCCATCGCGACGTCATGGCGATCGCGCAAATGTTGGAGTGCCTCTTCTCCAAGATGCAATTGACCACCTTCGACAGCCCACACACCCATGCCAATGATGCGCTCGCGCTCAAGCACGGATACGAACCCTGTGGCCTCAGCATCCGGGACCGCGATGGCGTCAGCCGGCGTTGCGCGCACTAAGCCGAGCGAAGCCAACTGTTCAGCTAGTACGACACTCATTCGACCACCACCAACGCGGAGTCGACGAGTGAGGCCAGACCAACTTCGACACCCTGAGCAATTACCTCTGGAGGATCAGAGAAGTGCTGTCGCAACTGCGCGGCGACCAGGTCCGCCCGAGGGAACTCGTCGAGGAGATCCCAGATCATCGGTGCCGAACCTGCGAGTTGAACCGCGCGTTCGGACCCAACCGTTTGCACCAACCGCCTACCTCCGGACAATCGACGCTCCACATGGGGAACGCGTCGGTACACCGTCTCATTAACCGCCTCACTCATCGCTCATACCTCGCGGGCCAACAGATCGTCCAGGGTTTCGCGGCGAACCACCAGGCGCGCGTCGCCGTCTTTGCAGAACACGACCGGTGGGCGTGGCACCGCGTTGTAGTTGGATCCCATGGAATGACCGTACGCACCCGTGACCGGAGTCGCCAAAATGTCCCCCACAGAAATATCGCTGGGAACCGCTCCATCGCGGACCAAAACGTCACCAGACTCGCAGTGTTTACCGACGATCGTTACCTGCAAATCTCGCTCGGCCGCAGGTCGAGCTGGCAAAAAAGACTCGTATCCGCTGCCGTAAAGCACGGGGCGCGGGTTGTCGCTCATGCCTCCATCGACGGCGACGTAGGTGCGGATTCCATCGAGGGGTTTGATCGTGCCCACGGTGTACGCGGTAATCGCCGCGGAGGCAGCGATCGATCGTCCGGGCTCCGCAAGGACCCTGGCGTTGATTCCTGCGGCCGAGAGCGCGTCGTGCATGACCCCGGCCCATGCCGTGATCGACGATCCTTCCTCGCCCACCACATAAGGCACGCCGAGGCCACCACCAACAGAGACCTCTTCGAGACCGTGGGGCTGCGCGACCGCAGCAATGACCTCCGCCGCCCTCGCGAACGAATCGACTCGGAACACCTGCGAGCCAATGTGGGCATGAATACCTCGCAGATCCATCGAGGGCGACTCCGCCGCCCGTTCGATGGCCTGATCGGCGAGTCCAGTCGAGACGGTGAAGCCAAACTTCGAGTCGTCCTGGCCGGTGGCGATGTATTCGTGTGTGTGGGCCGCGACGCCAGGAGTGATTCGCACCAGAATCGCCGGAGCTGGCAGCCCCTCAGCGTGGAGCTGGTCGAGTCGATCCATCTCGTCGAAGCTGTCGACGACGACGCGCCCGACGCCTTCGGTGATCGCGGTTCGAAGCTCCTCGATCGACTTGTTGTTACCGTGGAAGACCAAGTTCTTAGCTGGCACTCCGGCCTGCCGGACGATGTAGAACTCCCCCGCCGTCGAGACGTCGATGTCCATTCCCTCTTCGTGAACCAGGCGCGCCATGGCTCCACAGAGGAAAGCCTTGCTGGCGTACGCGACTCCGGGGCCGAATGCAACGACTGCTTCTCGAGCGCGTGAACGCAGATGCTCTTCGTCGTAGATGAACAGCGGCGTGCCGTACTCCGCCACCAAGTCAGCAACCGAACAGCCGCCGATGGTCAACCCGCCGTCAGCGCCGATCACAGCCGAGTCCGGCAGAAGAGAGAAAGGTATCGGCGCGGTGTCTCGCTCGGCACTTCCGGCCGAGGACCCTGGATTGTTTCTCGCGAGCTCAGACATCTCCCTCAGCCTCGCCTTCTACGTCTTCGAGCCACATGGACTCGGGAGCGGAGACGCCGAGAAGGCTCAAACCGTTCACGAGACCGATGCGCGCTGCTTCGGCGAGCCACAGACGCGCTTGGGTCAGCTCAGGTGATACCCCATCACCCATCACGTAGTAGTTCTGGTAGAAGCCGTGAAAGGCCGTGGCCAAGTCGCGCACCCATTGCACGACCCGATGCGGGGCCCGCTCGCGGCCCGCAACTTCGATACTCGACGGCCCGACGAATAGCGCCCGCAGAACGTCCAGTTCGCGATCGGTGCTCAGCAGCGAAAGGTCGACATCTTCAAGAGCGACGCGGTCGACACCGGCTTCCTCGGCCTTGCGCTGGATCGAACATATTCGGGCGTGGGCCATCTGGGTGTAAAAGACCGGGTTGTCCATCGCCTGAGAGGCTGCAGCTTCCAAGTCGAAGGTTTGTTGGGCATCTACAGATTGCAGCAAGTAGGTAAACCGGGTCGCATCAGGGCCAACCTCATCGACTACTTCTCTGAGTTCGACCAACTCTCCGGTCCGCTTCCCCATCCGCACTTCCTCGCCGCCGCGCATGAGCCGCACCATCTGGGTCACGCGCACGTCGAGTTGGTCGGCGTCGTTGCCTAGCGCGGACATGGCCGCCTTCATTCGCGCGATGTAGCCGTGGTGATCGGCACCCCAGACGTTCACGAGCGCGTCCGAGCGATCGAACTTGACCGCGTGGTACGCGATGTCTGGCGTTAGGTAGGTGTAATCGCCGTCGGACTTGACCAAGACGCGATCTTTGTCGTCCCCGAATTCGGTACTGCGTAACCAGACCGCGCCGTCCTCATCGAAAATCATTTCGCGCTCGCGCAACGTTCCAAGTGCAGCATCGATGCGACCGTCATCGAGAAGGGTTCGTTCACTAAACCAAATGTCGAACTCGATCCCGAGCGCCGCAAGCACCTCGCTCTGATCTTGTTTTGCCCGGGCATATCCCCATTCCCGCACAGCCACCAAGTCATCGACGTCGAGGTCGTCGGGCATTTCGGCTGCCCAGTCGATGATGTAGCGCCCTCGATAGCCGTCCTCTGGTGGCTCCTCACCTTTGGCCCGGGCTTGCAACGACTTCGCGTAGGTCTCCATCTGGACACCGCGGTCGTTGATATAGGTCTCTCGCACGACCTCGTAGCCGTTCCACTCCAGCAGTGATGCCAGCGCGTCACCGTAAATGGCGCCGCGACCATGACCCGCGTGCAGTGGCCCGGTCGGATTCGCGCTCACGAACTCCACGTTCACCTTGGTGCCAGCACCGGTGTCGTTGCGGCCGAAGTTCTCACCCGCGGCCACGACATCTCGAAGAACGTCGTGAAGCCAGGCATCGGTCAGCCGAAAGTTGATGAAGCCAGGACCTGCGATCTCGACCGCCTGAACATGTTCGATGTTCTGAGACTGGAGCCGCTCAACAAGCTTGCTGGCAAACTCGCGCGGGTTCATTCCAGCCTTCTTAGCCGTAGCCATGGCGACGTTGGATGACCAGTCGCCGTGATCACGATTGGCAGGCTGTTCAAGGCCAATCACGGTCGGCGGTTCAATACCCTCTGCTTCACATGCGGCCGCAAGTGCTGCACTCAATTTGTCCTGAATCATAGAGGCTTCGCCTGTCCCATCGGCTCGGTGAATGGAGTCGCCCATGATATCGCTAGGCTCCCCACAGCAAGCCCTCGTAGCTCAGGGGATAGAGCATCGGCCTCCGGAGCCGTGAGCGCAGGTTCGAATCCTGCCGAGGGCGCTTTTGGCTGGTAGCGACTTGGGCGCCTACTCTCAGGACTGGGAGGGCAATCAATGCCCACAACGGAGTAGGAATGTCGACTAACGACGAACCAAAAGTGGAAGTGCAGAAGCAAAGTGAGGCGACTGGCGACGGCCAACAACCGCCGACAACGTCGGCCTCTAACTGGCCGCGAACAACTAGCGAGCGAGCCGAGGCCGCCAGCCTTGAACGGGCTGAGCTGCAGGACCTCGAGGGTGAGCTGCGCGCAACGCGCCATGACCTCGAGCGCCAGCGAGGTGAGGTGGAGCAACTGCGCCGAAACCTTGTTCGCCAGCGCGCTGCGATCGAACTCGATCAGCGGGAGCTGAAGGCGGCTGAAGAGTCGCTCGACCAACAACGCGCCAGAATCCACACCCAACGCCTTGAGCTGGCCGAAACCACGACCTCGGTGACCGGCGAACAGCGATCGGTGCAGTCCCAGCGGGAGGCCATCGACCGCGAGCAGGCCGCAATAAACGATCACCAGGCGCGACTCAAGGCCGACGAAGAAGAGATCATCGAAGCCCAGGAACGACTTCAGAAAGAGCGCGAAGATTACAACTTCCGAGCTGGCACGTTGACCGAAGAAGAAGAGGCACTCGAACGTCGTATCGAGGAAGTTCGAGTTAAGGCTGCCGAAGCCGCGCACCTGCGCAAGACCCTCGAGTCGAGCGAACAGGACCTGTCTGACCGCGAGATGATCCTACGCTCGAAGGCACAATCGATCTCGAGCGAAGACGACCGACTAAGTCAAGAAGAGGCAACGATCTCAAGACGCGCGGCTCAGGCCGCCGCGAAGAGTCTTGAGGTTGAACGTCGCGAGGGCGAACTCGCGGAGGCCGAAGCCGATCTGCAGCGCCAACGCGCAGCCCACAAACGCGATCGCGCCGAGGTCGATGCCACCCGTGCGATGATCGAAGCCGAGCAGCAC
>CAYUKM010000050.1:0-17784 GCA_964445255.1 uncultured Acidimicrobiales bacterium
TCAGCTAAGGCCTGGTGGTGAGTGAGGGAGTGGTCTGTGAGTCAGTCAGAGTCGTGCCCGGGACGGGATTTGAACCCGTACGGAGGTTGCCCTCCAGGGGGGTTTAAGCCCCCCGCGTCTGCCAGTTTCGCCACCCGGGCAAGGGTCATAACCCTACCGATCAACATTACGACCGCACGGGCGGCTCGTAGGACGACTAATCTGCAATACATGTCCGTATTGTTGCTGAATGCGTCCTACGAGCCGCTTCGCATCATCAGCTGGCAGCGAGCAATTTGTCTCCAACTCGCCGATCGGGCGGATCTGATCGCCGAGGCTCCTGAGCGGAAGTTGCGAGCAGCAGGAGGAGCGGAGTTCCCGTTCCCCTCGGTTATTCGCCTTCGGGAGATGGTGATCGTGCCATTTCAGCGTGGAACGCCGCCGATCACTCGCCGAGCGCTCGCCGCTCGCGACGGGGGAATGTGCCAAAAACGAGGCTGTGAGCGCCGCGGAACCACCATGGACCACATCATTGCGAAGTCCCGCCAAGGCCAGCACAGCTGGAGCAACGTGGTTTTGATGTGTGAGGCACACAACAACCAGAAGGGCAACCGGACCCTCGAAGAGCTCGGATGGACCCTCAAGAAGCGCCCTGTGGCCCCTAAACAACGCTCCCTGTTGCTCAACCGGCGAGATGCAGCGCCGCAATGGCTGCCGTGGCTGGGGGAGGACGTTAGCGAGGGGCTCGAGGCCGCCTCGTAAGCGGTTGCGAACCGTACGGGTTTTCTACCAACATTGGTGGTGGACAGGGCTAACTTTCTTGTCCCATGGGCCGATCGGCCCATATGCGAAAAACGAGTTGCTTGGCGGCGCTAGGAGTTGCTGGGCTATTGGCGAGTGGATGTTCAGTTGGGTCGCCGGTATCGGTGACCAACCGTCCTCTCGCTGAACAACTGGAGGAGCGAGCCGCGGAGGTCCAAGTCGAGGACGGTCCCGACGCCATCGCCTTTACCGACACGTGGGAATCTGGGACCTTCCTACGTCTGGATGTCGCCAATGCCACGCAACCGGTACTTCGATCTGGGCCAGGTCCGGACTTCTCCGAAACGATTCAGGTCGAGGCCGGCGCTGAGGTACTCGCCACAGGGAACCAGACCGGCGAATGGATCCACGTCCTCTACACCTCGTTCGAAGGATGGATCCACACCGACCAAGTCGCGATCGCCATTGAGCGAACCGCTCCACCGATCGAGGAGAGCCGTCGCCAGACGATCACCTACACCATCGCCAGCGAGTTCGGGGGCCTGAACGTTCGCTCGGGACCTGGAACGCAACACACACTTCTCTTCGGTACCTCCAATGGCGATGTCGTTGGAGGAACCGGCAATATCGAAAATGGGTGGGTCGAAGTCATCGTTGACGGTGAGACCGGTTGGGTTGCCGGTCGCCACGTACAACTCCCCGACGGCTCGCGGCCGGTATCGACTCCGGCACCGACTGCCGCTCCGCGGCGACGCGCGCCAGCACCGGCGACCGCCGCTCCTACCACCGCTGCGGCAGAAGAGGCCGAGGGTGAAGGAGCAGGAGGCGACGGGGAGCCAGCTGAAGAAGAGGCGCCAAGACGCCGCAACAATCAACCCGATGCAGAAGCCGCTGAGCCCAACGAGGGCAACGGCGGTGGTAACGATGCTCCCGCACCGGAGCCGACGGAGGCCCCTGCAGAGACGCGCTCACCAGAAACGACCGCAGCGCCCGCGGCTACGGAAGCCCCGCGGACCACAGCTGCTCCCGCCCCGGCCGAACCTGCCCCTGAGGGAGGCGGCGAATAGCGCCTAGGTGCCGTAACGGGCGACGCCTTCGCCGTACTTTTCTGTGAAGAGTTGCAAGACCTCACCAGGCTCGGCGTGTCGGTCAGTCTCGAACTTTGAGTAGAGCATTTCGCCATCAACGATGACGTCGAAGATGCCCTTCGCCCCACCGATGGTGGTGGTCTCGGCGATGACGTGTTGGTAGTTGGTGAGAAGGTCGGTGATCGCGCTCACGGCGTGACTCGAATAATCTCAACTAACGCAGTATTCAATGCTGATCTTGTGCACTTCTGCCCCTGTGCTCGGTGGATTCTGCTGAGCTTAGCTTGTGGACGGACTTGAGCGGAGCCCTGCCCACAGGACCGACGCGAGTGTCTCGGCGAGGGCTGAAGCGCCGAGTTTTTGCTCGGAGTCGATCCATCGACCAACGGCATTTTGCAGCGCTCCGGTTATGACGTGAGCAACGGTAAGTCGACGCGCTTGATCGAGGACGGTGGTGCTCACGAACTGCGCCGCTGCGAACTCATGGAACGACTCTTCAACCCGGTATAGCCGCTCGCTAAATATTGGGTCTGACAGAACCCCTTCGCCGTACAAAATTTGGAACCGGTAGGGGTTCTCTTCGAAGTAGGAGACATATGCGTGCACGCCTCGCTCAACCTGGTCACGGGGACTTGTTCCCGACACGATCCTCTCGGTTAGACTATTCTCCAGTTCTTCGGTGGTCTCGACGAGCACCTCAAGAAAGAGGTCGTGCTTCGATGCGAAGTGTTGGTAGAGGACCGGCTTAGTCACGCCTGCAGCCTTTGCGATGTCATTCATGGACGTAGCCGAAAAGCCGTGCTCGCCGAACACACCTCGCGCAGTCTCTAACAATTGGGCCCTGCGCTCATGTGCTTCGAGGCGAGTGTTCTTGTCGGCAACCATAAGTCGGTGAATCCCCTATCGACGACGTCGTTGTGTACGAGCATCGTGCTCGTGGCGTTCTGCGCCCCGCACGGCGTAGCCCACTTGGATCGCAATCGCCAGAATGATACTTGCGACGATCAGCGCCCCTACGATGACCGTAACCAACCACGGCCGGAAAGACGTAACTAGACCGAAGAAGAAAAAGAGAGTGGCGATGCCGTAGAGCAGGTACGCGACCCGTTGCCACGTTGCAGCCTGACTGCGGTACCGCTCGCGCTTTTCGTCGATGGGGTCAGGAGATGACACCCCGTCAGACTAGGCGTCCACCTTGTGATTCGAACGCTTGGTTCGCCGCCCCTGGCGTTGAGGCCTATGTGGCTGTCCGCCCGTGGAGGATTCGCCACGCTCGAGAAGGGCGCGGTCGGCCTCGGCTCGGCGCCGCATGAACTCCATCAATTGTTCTTCGGTTGGCGAGTTGGTGAGGTCAATGATCGGGCGATTATCGACTTTGGTCGTGTTTAAGTGAGCTGTTGTCGTGAGATAGCCATGCGGTTTCGCCTGGTCGTTGAGCACAATGACCGGCTCTTCTTCGGGTGGCAGAACGATGTTTTTGGCTGGCTTAGCCGCTGGGGTAGGCGGTGGGGGTTCTGGAGTTGCTGACGCCGCGTGCTCGGGTGCATAGATCGCCGTTGCCGGCATCGCCTTCTTTGCGGGCGCTGGTTCCAACGCTTGGTCGGCTTCTTCGCCGGAGGCTTGCGTTGAGGGTGCTGCGTGGGCCGGAACGCTGATCGAAGTGAGTGGCCGCATGCGCGGTCGACGTCCGGCGGAATGAGCCGGACCGTTGCGCTTTACGGTCGGAGTGGGGGCAGTGGGCATCTTTGCTGGCTCCCGCAGGTCAATGTCGGCTGTGTCGTCGTCGGAGCGTTCCTTGTAGGAGAAGGCGTTCTCATCTTCCCGGCGAGCTTTCTCTCGCAACAGGATATTCATCGCAATGTCAGCGAGTGCCACGGCTATGACAAGGTCGCCAAGTGAGACCACCACACCAAATATCGGCACCGGAATCACGTCGCCGAAGAAGTTCAACGATGTCGTCGCTGTTGACTCTCGGATGCCGTCAATGATGGGGCTTCCATCATTTGCGACCTCACCCACGGAGATCAACGCCTGTTCAGAGACCGGCACCGCGAAGTTCGCGAGCATCGGTACGAGGTTCATCAACATGCCGATCAAGAGCACGACCATCCCAGTGAGTTGGAGATTCCGAAGTGCGAAGTAGGCAAAGGAGGCGTAGGTGACGAGCATCCACAAGATGGGTTGGCTCGGACCGATCAAGGTGACGATGAGCACGCCGCTGATACCGGCGGCGAGCCAGCCAGCTTTGTTAAGGGGTGTTGTGGTCAAAGCGCGGGCGCGGCCGCCGCGTGTGCGGCCGATCGCCGCGCCGACCAGGAATGCAAATATGGAGAGGAGCACGTCGGAAAGGCTAGTAGGCCTCGCGCGGCTAGTGGGGACAATCGCGCGTTACGCGCGAGATGCACGCTGATGAGGAAACCGGATTCAGGCTCCGGAGTTTTGTGCTGACCCCACCAATTCATCACCGAGCAGGTCAAAAAGCACGCATGTCACCCGGCGGTGGCGGCCGACTTCGTGTTCGAAAGTTGCCTCTGTCGGATGGATGAAGCCGATCTCATAGCGGGAGAGTTCGTACTCGGTTCCAACGAAGCCCTCGAAGGCGTTGTAGCAAAGCTCGGTGCTCCACTCATCCATGGCTACATCGCCTGGGAATGGCGCTCCGTTCGGTGCTGGGAACTCGGCTTCGAAGAAGACCTCGCGCTGATGGGGCTGATCACAGCCGACGGTGGCCGTCAGCTCAATTCGTCGTTCGCGTTCCTCGTCGAACCACGAACCTTCGTTGTAACACTGACCTGCACGGAGATCGAACGGATTGAGTGGTGCGCCGATGATCTGCGGCGGCTCCGCGGGTTCGACAGCATCGCCAGACGCGTCCGTCTCGGCCGTTACTTCGTTCAATGCCTCGTCATCACCTTGTGCAGCATCGTCGGGGGACGAACTACACGCCCCGAGAATCACAGCCAACGCGATAGCCAGCAGAAAGAAACTGCGAGATGCCACGGCGCAGAAACTAGCAACCGCTGCGGCGTTTTACGTCATCCCGCGGGTAGGAATCGGTCAATCTTTTCGAACGATGCACCCATCAACAACACGACGGGAACGATGCCCATAGCGATCGCGGGCCACCGTCGCCACCGGCTCGCTAGCTCTTTGAAGCCGAGGTAGGCGGCAATGGCGGCGAGCCCCCACAAGATGGCAGGCCTCAGAGCGTCCTGGTCGCCATTGAGGCCCTCATCGAGGGAAACCTCGTTCGCGAATGCCGCTGCGAGCGGAGGTTCGGTTGGATCGCTCGTGCCCGCAGCACCGGCAACTTCGTCGTTCTCAGCGGCTACCTCTTGAGTCGCTTCGGCTTCGGCGGCCGCAAACTCTTCGGCGGTCAATTCGAGATCATCGGTGGTTTGGAAGCCTTCGGGCGGTGGCGGGGCATCGACCGGAGCGCTAACTAGCTCGGCGGCCACGATGATTCGGAGACGAGCCGAGAACTTCGGATGGCATGCGGTGAGGGTGAGGCGGTTGTCGCCGAAGTCGCCGAGTACCCACGTGCCCGTCGGCGGTACGATGATGTGGCCGACTTCGTCGGCGTTCTCAGGCAATACGAAGTCCGGGCCGAGGGTGCCGCGCACGTCATCGCCGAAGGCTTCAGCGGCCGACATCACCCGGTAGACGTGTTCGCCTTGGACGGTCTGGACTCGAATTTCGTCGCCTGGGAGGAGTTCGTCGATGCGGTTGAACGGCGCGCCGTAAGTGGTTCGGTGTCCGGCGATACCCGCGTTGCCCTCTTGGCCAGGGAACACCGTGGCTCGATAGTGGCCAGGTCCGTTGCGGAGGTCCTCGACCGAGACGCCTTCAACAACGACCTTGGAAACGTCGACGTCGGGAATCTCGATGCGGGCGATCGCTTCGCCGCCGTCGCGGAAGAGCCGATCCGCCAAATCTTGGTCCTCTACCGGGATCGTTCCTCCGGCTGCAGGGACCGTCGTCGTCGTGGTGGTCGTGGTAGCCGGGGCCTCGGTTGTCTCAACCGGGGCCTCGGTCGTGGTCGTAGTGGGTTCGAAATCGACCTCGAAATCGACTTCTTGCAGAAGCGAATCGAAATCGTCACCGAGCGAATTCTGAGCCGAAGCCTCCTGCAGCCCGGTTCCCCAGAGCTGGTAGCCAACGAACAGCAACACGACGATGCCCGTGGTGATGAAGAAGCGTCCTATGCCGCCAAGGAGTCGAGAAGCCATAGTGCAGAAAGTATCGGAATCGATCGGGTTGAGTTAATGACCGAGGTCAAAGAATCGCTTAAGGCTACCCACCTCGACGCCTTGCCGTCGGTCACCCATAGTGCGAACAGGCTAGTAACTGTCAGAAATGGTTGAGAATTCACCAAGAAGGTCCCTGAGGGTTCCCCGAGATCGGGGTCTTTGCAGCGATCAGCGCTAGCGTTCGGATGTGCCGCAATCCCTTGCTGTTGAGATCCGTGACGCCGTCGTCATGCTCGGGCGTTTTCCCGCCCTCGCCGGGGCGACCGTTTCGATCGAACGCGGTGAATCCGTTCTGCTACGGGGACCCAACGGCGCCGGTAAGTCGACGCTGCTTCGATTGTGCGCGGGCTTACTTCGTCCAGCCAGGGGCGTCGCCGAGGTTCTCGGTATCGATTTAGCGAAGAATCGCCGCGCTGTACGGCATCGAATCGGATACGTCGGACACCAATCGATGCTGTACGACGACCTGACCGTTTCAGAGAACCTCCGGTTCTGGTCGAAGGCCGCTGGCGTCGAGCCCGCGCAACAACGAGCGGCAGCCGAGCGCATGCAGATCGACGAGCGCCTGTACGACGTCCCCGTCCGCTCATTGTCAGCCGGGCAGCGTCGGCGAACCTCGATCGCGGTGGCGGCGGCTCGCCGACCCGAGCTGTGGTTGCTCGACGAGCCCCATGCCGGTTTGGATCAGGATGGGCGCCAGGTTATCGATGACCTGATCTCCGACGCAGCTGCGGCAGGCGGCGCTGTTCTCGTGGCCTCCCACGAACTCGATCGAGCTCAGACCGTCGTGCACCGGACGCTGGAGATTTCCGGCGGAATGGCGACCGAGATGGTGAACCCCAGTGCTTAACGAGATCGCCCTAGTGGCCGGGAAGGACCTCCGCGTCGAGCTGCGCTCTCGAGTAGCGCTCAATCAGGTCGCCCCGTTCGCGCTCATGGTGCTGGTGCTGTTTGGGTTTGCCCTCGATGCCGACCGGGCCACACTCGGAGCATTCACGCCGGGCTTGTACTGGGTAACAATTCTCTTGTCGTCGGTGCTCGCCGTGCACCGATCGGTAGCCATCGAAGCCGGAGACGGCGCCCGCGAAGGCCTCCTGCTTACTGGCCTGCGACCGGCATCGATCTTCTTGGGTAAGGCGCTGGCGCTCATCGCCCAGTTGTTGGCCGTAGCCGTCGTGTTGCTCGGCGGGGTAACGATCTTCTATGACGCCCGTATCGATGATGCGGTGTTGCTGGTCGCCGCCCTCGTTGGCGCGGTCATCGGAGTCGGTGCGGCGGGTACCTTGTATGGAGCGTTGCTCGGTGGCCAGCGAGCCAGGGAGACCATCTTGCCAATACTGCTGTTGCCAGTCCTGTCACCTGTCCTCATCGCAGCGACTCGCGCCTTCGGCGATGCGATGGGTACTGTCGCGGTGAACGGCTGGAGCTGGGCCAGCGGGTTATATGGATTCGCCGCGGTTTACGTGGCGCTCGGGGTAGCGACGCACGGTGCGTTGATGGAGGAGAACTAATGACGGTGACACCAGTCCAACCACCGAAGATTGCGCCGACGGGTCGCGGGGTGACCCGTTCCAAGACCACCACGTTGCTCGGGGGAGCCGTGCTCGCCGGCATGGTGCTGTGGTTCTTCCTCGCGTTCGTTGCGACCGGCCCCGATGTACGTGAGGTCGGAGGCGAGCTCGTCGGTCAGCAAGACGCCTTCCGTCTGATCTACGTGCATGTTCCGGCTGCACTCGTTGCGTACTTGGCCTTCTTTGTGACCGCGGTCGGTTCGGTGATGGTGTTGGTCAAGAAGTCGGTGTGGTGGGATCTCGTCGCTGGCGCATCGGCCGAGATCGGTGCACTCGCTGCGGCGCTGACGCTCATCACCGGTTCGATTTGGGGTCGCCCAATCTGGAACACCTGGTGGGAGTGGGGCGATGTCCGCCTGCTGACGACACTGGTCCTTTTCATGTTGTCGCTCGGCTACTTGGCTGTCCGTCGTCTAGAGGGCACGGCCGAAGAACGGGCCAAGCGCTCAGCGGTTGTGGGTCTACTGCTGATCGTGAACGTCGTCATCGTCAACCGAAGCGTCGAGTGGTGGGCGAATCAGACCATCCATCAACGCTCGACCATTGCCGAAGCCGCCATTCAAGACCTCAAAGCCTTCACCCTCTTCTTCTCGATCGTGCTCGGCGTAGCGGCATACGTGTGGATCCTGATCCACCGCTTCCGCCTTTCATGGCTCGAACGTCAATACGACCGGTTCGGTCTCGACGATGCCATCGAGCGCCGCCGAGCCGAAGCAACCGTAGGAGGCCAACCATGACCCACGTTGGGTTTCTCGTCGCAGGCTGGGGCATCAGTCTCGTTGCCAGCGCTATCTACGCGATCACCGTGATGCGCCGGGCTAAGCGCCTTGCTGCGCTCGTGCCCCCTGAACGAATCCGCTGGATGACCGGCGATGACGCTGACGTAATTGGAGAGAGCTGATGGATGACCATCTCAATTTTGATCCCGAGTCTCCAGATGCCGCGGAGCTGGACGGTCAGGAACTCGACCTCACGCCGCGGGTCCGAGATAACGAGAAGCGAGGGTCACGCACCCTCCCGACGGTGATCATCGTCGGTGTGCTGGTCGTCGTTGGCTTCGTGCTGTTCCAAGGACTGTCCGGGGCCACGTTGTCGATCCAGACCGCCGATACCGCCGTCGCCGAGCGCTCCGAGACCGGCGAACGTCGGTTCCGAATCACCGGTTCGCCAATTGCGGTCACCGACGAAGACTTCGAAGTCAACGGCCAGACCGCGGTCCGGTTCTCCATCGCGTGCGACGGCGCCGTCGCACGCGATGGAGAACCGGACCGCGGTCTGGCCGTTGACTTCGAAGTCTTCGTCGGTGACCGCAATTGGCGAACCGGTGATTCGGAACCGACGTTCGCCGGTCTCGGAGCGCTCGGCGACGGCGGTATCGGCGGTCTGGATCGACAACGTGGCCCCGGACAGTCCTTGGAACAGCACGAAGCCAACGACGACCAGCACACCGACGATGATCACCGTCGGGAGGGTGCGTGACCCTCGCTTCTCGTTATCTCGGACCCGCGGCGTGAGGTCGAGTTCCTGACCGTCCAGCTCCGCGGCATCTGGAGACTCGGGATCAAAATTGAGATGGTCATCCATCAGCTCTCTCCAATTACGTCAGCGTCATCGCCGGTCATCCAGCGGATTCGTTCAGGGGGCACGAGCGCAGCAAGGCGCTTAGCCCGGCGCATCACGGTGATCGCGTAGATAGCGCTGGCAACGAGACTGATGCCCCAGCCTGCGACGAGAAACCCAACGTGGGTCATGGTTGGCCTCCTACGGTTGCTTCGGCTCGGCGGCGCTCGATGGCATCGTCGAGACCGAACCGGTCGTATTGACGTTCGAGCCATGAAAGGCGGAAGCGGTGGATCAGGATCCACACGTATGCCGCTACGCCGAGCACGATCGAGAAGAAGAGGGTGAAGGCTTTGAGGTCTTGAATGGCGGCTTCGGCAATGGTCGAGCGTTGATGGATGGTCTGATTCGCCCACCACTCGACGCTTCGGTTGACGATGACGACGTTCACGATCAGCAGTAGACCCACAACCGCTGAGCGCTTGGCCCGTTCTTCGGCCGTGCCCTCTAGACGACGGACAGCCAAGTAGCCGAGCGACAACATGAAAAGGACCAGTGTCGTCAGCAGGCGGACATCGCCCCACTCCCACCAGGTGTTCCAGATTGGGCGACCCCAAATCGAACCGGTGATGAGCGTCAGCGCCGCAGCGAGTGCACCGATCTCGGCCGATGCGCCAGCGACGAGATCCCACCACACCGACTTCTTGACCAACACCATCACCGAACCGACCGCGGTCACAAAGAAGGCCAAGTACGCAACGAGTGC
This sequence comes from uncultured Acidimicrobiales bacterium, assembly GCA_964445255.1. Taxonomy (GTDB): domain Bacteria; phylum Actinomycetota; class Acidimicrobiia; order Acidimicrobiales; family SHLQ01; genus SHLQ01. Next base: position 9,977 of record CAYUKM010000050.1, read on the forward strand.
AGCCGGAACATGCACGTAGATCAGACGGAAGGCGTCTTGCTGACCGACGAGCTCGCCTCCGACCTCACGTACATCGGGGCCGGTCGCAACGAACGCGAGGAAGAACCACAGCACCATGCCGGCGAGCACGGCTCCCCCGAGCAACGTGGTGGTCTTGGAACGGGTCACCCCGCGACCCGTCGGCGCAATCTTCGGTGGTTGGACTGGTGTCACCGTCATTAGTTCTCCTCCATCAACGCACCGTGCGTCGCTACCCCGAGCGCCACGTAAACCGCGGCGAATCCATATAACCCGCTGGCCCAGCTCCAGCCGTTCACCGCGACAGTACCCATCGCATCGCCGAAGGCGCGAGTCGCTGCGATGAGGACAGGTGACAGGACTGGCAACAGCAGTATTGGCAAGATGGTCTCCCTGGCTCGCTGGCCACCGAGCAACGCTCCATACAAGGTACCCGCCGCACCGACTCCGATGACCGCGCCAACGAGGGCGGCGACCAGCAACACCGCATCATCGATACGGGCGTCATAGAAGATCGTTACCCCGCCGAGCAACACGACGGCTACGGCCAACAACTGGGCGATGAGCGCCAGCGCCTTACCCAAGAAGATCGATGCCGGTCGCAGGCCAGTAAGCAGGAGGCCTTCGCGGGCGCCGTCTCCGGCTTCGATGGCTACCGATCGGTGCACGGCGAGCACCGACGACAAGAGAATTGTTACCCAGTACAAGCCCGGCGTGAATGCTCCGAGTGTGGCCCGGTCGGCATCGAGGGCAAACCCAAACAGCACCAGCACCATGAGCGCGAACGGGGCGACCTGATTGAGCGCTACTCGAGAGCGCAGCTCGACGCGGAGGTCCTTCCCGGCCACTAGGGCGATCTCGTTAAGCACTGGGGTTCACCATCTCGGTCGCCATTCCGCCGGAAATCTCCAGCGTCCGGTGCACGACGGTCTGAGCTCGATCGAGTTCGTGGGAGGCCACGAGAACAGCGCCGCCTGCCGCAGCTGCGTCGGAGATCAGGTCATCGATAACCTGGCGCCCATCCTGATCCAAACCGGCATGGGGCTCGTCGAGCAACCACAGCTCGGGTCGGCGAGCCGCCGCCACCGCGATCGAGGTTCGCCGACGCTGCCCGGCTGACAATGAGCGGACGGGGACGTCGTACAGGCGCTCGTCGATCTGCATGCGCTCGGCTGCCGCTCGTTGTTGCGCGGGCTCGACGCCAGCGGCCTTCGACCAGAACCGGAGGTTCTCTGAAACGGTCAGGTCGTCGTACAGCATCGATTGGTGTCCGACGTATCCGATTCGATGCCGTACAGCGCGGCGATTCTTCGCTAAATCGATACCGAGAACCTCGGCGACGCCCCTGGCTGGACGAAGTAAGCCCGCGCACAATCGAAGCAGCGTCGACTTACCGGCGCCGTTGGGTCCCCGTAGCAGAACGGATTCACCGCGTTCGATCGAAACGGTCGCCCCGGCGAGGGCGGGAAAACGCCCGAGCATGACGACGGCGTCACGGATCTCAACAGCAAGGGATTGCGGCACATCCGAACGCTAGCGCTGATCGCTGCAAAGACCCCGATCTCGGGGAACCCTCAGGGACCTTCTTGGTGAATTCTCAACCATTTCTGACAGTTACTAGCCTGTTCGCACTATGGGTGACCGACGGCAAGGCGTCGAGGTGGGTAGCCTTAAGCGATTCTTTGACCTCGGTCATTAACTCAACCCGATCGATTCCGATACTTTCTGCACTATGGCTTCTCGACTCCTTGGCGGCATAGGACGCTTCTTCATCACCACGGGCATCGTCGTGTTGCTGTTCGTTGGCTACCAGCTCTGGGGAACCGGGCTGCAGGAGGCTTCGGCTCAGAATTCGCTCGGTGACGATTTCGATTCGCTTCTGCAAGAAGTCGATTTCGAGGTCGATTTCGAACCCACTACGACCACGACCGAGGCCCCGGTTGAGACAACCGAGGCCCCGGCTACCACGACCACCACGACGACGACGGTCCCTGCAGCCGGAGGAACGATCCCGGTAGAGGACCAAGATTTGGCGGATCGGCTCTTCCGCGACGGCGGCGAAGCGATCGCCCGCATCGAGATTCCCGACGTCGACGTTTCCAAGGTCGTTGTTGAAGGCGTCTCGGTCGAGGACCTCCGCAACGGACCTGGCCACTATCGAGCCACGGTGTTCCCTGGCCAAGAGGGCAACGCGGGTATCGCCGGACACCGAACCACTTACGGCGCGCCGTTCAACCGCATCGACGAACTCCTCCCAGGCGACGAAATTCGAGTCCAGACCGTCCAAGGCGAACACGTCTACCGGGTGATGTCGGCCGCTGAAGCCTTCGGCGATGACGTGCGCGGCACCCTCGGCCCGGACTTCGTATTGCCTGAGAACGCCGACGAAGTCGGCCACATCATCGTACCGCCGACGGGCACGTGGGTACTCGGCGACTTCGGCGACAACCGCCTCACCCTCACCGCATGCCATCCGAAGTTCTCGGCTCGTCTCCGAATCATCGTGGCCGCCGAGCTAGTTAGCGCTCCGGTCGATGCCCCGCCACCGCCCGAAGGCTTCCAAACCACCGATGATCTCGAATTGACCGCCGAAGAGTTTGCGGCCGCCGAAGCCGAAGCGACTCAAGAGGTAGCCGCTGAGAACGACGAAGTTGCCGGTGCTGCGGGCACGAGCGATCCAACCGAACCTCCGCTCGCAGCGGCATTCGCGAACGAGGTTTCCCTCGATGAGGGCCTCAATGGCGACCAGGACGCTCTGAGGCCTGCCATCTTGTGGGGGCTCGCCGCCATTGCCGCCTACCTCGGCTTCAAAGAGCTAGCGAGCCGGTGGCGACGGTGGCCCGCGATCGCTATGGGCATCGTTCCCGTCGTGTTGTTGATGGGTGCATCGTTCGAAAAGATTGACCGATTCCTACCCGCGGGATGACGTAAAACGCCGCAGCGGTTGCTAGTTTCTGCGCCGTGGCATCTCGCAGTTTCTTTCTGCTGGCTATCGCGTTGGCTGTGATTCTCGGGGCGTGTAGTTCGTCCCCCGACGATGCTGCACAAGGTGATGACGAGGCATTGAACGAAGTAACGGCCGAGACGGACGCGTCTGGCGATGCTGTCGAACCCGCGGAGCCGCCGCAGATCATCGGCGCACCACTCAATCCGTTCGATCTCCGTGCAGGTCAGTGTTACAACGAAGGTTCGTGGTTCGACGAGGAACGCGAACGACGAATTGAGCTGACGGCCACCGTCGGCTGTGATCAGCCCCATCAGCGCGAGGTCTTCTTCGAAGCCGAGTTCCCAGCACCGAACGGAGCGCCATTCCCAGGCGATGTAGCCATGGATGAGTGGAGCACCGAGCTTTGCTACAACGCCTTCGAGGGCTTCGTTGGAACCGAGTACGAACTCTCCCGCTATGAGATCGGCTTCATCCATCCGACAGAGGCAACTTTCGAACACGAAGTCGGCCGCCACCGCCGGGTGACATGCGTGCTTTTTGACCTGCTCGGTGATGAATTGGTGGGGTCAGCACAAAACTCCGGAGCCTGAATCCGGTTTCCTCATCAGCGTGCATCTCGCGCGTAACGCGCGATTGTCCCCACTAGCCGCGCGAGGCCTACTAGCCTTTCCGACGTGCTCCTCTCCATATTTGCATTCCTGGTCGGCGCGGCGATCGGCCGCACACGCGGCGGCCGCGCCCGCGCTTTGACCACAACACCCCTTAACAAAGCTGGCTGGCTCGCCGCCGGTATCAGCGGCGTGCTCATCGTCACCTTGATCGGTCCGAGCCAACCCATCTTGTGGATGCTCGTCACCTACGCCTCCTTTGCCTACTTCGCACTTCGGAATCTCCAACTCACTGGGATGGTCGTGCTCTTGATCGGCATGTTGATGAACCTCGTACCGATGCTCGCGAACTTCGCGGTGCCGGTCTCTGAACAGGCGTTGATCTCCGTGGGTGAGGTCGCAAATGATGGAAGCCCCATCATTGACGGCATCCGAGAGTCAACAGCGACGACATCGTTGAACTTCTTCGGCGACGTGATTCCGGTGCCGATATTTGGTGTGGTGGTCTCACTTGGCGACCTTGTCATAGCCGTGGCACTCGCTGACATTGCGATGAATATCCTGTTGCGAGAGAAAGCTCGCCGGGAAGATGAGAACGCCTTCTCCTACAAGGAACGCTCCGACGACGACACAGCCGACATTGACCTGCGGGAGCCAGCAAAGATGCCCACTGCCCCCACTCCGACCGTAAAGCGCAACGGTCCGGCTCATTCCGCCGGACGTCGACCGCGCATGCGGCCACTCACTTCGATCAGCGTTCCGGCCCACGCAGCACCCTCAACGCAAGCCTCCGGCGAAGAAGCCGACCAAGCGTTGGAACCAGCGCCCGCAAAGAAGGCGATGCCGGCAACGGCGATCTATGCACCCGAGCACGCGGCGTCAGCAACTCCAGAACCCCCACCGCCTACCCCAGCGGCTAAGCCAGCCAAAAACATCGTTCTGCCACCCGAAGAAGAGCCGGTCATTGTGCTCAACGACCAGGCGAAACCGCATGGCTATCTCACGACAACAGCTCACTTAAACACGACCAAAGTCGATAATCGCCCGATCATTGACCTCACCAACTCGCCAACCGAAGAACAATTGATGGAGTTCATGCGGCGCCGAGCCGAGGCCGACCGCGCCCTTCTCGAGCGTGGCGAATCCTCCACGGGCGGACAGCCACATAGGCCTCAACGCCAGGGGCGGCGAACCAAGCGTTCGAATCACAAGGTGGACGCCTAGTCTGACGGGGTGTCATCTCCTGACCCCATCGACGAAAAGCGCGAGCGGTACCGCAGTCAGGCTGCAACGTGGCAACGGGTCGCGTACCTGCTCTACGGCATCGCCACTCTCTTTTTCTTCTTCGGTCTAGTTACGTCTTTCCGGCCGTGGTTGGTTACGGTCATCGTAGGGGCGCTGATCGTCGCAAGTATCATTCTGGCGATTGCGATCCAAGTGGGCTACGCCGTGCGGGGCGCAGAACGCCACGAGCACGATGCTCGTACACAACGACGTCGTCGATAGGGGATTCACCGACTTATGGTTGCCGACAAGAACACTCGCCTCGAAGCACATGAGCGCAGGGCCCAATTGTTAGAGACTGCGCGAGGTGTGTTCGGCGAGCACGGCTTTTCGGCTACGTCCATGAATGACATCGCAAAGGCTGCAGGCGTGACTAAGCCGGTCCTCTACCAACACTTCGCATCGAAGCACGACCTCTTTCTTGAGGTGCTCGTCGAGACCACCGAAGAACTGGAGAATAGTCTAACCGAGAGGATCGTGTCGGGAACAAGTCCCCGTGACCAGGTTGAGCGAGGCGTGCACGCATATGTCTCCTACTTCGAAGAGAACCCCTACCGGTTCCAAATTTTGTACGGCGAAGGGGTTCTGTCAGACCCAATATTTAGCGAGCGGCTATACCGGGTTGAAGAGTCGTTCCATGAGTTCGCAGCGGCGCAGTTCGTGAGCACCACCGTCCTCGATCAAGCGCGTCGACTTACCGTTGCTCACGTCATAACCGGAGCGCTGCAAAATGCCGTTGGTCGATGGATCGACTCCGAGCAAAAACTCGGCGCTTCAGCCCTCGCCGAGACACTCGCGTCGGTCCTGTGGGCAGGGCTCCGCTCAAGTCCGTCCACAAGCTAAGCTCAGCAGAATCCACCGAGCACAGGGGCAGAAGTGCACAAGATCAGCATTGAATACTGCGTTAGTTGAGATTATTCGAGTCACGCCGTGAGCGCGATCACCGACCTTCTCACCAACTACCAACACGTCATCGCCGAGACCACCACCATCGGTGGGGCGAAGGGCATCTTCGACGTCATCGTTGATGGCGAAATGCTCTACTCAAAGTTCGAGACTGACCGACACGCCGAGCCTGGTGAGGTCTTGCAACTCTTCACAGAAAAGTACGGCGAAGGCGTCGCCCGTTACGGCACCTAGGCGCTATTCGCCGCCTCCCTCAGGGGCAGGTTCGGCCGGGGCGGGAGCAGCTGTGGTCCGCGGGGCTTCCGTAGCCGCGGGCGCTGCGGTCGTTTCTGGTGAGCGCGTCTCTGCAGGGGCCTCCGTCGGCTCCGGTGCGGGAGCATCGTTACCACCGCCGTTGCCCTCGTTGGGCTCAGCGGCTTCTGCATCGGGTTGATTGTTGCGGCGTCTTGGCGCCTCTTCTTCAGCTGGCTCCCCGTCGCCTCCTGCTCCTTCACCCTCGGCCTCTTCTGCCGCAGCGGTGGTAGGAGCGGCGGTCGCCGGTGCTGGCGCGCGTCGCCGCGGAGCGGCAGTCGGTGCCGGAGTCGATACCGGCCGCGAGCCGTCGGGGAGTTGTACGTGGCGACCGGCAACCCAACCGGTCTCACCGTCAACGATGACTTCGACCCACCCATTTTCGATATTGCCGGTTCCTCCAACGACATCGCCATTGGAGGTACCGAAGAGAAGTGTGTGTTGCGTTCCAGGTCCCGAGCGAACGTTCAGGCCCCCGAACTCGCTGGCGATGGTGTAGGTGATCGTCTGGCGACGGCTCTCCTCGATCGGTGGAGCGGTTCGCTCAATGGCGATCGCGACTTGGTCGGTGTGGATCCATCCTTCGAACGAGGTGTAGAGGACGTGGATCCATTCGCCGGTCTGGTTCCCTGTGGCGAGTACCTCAGCGCCGGCCTCGACCTGAATCGTTTCGGAGAAGTCCGGACCTGGCCCAGATCGAAGTACCGGTTGCGTGGCATTGGCGACATCCAGACGTAGGAAGGTCCCAGATTCCCACGTGTCGGTAAAGGCGATGGCGTCGGGACCGTCCTCGACTTGGACCTCCGCGGCTCGCTCCTCCAGTTGTTCAGCGAGAGGACGGTTGGTCACCGATACCGGCGACCCAACTGAACATCCACTCGCCAATAGCCCAGCAACTCCTAGCGCCGCCAAGCAACTCGTTTTTCGCATATGGGCCGATCGGCCCATGGGACAAGAAAGTTAGCCCTGTCCACCACCAATGTTGGTAGAAAACCCGTACGGTTCGCAACCGCTTACGAGGCGGCCTCGAGCCCCTCGCTAACGTCCTCCCCCAGCCACGGCAGCCATTGCGGCGCTGCATCTCGCCGGTTGAGCAACAGGGAGCGTTGTTTAGGGGCCACAGGGCGCTTCTTGAGGGTCCATCCGAGCTCTTCGAGGGTCCGGTTGCCCTTCTGGTTGTTGTGTGCCTCACACATCAAAACCACGTTGCTCCAGCTGTGCTGGCCTTGGCGGGACTTCGCAATGATGTGGTCCATGGTGGTTCCGCGGCGCTCACAGCCTCGTTTTTGGCACATTCCCCCGTCGCGAGCGGCGAGCGCTCGGCGAGTGATCGGCGGCGTTCCACGCTGAAATGGCACGATCACCATCTCCCGAAGGCGAATAACCGAGGGGAACGGGAACTCCGCTCCTCCTGCTGCTCGCAACTTCCGCTCAGGAGCCTCGGCGATCAGATCCGCCCGATCGGCGAGTTGGAGACAAATTGCTCGCTGCCAGCTGATGATGCGAAGCGGCTCGTAGGACGCATTCAGCAACAATACGGACATGTATTGCAGATTAGTCGTCCTACGAGCCGCCCGTGCGGTCGTAATGTTGATCGGTAGGGTTATGACCCTTGCCCGGGTGGCGAAACTGGCAGACGCGGGGGGCTTAAACCCCCCTGGAGGGCAACCTCCGTACGGGTTCAAATCCCGTCCCGGGCACGACTCTGACTGACTCACAGACCACTCCCTCACTCACCACCAGGCCTTAGCTGA
>CAYUKM010000051.1:0-6465 GCA_964445255.1 uncultured Acidimicrobiales bacterium
TCAACGCACATCGCGACGAGGTCGATTCCGATGGTGTCGAATCTCCCGGTCATGGTCGCAACGAGCGCCTTCGTGCCGACCCCATCGGTCGAGGAGACGAGCATCGAGCCCTCGTGTCCGGCGGCGGCCAGATTGAACAGGCCACCGAACCCGCCGATCGCACCGGTAACGCCAGGACGCTCTGTGCGAGCGACGTGCGGCTTGATCCGATCGACCGCCGCTTCGCCAGCTTCGATATCTACGCCCGCGTCCTTGTAGGAACTCACTGCTTATGCTCCGAAAAGAGATCTTCGTTGGGCTTGGCCTCTCGGCCACCCGAAAGCGAACGAGCGATGCCACTCTCACGGACCTTCTCTTCGCCGGCTTCGAGCACGTTCTTTGAAAGTGTCACGGGCACGTCAACCGGATAGTTGCCGGTCAGGCAGGCATCGCAGAAGCCAGCGTTTGTCGCACCGGTAGATTCGATCAGCGCATCGAGATGTAAATAGCTGATCGAGTCGGCGCCGACGTACTCACGAATCTCGTCGACGGTCAGGTTGGCCGCAAGAAGTTCAGAACGTGTCCCCGTGTCCATGCCATAGAAACACGGCCATCGGTAGGGCGGCGACGAAATGCGCAGGTGCACTTCCTTTGCCCCAGCTTCTCGGAGCATCGCAACCATCGCTTTGGTCGTAGTACCTCGAACGATCGAATCGTCGACCACCACCAACCTCTTGCCCGCAATGTTCTCACGAAGCGGGTTCAGCTTCATCCGCACTCCGAGTGCACGCAGCTGCTGATTCGGTGCGATAAAGGTGCGGCCGATGTAGCGGTTCTTCACTAGGCCGTGCCCGAACGGGATCCCGCTCTCGACAGCGAAGCCCTCAGCCGCAGGGATACCCGACTCGGGTACCCCCATCACCAGGTCAGCGTCTACCGGGGCCTGCTTGGCTAGCGCCCGACCCATGCGCACCCGAGCCTGGTGTACGTTCTGCCCGTAGAGCCGGGTGTCGGGGCGGGCGAAGTAGACGAACTCGAAGAGGCACAGCTTTGGCTCAACCGTTTCCTCATCAAAGGGCCGAAGTGAGGTCACGCCGTTCTCGTCGATGACGATCATCTCACCAGGATCGAGTTCTCGAACGAAGGTGGCACCGACGACATCGAACGCAGGATTCTCTGAAGCGAGAACCCATCCGCCATCGTCGAGACGGCCAAGCGCCAACGGGCGGAAGCCGTTTGGATCCCGCACGCCAATGATCTGACGCTGATCCATCACCGAAAAACTGAACGCTCCCCGCAATCGTGGAAGCACTGTTTGCATCGCTGCCAACAGCGGGTTGTCCGCGTGCTGCGCGTCCGCGAATAGCTCTCGAGCAATCAGCTCGCCGACCAAGTCTGAATCGCTCGCCACGGTGCCTGGCAACATTCCAGCCTCTTCCGCGAGCTCGGCGGTATTGACCAAGTTGCCGTTGTGACCCAACGCAAACTGCAGGTCGCCAACGCCTCGATAGATCGGCTGGGCGTTACGCCATTGCGAATGACCAGTAGTTGAGTAGCGGGATTGCCCGATCGCAATATCGCCGGGCAGCGAGGTGAGTGCACGATCATCAAAGACGTTCGAGACCAGCCCCATTTCCTTGACGACGGTGACGTCCTTGAAATCGCTCACCGCCATGCCTGCCGACTCCTGGCCGCGATGCTGAAGCGCGTACAGACCGAGATACGTCAGATGCGCCACCATTCGACCCGGTGCATACACACCAAAGATCCCGCACATTAACAACAGCTCCTTCGTCGCTGCTGCGCCGGAGGCGGCGTCACGTCGCTCGTCCTGTGTTTCCCGCTCCTTCGTCGCTCCAGCTGTCGCTGCTGCGCCGGAGGCGCCGGAGCGCCGTAGGAGATGTTCGGGGTCACTGCGCTCCCATCGCTTGGGGAAGGCGGTCTCTCCATTGGGAGGTGGCGTCTTCTAGGGAGCCTTCTACGAGGCCCTTGAACGAGATCATGTCGCCTTGGGCGAGACCTAGGCGGGTGATGGGAACGCCCATCGACTCGGCCATGTTCTCGACTATCGCCATGTTGTCAGAAGCGACCGCCACGATGACTCGTGATGGCGCTTCGCTAAACAGCGCATCGTGGTCTTTGACCCGAGCAGCTATTACGCCAACACCACCGGCGATCGCCATCTCGGTGATCGCGAGTCCGATACCGCCAGCGCCGATGTCGTGTGCTGCTGACACGATGCCACCCGAAACCAGATCGCGGGTCAGCTCGGCGACACGTAGGTGCATGTCATAGTCGAGCTCCGGCAGGTCGCCGCCCTTGGCGCCGTTGTTACGAGCCCACATCGATCCCCCAAGACCGGAGCCTTCGGGGCCGAGCACGATGATGCGGTGGCCTTCGGTTAGGGCCATGCCAGGTGGGGCGTGTTCGATCTGGCCGGTCATGCCGAGCATCCCGACGACCGGCGTCGGGTCGATGTTCTGGCCGTTGGCCTCGTTGTAGAGGCTGACGTTGCCGCCGACTACGGGAACGGTGAAGGCGGTAGAGGCTTCAGCCATGCCGTCAACGGCTTGGCTGAGCTGCCACATCGTCACCGGGTGCTCGGGATTACCGAAGTTCAAGTTGTTGACGAGCGCCAGTGGCTTCGCACCGACACACGCCAGATTGAGCACCGACTCGGCGACGGTCATCGCAGTACCACGGAACGGGTTCACAATGCACCAGTGATGGTTGCCGTCGGTAGTGAGACCAACGCCTCGACCGGTGTCGACGTTTGTCTCGGGGTGCTTCAGGCGAAGCAACGTTGCGTCGTCGCCCGGACCGACCACCGTGTTGAGAAACAGTTGGCTGTCGTATTGGTTGTGAACCCAGGACGTGTCCATAAGCATCGCGGTGAGATCAGCCCAAAGATCGGCGGGCGCGTCGAGCGTTGCGGGATCGACCAGATCTGAACGGTCAGGCTCCTCCATTGGGCGGTCGTAAAGCGGTGCTGCGTCATGCAGGGACGAAGCCGGGATGTTGGCGAGCTCTTCGCCGTCGGGGCCATCGAGGATTCGAAGTTGGCCACCCTCTACAACCGTGCCGACAACCGATGCCTCGACTTCCCACTTAGCGCAGAGTTCAAGCACCCGATCGACACCATCGGGCTCGACGATTGCGAGCATGCGCTCTTGGCTCTCACTCGTCATGACCTCGAAGGGTTCCATGCCTTCTTGGCGGCGATGCACCGCGGTGACATCAACGTCCATGCCCATACCGCCTCGAGACGCGGTTTCAGAGGTCGCACACACGAACCCGGCGCCGCCAAGATCCTGGATACCGACGACAAGACCTTCATCGAGAAGTTCGAGGCATGCTTCGATCAAACGCTTCTCCTCGTATGGGTCGCCGACCTGCACGCTGGGTCGCTTGGCACTGTCGTCTTCGGAGTCGTCAAACCCCGCTGATGCGAGAACGCTGACACCGCCAATGCCATCTCGACCCGTCGATGAACCAAAGAGGATGGCTACGTTGCCGAGGCCGGTCGCCTCTCCGAGCACCAACCGTTCGGTCGGCATGGTCCCAAGGCAGAACACGTTGACGAGTGGGTTGTCCTTGTACGTCTCGTCGAAGATCGTCTCGCCGCCAACGGTCGGGACACCGACCGAGTTGCCGTATCCCGAGATACCGCTCACGACGCCTTCGGTTATCCAGCGACTGCGCGCATCATCGAGAGGACCGAAACGAAGCGGATCCATGAGCGCGATCGGTCGTGCGCCCATGGTGAAGATGTCGCGCAAGATGCCGCCTGCACCGGTCGCCGCACCTTGATAGGGCTCGATCGCGGAGGGATGGTTGTGGCTTTCAATGCGGAACGCTCCAGCGATACCGTCGCCCAAATCGACCACACCGGCGTTCTCCCCTGGCCCGACAAGCACCCATGGGGCTTCGGTCGGTAGACGCTTCAAGTGGATACGGGAGGACTTGTAGCTGCAGTGCTCGGACCACATCACCGAGTACATCGAGAGTTCCAGCGGGTTCGCTTCTCGGCCGAGGATCTCATCGATCTTCTCAGCTTCGTCGTCGGTCAATCCAAGGGCGCGATGCAGTGGCTCAGCCATATACAACCAAACCTAACCGTTTCGCGCGTCCGAAAAACACTCTCGCGCGTGACTTTCAATAAAGCCTGGGTGGCGCAGTCGCTGGCTGGAAGATGCGAGAGAACATGACACGGCTCACGACTGACTAGGAGGCGCTTTAGCGAGAACTCCCCACTTCGCGATTTCGACCGTGGGTGCAACACCCTTGGCGCCAGTTTCGGCCTGTAGTACTTTGAAAGTAGTGATAAAAACATACTTGGAGAGAAAATGAACGTCACGGTGGTGCGAAAGAGCGGACTTTTCGGCGGACTGATGGTGTTACTCGCATCGATAGCGCTGTTCTTTGGAGCCAACGCGGTGGGAGCCGCCACCGGCGGCCAGAACATCGATGAGGGCCCTGGTGATGCCTTCCAGCAAGGAACGACCGACGGTGGGACCTTGTCCTATGTGTCGAGTCTTGCCGCTGGTGTCTCTGTCGTTACGTGCGCTGACGACTACTGCAATTCCTCATCCTTCGTCGAGATCGACGAGTTGTTGAACGCCGAGGGCTACGACGTGGCCAACGGAAATGCCTTCATTAGTGGCAGAGATGACAACCTCCAGCAGGTGATCGTGACCTGCTCGAACCCGTCATGTGTCGGCAACCGATCGGTGAGTCCAGCACCCGCTGTTGGAAAATTGTTTGCGCTAGGCAACGGCGGCTTTTTGATCGTCGACCGCGGCAATACGATCCATGCTTGCAACCAAGCCAACTGTGCAACGGCGAACCGAACCGGGACGCTTCCGGCCGGCGCTCTCGATGTTGCGGTCACTCGCTCGAACCTGCCGGTCGTACTCACCAGCACATCGATCATCCGGTGCGCAAACGCGGTGTGTTCACAGATCGCTTCACAGTCCTCGCACGGACTGACCGGCGTTCGATCGCTGGACGTTGGATCTGACAACCTTCCAGTCATCGGTCTCGCCATCGAGCCAGGTGACGACAGCTTCGTGCCGGCACTCGCCCACTGTGAAAACGCCGGCTGCACCTCATCATCGATCGAACGGCTCGCCAGTATCTCTCCGGGCGCAAATACTGTGCAGGCCGTGGCTGGCAACCCTGACCTCGGCGTCCGCCACGGACGCTTTGGCACCACGGTTCTCGTCAGCTCGCCACTCACCTGCTCGGCAGTTTGGGACGGTCAGAACTACTCGTTGACCTTCGACGGCACGGTCGGGCGATCCGCCCAACTTCGAATCGGCGACCGCTGGGTAGCTGACGTCACCGGTGATACATCAGCATCGGGCTCGACCACGTCGTTCCGAACCAGCGTTCTCATCCGTCAGTGGTTCGGCCAGAACTTCCTCGATGTCTCGTGCTTCGAAACAGCAGCTGGTGGCGGTGGCGGACAAGCCGGCGGCGGTGGCGGTCAAGCCGGTGGAACTCAGCCTGTGGGCCTTGAGTGCGTCGCCGAGCGCAACGGCAACTCGGTCACGCTGCGCTTCAACAACAACTCTCAATCGGCCAACCTCCGGGAAGGTTCCCGTTGGATTGCCACGGTCACCGGCACAACCAGCTTCCTCGATACAACTCCGGGAGACAGCTACACGTTGATTCGCCACATTGACGGAGTACGTTCTACATTCCCATGCGCTGAAGGCGGCGCCGGATCTGCGCCGAGCTGTACCGTCACCGAGAGCCAGAGCTTTCGTCCCCTGATCAGCTGGTCCAACATCGCCGACGGCGACACGGTCGTGCTTCGGAGAAACAACCGCTGGCTGACTACACCGTCGCCAGCAGCCAGCAGCTTCGAAGATCCAAACGGCCTCATCCAAGCGGACTACTCCGTGCGAGCATGGTCTGACGACAACACCTTCGTCGACATCACCTGCACCCGATGAGCTAACCGAGGTTATGGGTGAGACTTGACCCCGTCGTAGACCGATGTAGAGGGACGGTCGATCCGCGAGGGGTTTTGCGGTAGACCTATTGCATGTACGAACCAGTGAAGGATGGCGTTGAGAAATCGGTTCTCGGCGTCACCTACACCGAAGCCGCTCCGCCAGCGCGGCTGACCAAATTTGTGCATTGCTTCTGGCAGCTGCGGACCGAGTCCGAGCTCGCGGAAGACTTCACGCTGCACGCAATGCCCGATGCGTGCGTGAACCTGCTCTTCGATCAGACCGACACGGCAATCGCAGGAGTGACTGCGCTCCAAACCAACCGCACGTTCACCGACCAGCAAACCGAGCTTTGCGAGCTGGTCGATGCATTCATCGCGAACGGCTTGGTCGAGGAGAACCCGATCACCGCGTCGATCCTTTCGAACATCGCCGACCTTCACAGCGTGGCCGATATGGCCGAGGTTGCTCACCTCTCCCCCAGACAGTTGCAGCGCAAGTTGAAAGCAACGACCGGGTTCACCCC
>CAYUKM010000051.1:6565-17453 GCA_964445255.1 uncultured Acidimicrobiales bacterium
TCACCCCAGGCCAACGGATGCCAGAATCACTCTTCCCAGTGCTGTTCCCTTAGCCGCCAGCGTCTGGGAACCCTGCGGGTTCCGCCGCGATTTTGGCTGTCCGCCCGGGAAGGTCAGTGCTCGTCGGCCGGAGCTTCTTCTTCGACCTCGACAGGGGCGGTGCGGACTACTCGGACCTGGGTGATCTTGTGGTTTTCAACCGCTTCCACGGTGAGGTCGTGGCCCTGCACATCAACCGTCGTTCCCACATCGGGGACTGTTCCCGTGGAGGCGAGCACTAGTCCGGCCAGCGTGGTGACGTCGTCGTGCTCGAAGGAGAAGTGGAAGTCCTCGTCGAGTTCGGTGAGGGTGGTCTCGCCGTCCAATGTCATCGAACCATCATCGTGATGCACAGCGGGAAGATCGTTTTCGCCAGCAGGGTCATCGATCACCTCGGAGATGATGTCGTCCAACGTAACCAGACCGATCGTGCTGCCAAGCTCGTCGACGACGAGAGCGGCATGGATTCGTTCGTTCTTGAAACGCTCGAGCAAGACATCAGCGTTGGTGTTTCGAGTCACCGTCGGAAGTTGTCGAACCAGCGTCGAAAGGTTCAGTGGCTCCTCTGACTGGCTCACCCGAACGAAATCCTTCACGTGCAACAAGCCAAGGACATTGTCTAGGTCGTCGCCATAGACCGGATAGCGCGAGATCCCTGAATCCATCACGCGACTAGCAACGTCTGCTCGCGAAGCGTCGTGAGAAATGGCTTCGATGTGCGTGCGAGAGGTCATCAGTTCCTCAGCCGTCAACTCTTCAAGTTCAAAAATGTTGTGGATGATTTCGCTTTGCAGTTTCGGCAGCTCGCCTTCGGTAGCCGACTCCTCGGTGACGATCGCAAGCTCTTCTGCGCTGTACAGCGACACGGCTTTGTCGGGTTCGGGGATCCGTAGCGCCCGCATCATAGCGAACGCAATCGAGTTCAGGAGGGCGACGAACGGGCGGAACACGACAGAGAACGTCCGCATAACGCCGTTGACCCGCAGCGACGTCCCTTCCGGGGACTGCAAGGCGAGCGCTTTGGGGATCATCTCACCGAATACGACGTGGAGGAACGTGATAATGCTCAAAGCCACTGCGAAACCAGCGGCGACGAGCACCTCATCGGAGACCACGCCCACGAAGGGCGCCTCGATCAACTTGGCGAATGCGGGTTCGCCGTACATGCCGAGACCGATCGAGGCCAAGGTGATGCCGAGCTGCGCTACCGCGATGTAGCTGTCCTTACCTGCCTCACGATCAAAGACCCGCAACAACCATTTGGCTCCGCGACTACCGCCCTCGGCAAGCTTCGCGAATCGAGCGCGTCGTGAGCCGACGAGCGCGAACTCCGCGGCGACGAACACACCATTGATTGCGACAAGGATGATGATGGCCAGGATCGGCAGGACGCCATCGGTCAAGAAGTTGATTTCGATTGGTTCGCCCGCTTCGGCGGCAAACAAGAGTCCACTCATGATTCCACGCCTCCGTTTGTGAAGCTGACGCGATCAACGAGCGTCCCGTCGACTGAATCCACCCGAAGGGGCGGATGGGATGGCGGCGGCTCAATCTCGCCCTCGCTATCAAGGGCCGCCTTGTGAGCGGCGGTTGTGATCGGAATCTCATCACCGACGACTGGCAGTCGCCCGAGGTGATGCCAGACGTAGCCGCCAACCGTGTCGATCTCGTCGTCTGGAAGCGCAAATTTGAATCGCTCATTCAGAATCTTCAACAGCACATCGCCGCGAACCGAGACCTTTTGCCCGGTGATGGTGATCGGGTCGGGTTCGACGTCGAACTCGTCGTTGAACTCGCCGAAGATCTCTTCGATTGCATCCTCGCGAGTTACGAGTCCGGAAATGGTGCCGAACTCGTTGACCACGATTGCTGCGTGTACGCCTTCGGTGGAGAAGGTGTTGAGCAGCGGGGGTACGTCGAACACTTCTCCTACGACCATTGCTTCAGACGCGACTTCGCCGACCGTCTGGGCTGTGCCGTTCTCATTGGCGGTGAAGATCTGTCGCAAGGTGACAAGACCCACGACGTCTTCTCCCCCATCGGTTACCGGGAAACGTGAGTACGGGCTTGCCGACAACGTCTGCAGCGCTTCGTCGATTGGGGTGTCCTTCTCGACCATGACGAGGCGGCGTCTCGGAGTCATGATTTCGCGAACGACACGATTCGACACGGAGAGGGCTCCGGCGAGCATCTCGCGCTCTGCGGTGTCGATGAGACCACCTTCGGCACTCTCGAGATAGAGGCCCGCAAGTTCTTGTGGTGAATGAACTTGGGTGTGGCCCTTCTCAACTTGGAGATTCAGCTTGCCCATGAGCCAGAACGCCGAACCGTTGAAGACCGCCACGAGCGGGCGAAGTAGCCATTGACTGATCTTCATAGGTCGCAGCGTCGCGGTAGCCAATCGCTCCGGGTACCGCAGTGCGACGGTCTTAGGCAGGAGTTCGCCCAATACAACCTGAAGTGAGGTGATAAGTAGGAGTACGACGACGATGGCGAGTGTCCGCCCGCCAAAGCCTCCGAGGATTTCTTCGAAGATTGGCGTCAGCTGTGCTTGGCCAAAGGCACCAGCAACAAGACTCGACAAGGTGATGCCAACCTGACAAGCAGCGACGTAGTTATCGAGCTTCGAGTGATCTTGGAGGATCGTGAGCAAGCCGTTGGCTTGAGAACTCCCCGACTCGGCGCTCTCTTGGACACGCGAGCGACGTGAACCCACGGTGGCAAACTCCGCGGCAACGTACAGAGCGTTGAAGCCCACCATCACGAGGATGATGGCAAAGGTGATGAGTAGGGTTATCGCGAGTGGCATGTCTCTCTTACTAGATCGTAGTTAGCTTGGCGCGCAGATGGATGGAGCCATAGCGAGAGCCAATGAGTTCGTAAACCACCGATTGCAATCTAGCGCGCATCAATAATTCCAACGAGCGCAATCCAGATCAGGACGGATCGCTTCACGCCGCCTCCCGAAGAGAGTCCTCTTGGTGTTCGAGGATCACGTCGATGAGCTGATCGCCCGCTGGCATAGGGCGTGCGAGTTCGAAGCCCTGGCCCGTTTCGCAGCCCAGCTTCACGAGCACTCGACGTTGTATGTCGGTCTCAATGCCCTCGGCCACGGTGGACAATCCGAGCTCAGCGGCCAACGCAATAATCGCTCTGACCAGCTTCTTGGCTGACTCCTCCTTGTCGAGCGACTCCACGAAGGAACGGTCGATCTTCAAGGTGTCGAACGGAAGATCGCGAACGTAAGCGAGCGACGAATAGCCCGTTCCAAAGTCGTCGATCAGTAATTCAATGCCAAGGCTTTGAAGCTCCTCGAGGGTTTGCTTGACCGCTGACACATCATGGGCAAGGTACGACTCAGTGACTTCCACGCCCAACAACGAGGGGGTCACCCCGTATCGAAGACAAGTGTCGCTAATCACCGAGGCCAAGTCATCGCGCAAGATATGTCGGCCGCTCACGTTTATCGCAATGCGCACGTTCTCAAACGGAGTTCCACGCCAGGCGACAAGCTGTCTGCACACCGCATTGATTGTCCACCGGTCGAGTTCGATGATCAGGTCCGACTCCTCCGCGATTGGGATGAAGTCACCAGGCAGCCGGATGGAACCGTCCTCGAGTCGCCAGCGAACCAGTGCTTCGGCGCCACGCACCTCGTCGGTACGAAGGTCGAACACAGGCTGGTACCAAATCTCCAAGTGGTCTTCGGCAATTGCGGTGAGTAGCTCAGCTTCGATACGCGCTCGCTTGTCCCGAAGCGCCGCGAACGCCTCGTCATGGTGCACGATTTGGGCCCCGCCGCAGCGCTTTCCATGCCTCGTGGCTACCGAAGCGTCATTGAGGGCGCGATCGAACTGTGTACCGACAGCTACCCCGATGGTCGCCGAGAGCCGCCACGAATTTCCATCGACCGACACCGCTTTGGCCAGCGCATCTCGCGCATTGTGTATGGACGCCTCCATCTCATCATTGGCCGACGCCGGCAAGAGGATCGCGAATTCATCACCCCAGAGTCGGGCCGTCATCGCTGAACGTGCCGCGCCGCGCTCCATGCGTTTGGCGACCTTGCGAAGTACCTCATCACCGGTGGTTCTCCCGGCAGCATCATTCACACCCTTGAAGTGATCGAGAGCGACATATGCGACCGTGATCGGACCGTCTGCCAAGAGCGTCTCGGCATGTCGTTCCATGGCGCGCAGGGATGCCAAACCGGTGATCGGATCGTGCGAGACCTCATGTTCCAATCGCATCGTGGTTTCGCGCCAACGACCAATTGTCCCTTCGAGGCTCCTGCCGAGGTTGCCGGGAAGCTTTCGTTCCAGAGCTGGATCGTCGAGCCTGCCAGCGTTGATCGCGCGGGCCTGCTCCTCAAGGGCGGTCACGGTGGAAGTAACCCGATCGAAGGCCGCCGATAGAGCACGTACTTCACGAGGTCCTTCCGCGAAGTCTCGAGAGACTTCGCTCAGGTTTCCTGAAGACAGCGCCCGAGCGCGATCAGCCGCATCGCGCAGCGGATCAGAGATCCAGCGATGTACCCGAACGGCGGTGAAAACCGTGACCAAGATGGCCATCAGGAACAGCGCAATGCTCCAGGTCAAGGCTCGACGAGCATCATCTTGAATGTCTCGCGTGGCATCGACAGCCGTTGCGATCATGGCGTCGCGTTGCACACTGAGGTCGGCGGTCGTGGCCGCTAGCCCATCGCGGATCGAGACCACGATCTCCACATCATCAGGGATCGATTCATCTCCGGGACCGGGCGCTCGTTCTGTTAGTTCGCCGAGGGTGTCTAGCGAGTTCACTAGGGGTGTGCGAACCGCGCTCCACGATTCGGTCGACCCGATGGGAAAGCCGTCTACCTGTTGAAGAACTCGGCGAGTGGTATCGCCATCAGCGCCAAGCGCGTCCCAGTCGACGCCGGCGCCAACAAAGAACCGATCTGCGACCAGGGTGAGCTCGTGTCGCAGGTCCGCGACAGCGGTATCGAGGTCGTGCAGCACCCGCAAGGTCGCTTCAGCTCTCTGGACCTCTGCATCGGTACGCCCTGTTACAAACCGCCCATCACCGGTTTCGCGTTCCCATTGCGCAAGCGCACGGGTATAGAACAGATCCAGCTCCGCAGGAAGGACGCTTTGGGCTTCGATGCGCGACAGCAGAGACTCTCGACCATCGAAGGCGCTAGTGGAGAGCCCCGAGTCAGCGAGAAGTGCATCGGTGCGCGCCGTAGCTGCGGAAAAGGCCTGCGCCGTGTCCTCGGCTACCACGTTCGCCCGAGCCATCACGGCGGGCGACGCACCAGCGAGATCGTTCGAACTCAGAGCCGTTACATCGAGGGTTGCGAGCCACTCCGCGCGCACAGCCTGGGTAATGCGCGCACCTTCAGAAAACAACGCCGCTTCTCGAACCGACTGGCGCGCCTGGTTAAACGTCGACACATCCTGGCCAGCGCTTCGAATTCCGAGTGGCAAAATCGCAAGCAGTGGCACGAGCGCGACTAGCAGCAGTCTGCCGCGGATCGACCCTTTTTGCGTTTCCAGACTCATTCGTGACCTTCTTTAGAAAGACCCGCGATTCACGCCCCACGCGCGGTCACTCGATTGGTTAAGAATCGGCAATATCGGTTGGGTTTAAAGGGTTGCGGGACCCACGCGCGCATGGCAAACAAGCGCGGTGATGGCCACATTCGACCCGACTCGTGCCCTACCGTGGCAGCACTATGAGTACTCACGGACCAACGCTCCTCGGCGCAAAGCTGACCGCCTCAGGAGTGCGTACCTTTATCGAACGCGTAACCGTCAACGCTGTGGGCGGAGAAGGCGAGCGGACACCGATCTGTGTCTGGGGGGTTCATGGCATCGGAAAGACCGCTCTTGTAGAGGACATCGCGCGTACCAACGGTTGGAAGTTTGCGTACGTCGCGCCGGCCCAGTTCGAAGAGATGGGCGATCTGCACGGTCTGCCTGTAGTCGAGGGTGATTCCACGCGATTTGCGCCCCCCGATTGGGTCCCAACTGAGGATGGTCCAGGCCTGTTGTTGCTCGACGACTTCAACCGTGCAGACGATCGAATCCTCCGCGGCATCATGCAGCTTCTGCAGCGCGGCGAGCTTGTGAGCTGGTCGCTTCCCCCGGATTGGCACATCGTGGTCACCGCAAACCCCGAAGGTGCCGACTACAGCGTCACCCCCCTTGACGATGCAATGTTGACCAGGATGCTTCACGTGAGCATGGAGTTTGAGCACAAGGTGTGGGCGAGCTGGGCGGTCGACGCTGGGGTCGACGAACGCGGCATCGCCTTTGTGTTGACCTATCCCGAAATGGTGTCGGGCTCTCGCACCACCCCGCGCTCGCTGACACACTTCTTTGAACAGATACGACCGATCCACGACCTCCGGGCCGAATGGGACCACGTTCATGCGTTGGCGTTGAGTGCGCTCGACAGTGAAGCCGCTACGGCATTCATGTCGTTTGTAAACGACGACCTAAACCAGCTGATTTCTCCCGACGAGATTTTGAACGACACATGGTCCGGCACCGAAGCTCGCCTGCGTGAGCTCGCCAGCGACGACGACGGCGTTCGCCTCGACCGGCTCAATGCTATGACCGTTCGCTTGTACCTCGCACTGACCGATGACGGTTTCGCTCCCACCGAGGACCAAGGTGCCAACCTCATTTCGTTTCTCACCAGCGATGTGCTCCCGAGCGATCTTCGCCTGACGCTGCACCGCGACCTGGTTCGCGACGCAGGACCTGAGGTTGTTGAGGTCATGCGTAACAAGGCGCTCGCCGAACTCACCCTTGGCTCACTGTGACCGCAGGCGATGACGGACGACTCCGCGCCGAGACGAGCGAAGAACTCGGTCGCGCCGTTATTGCACTGATTCGTGAAGAACCATTTTTCGGTCACCTGTTGTCGGGCATCAATCGCAAAGTCAGTTCCGATGCCACTCGACTAGGGATTTCATTCCGCAACGGTCGACCGACTCTCTCGATCGACCCCGACTACTTCATTAACGAGCTCACCGTTCCAGGTCAACGGAGCGCCGCCATCAAACATGTGACGCTGTCGACGTTGCTCAACCACCGCGGCCGGTTCAAACCTGACATGGACCCGCAGGTCTTTGCGCTCGCATCAGATCTCGTGGTCAACCAAATGATGGGTGAGCGTTGGCCGTTGCCACCCGGGTCGGCCACGACCGAATCGTTCACCTTTCCACTCGAACCCGATATGACCCTCGAGTGGTACTACGACACGTTGTTCGAACATCGCGACGAGATCCCCGACGAGATGATGCGCGACCCTGCAGGTGAAGACGCGCCAGCCTCTAGCGATGATCAAGAAGAAGCGATCGGTGAACACGAACTCGCAAAAGCGGTTCGAGATGCGCGTGATCGCTCGGGCGAAGACTTCTCGCTCGTCCCTACTGAGATTCAGGCGCTCGTTGAGTCAATGGTGGACAACCTTCAGCCGACGGTCGATTGGCGACGGGTCATTCGCCTGTTCGCGGCGTCCAGCCGACGAACTCGAATCTCGAACACCCTGCGGCGGCCCTCCAAGCGCTACGGGACATACCCGGGGATCAAAGTAAAGCGGCTCCACCGACTGGCGGTGATCATCGATACCAGCGGCTCGGTCAAAGACGCGGCCTTCTCAGAGTTCTTCACCGAAGTGCATGCGATCTGGCGGCAGGGCTCCCAGGTGACCATCGTCGAGGCTGACAACCAGGTCCGCACTAGCTGGGACTACCTCGGAAGTCGACCGGAGAAGGCCAGCGGACGTGGCGGGACGAACTTCGATCCAGCCTTGCAATGGCTCACCGATGCAGTCCCCCGCTACGACGCCGCGGTGTACTTCACCGATGGCAAGGCGGCCGCACCCAAGATCCGTCCGCCGTGCGCGGTCTTGTGGGTACTTCCTCCCGATGGTGACGACCGAGTACTCGAGGGCCGCCGGACCGTCAGGCTGGTTTCGTAGTTCGACCCGCGCTGCTCTTTACTTGAGCACTGGTCCGCGGCTGGTGTCGCCGCCAGAACTTTTGGACCTTGTCCGCCAGCTCTGGCGGAACGTTCTTGCGGCCGACATCATCGATCACCAAAACCTCAAGGTTTGGCAATTCGATCAGCGGCGACAAGTCCGTAATGCCTGGCGAGTTACGGATGTCGAGCACCCGAAGTGAACGGGCCTTTCGCAACGGCTCCAGCGAAACCGGATTCCGTACCCGCGGCATGATCAACATCTCCATTCCTTCGAGCTCACCGACGTTGCCGAGGTCGGTCAGTTCTGGTCCCCACAGAACCACCCGCGGATCGATGAGTTGCGTACCCGGCGGGAAACTGACGGTGCGAATCTTGCTGCTTCGGGTGAGCTTGACTCGGTCGATCGTTTCGAGCTGGGCGATGTCGAGACCGCGGGTGATCTGATCGAGCAACCCAACGTGACGAAGCTTGGGAGCCTCGAATGAGTGGGTGCCGACGCGGAGATGCCCAACCTGCTCGCAATCGCCAAGATCAACTTCTCCCCGTGAGCTCCAGACTCTCTTGAGTTGGGTGAAGCCGCGCAGGCGGAGATCGCCTCGCACTTCGACCTCGTTCAACTTCGGCATGCGCTCCACGTCGAGCGGCTCCTCGGATTCGATACGACCGCGAACGAATCGGAGCTCGGGAAACTCCGCTCCTGGCTCAAAGCCGAAGCGAACCGCGTTGATCTCTTGGAGCTGTGGCATCGAGGGCAGAGGGCCCGGCGCGAACGCACCTCGAAACCGGAGATGTGTGAGGTTCCGAAATTGCTTCAAGACGCTCATATCGAGGCCTTCATCGAGAGCAGTGAAGTGCAGATCGAGGTGCGTCAGCTCAGTGAGGCGCTCCAACCCATGGAGCCACATTCTTCGAGGCGGCTTCGCGAATTTGCGCTTGGGTGTCCCCAGCGCAATCGAGGTCACAGAGGTGCGAAGTGGGTGATCCGATGCGGCGAGAAGCTGGATCATTGCCAGATCCAGCAGCGCTTGATCACCGGTCCCCACGTCGAAGAGTGACGCCCGGTCGGGGGTTGGGAATCGACGATGACTCGGGAATCGCCCCTTCGGTGTATCGGCCGCCGAAAGGTTCGCCGAGATACCACTGAGCAACGCCGCGAACACAGCCTGGTCGTCGAGGGCTGCCGTGAGCTCGATCCCTTGACGAATCGCATTCGGGTCGCCCTGGGTAACGAGCGATGCGATCGCATCGACCTGTTGGCGTTGTTTGTCTGTCAGTTGCACGTTGATCCAAGTGTAGGAACAGGTTGGTGTCTGGTGTTTGCACAGCGTTCCACTGCTGTTCACCATGTGCTGGCCACAATGAATCTCATAACGAATACCAACGAACGACCCGCGGTGCTCTTCCCGTGCGGCCATAACGCTGGCCGCTCTCAGATGGCCGCTGGCTTTCTCATTGCTTCGGCTAAATCCGGGCGTCTGAGTCTCCAACTTATGTCCGAGTAGAACCCCTGCGGTGGGGGGCAGTCCCCGGTTTAGTGAGGGCCTTCGCGCGCCGATACTTCTCTCATGGGAACCCGCTTACTCACCCTTCTCGCCGCCGTGGCTGTCGTCGCGTCAGCGTGTGCGAGTGATGAGGTGGCGAGCGAAGTATCGCAAAGCTCGAGCCAGACGTTGTCGGATGTGGCCCTCGTGTCCGACCGTCCCGAAACCCTCGCGATCGCCGAGCAACTCCCCGATGCCCCCACCGATTCCGAATCGTCCGAAGCCGATACCAGAGCGGCGACCGACGCCGCTGACCCAGACACCGAAGTCGGAGTTCAAACCGACTCTGGAAACGTCGACACACCGGCCATCGAACCACGTACCTGCTCGGCCCCGGCACTCCAAGGTCACTTCGTGGATGTCGAACTCGATGATCCTGACGGTGGACTGAACCTCCGTGAGAGTGCTGGATCGACAACCCCTATCCTCACGAGGGTCGAACGCGGCAACCAACTGATCCCAACCGGTGAGTGTGACGTGGTCGGATCGACGGACTGGTGGCAAGTGACCAACAGCGACGGTTCGCTGCTCGGCTGGGTTTCGAGCAACTTCCTCTCTGACACCGTGATCTTGAGTCCCGGTATCGGACGCGCCGAACCGGATCTCGACAATGTTGGCTTGATGGCCGAAACCATCGATGGGCTCGCGGCGCAGCTGGCGATCATCTATGGCTTCAGTAAGGACGTGGTGATTACCCAGGTCGGTGACCTTGAGGGCATCGATGCCTCGAGCGGTATTGCCACCTATGACCTGACCGGTCTCCAGGATGACTCCACGAGTGGATACCGAGTCGAGATCTTGTTCTTCATCGAACGCGGCGACAACGCCGACGCGGTTACGGGCTTCTCCGTCACCGCGGTCGATCGCCGATCACTTTGCAGTCGGGGTGTAACCGACGACGGTCTGTGCGTTTGAGCCTGGTTGACTAGGCGCTAACGCCAACCGAGTCGAGAACGCTCTGCAGTAGAACGTTGCCATCGGTGGAGCCCAGCAGTTCGTGGCTTGCCCGCTCCGGGTGCGGCATTAGGCCCACGACGTTGCGAGCTTCGTTGCACACACCAGCAATGTCACCGACCGACCCGTTCGGGTTCGGGGTGTAAGTCAACACGATCTGATCGTTTGCTTGCAGCTGGGCGAGCGTCTCGGGGCTACAGGTGTAGTTACCCTCGAAGTGATTGATCGGAATGTTGAGCTGTTGCCCGACGGTCGCCGCGTTGGTGAGCGCCGAGTTCGTCGTCTGAACCTCGAGCATCTGCCAATCGTTGATGAACTTCAGACCGGCGTTCTTCTGGAGTGCGCCAGGCAATAGCCCGGCTTCGGTAAGAACTTGGA
>CAYUKM010000052.1:0-17430 GCA_964445255.1 uncultured Acidimicrobiales bacterium
CCCGAACGCCGCTCTCTTCAAGGCGTTCGACCGAGTCGTGTGGAGCGATGTGGGCTTGAGCGTCCTTGACCCCCTGCATGACGGCCACGAAGTCAATATCGGGCTCGACAGCGGCTATGCCGTGCTTGCTGGCAGTACGCATGGTGTGCGCAGCTTTGGCAGCGGTGAGCAATCGCTTGCTCGGCACGCAGCCATGCCACAGGCAGTCACCACCCGGGTGGTTCGGCTCGACCATCACTACCTCGGCGCCGAGTCCTCCGGCACCGTGGGATGCGACGAGGCCAGCTGAACCGCCTCCGATTACGACGAGGTCTATACGGTCTTCACTCATTGGGTGATCTCTACTCTCCAGCGTTCGTCCAATACGCCGACCTGATCAGCCTGAAGCTCTTCGAGCGGGGTGCCGAAGTCGGTGAGTTGGAATGGGGATGGTTCAAGTTCGCCGTCGATATCAACTACCGCTGGCACGCCAACCTGGATCAGCTTCTCCGCCTGAAGCGTGGCATCGAGGGAGACGTTCGCAGCCACGATCGCACCTGCGGCCGAACCGGCGTTTGCAGGAAGTGCGAGGAAGCTAACGTTCTGGAGGGTTCCGCTTTCGAAGACAAAAGGTGCGGTCGAGTCAGCGAAGATGCCCTGGTCGACGTTTACCTGAACGAAGTTCGGGTTGTAGCTCATCGCGAGGTCAACCTCGCCGTTACCGAAGAGCTGGTTGAGCTCTGCTTCGTCCACCGGGAAGCTGTTGCCGTTCTGCCACAGGTTGTCGGTCATGGCGTTCAGCAGCTCGAATGCGGCGTCTTCGCCGAGTGCTTGCACGGCCTGGCGGACGAAGGCCGAACCAGTGAAGTCAGGAGGTGCCGGGTAGGTGAAACGGCCTGGGTTCTCGGCTACCCATGCAGCGAGTTCCTCAAACGATGTCGGCGGGTTTTCGACGCGATCGCTGTCGAAGGCGAAGGTGAATGCCGCACGGCTCCATGGGACTTCCTGACCGTCGGTGGCGGTACCGAAGTCGGTGAACAGTGTTGGGTCAGCCGGATCGAGAAGATCAGAGTTCGGGAGCAGCGATACCCAGTCTTGGCGCCAGAGGCCGGCGTCCTTGCCCTGGGAGAAGTTTGAACCGTTGACCCAGATGAGGTCGACGGCTCCGTCGTCTACGCCCGCTTCGATCTCGGAGATGATGCGGTTGATGCCATCGGAGGTGGCATCGATGCGTACCTGCTCGAGGGTCACACCCTGCTCAGCGACAGCTGGGGCGAGGGTGTTGTTGATGTAGTCGTTGAGTACGGAGTCTCCACCCCACATCCACAGTTGGACGGTCTGGCCCTGGGCGGCTTCGAGGACTTCGTCGAAGTTGGCGAAGTCGGCGCTGACTGCGTCGTCTTCCATGGCCTCCTCTTCGTCTTCCATGGCTTCTTCGTCGTCTTCCATGGCTTCTTCGTCGGAGGCTTCGGCCTCCGCTGTGGAGTCAGCGGCACTAACCGTGGTGTCGGTGTCGTTGCCGCATGCAGCGGCGAGGAGCGACAGAGCGGCGAGTAGCGCGAGCAGTCGGGACCACCGGACGCGACGCGTCGAGGTGGCCGTTTCTAGATCATCTCTTGAAAACATCACCTGGAAACTCTGCCACCTCTGGCACTGAATCCCAAAACGGAGCCGACGGGAAAGGAGCTTGTTAAGAAGTCCGACATGAACAATCTGTTGCAATCCATGCGTTTCGACAGCCTGAGCGGTCCGCTACCGGCGTCTCTGGCGCGAGGCTCGATGTTGGTTGGGATGTTTGGATAGCTCTCGAACGCGTGTGAGCTACACAGAGTTAGACGACAGAGCGGAGACCTTCAAAGACCTCACTGGCGTTGCGATCGCGATGAACGAGTGCATGAATCTGGTCAACGATTGGCATCGAGACCCCAGCGGTCCGACCGATGCGAGCCATCATGGGGGCGGTCGCGACTCCCTCAACGACCTGGTCCATTTCGGCCATAACCGTGTCGATGGAAACGCCGCTGCCCAGAGCAGTTCCAACCTGGCGGTTTCTGCTCTTGTCGCTCGTGCAAGTCGCGGCCAAGTCACCGAGGCCCGACATTCCCATGAAGGTTTCCGCTCGTCCCCCCAGTGCGACGCCGAGTCGGGTCGCTTCTTCCAGGCCGCGGGTCATGATTGCAGCGCGCATGTTGTCACCACCGCCGATGCCATCAACGATGCCCACAGCGATTGCTATGACGTTCTTTAGTGCAGCCCCGAGTTCACAACCGATGACGTCGCGATGGGGTTGAACCCGAAACCAATCGGTTGAAAAGCTGTCTCGCAAGGACTCGGCTATTGCGAAGTCACTCAGCGCCAGGACTGCAGCTGTCGTGCCTCGAGACAGAATTTCGACCGCCAGATTCGGCCCGGTAAGTAGCCCGAAGGGGTGCTCGGGCAGATAGTGGGCGATCAGCTCCGTCATTCGCTGGCCGGTACGCGGTTCGAGCCCCTTGGTAAGCGAGATCACCGGGATGCCTTGTGGAATGATTGGCGCGAGTTTCTCCAATAGCTCTGCGAAAGCACCCGACGGTATGCCGATCACTAAGGCGTCGGCGTCAGCCACCGTCTTGGCAAGGTCGTTTGATGCTTTCAGCTCAGGGTGGAGCCGATGACCCGCGAGATATCGCCGGTTCTCGTGTGATGCGTTGATCGCTGAGACGTCGCCTGCGTCGCGAGCCCAAAGCGTGGTGGAGGCGTTGTGCGCGCACAGGTGCGCAACGGTGGTGCCCCACGCCCCGCCTCCGAGGACGGCCAATCTCACAGAGTCGGAATCTCCAGCGCGTTGTGAATCTCCTCGACCTGCGAAGACTTCAGTCCTAGGCCATCTGCCAAGTTTTGGAGGTAGGTCGTTTCGGCGACCGTATCTATCTCGATTGGGAGGATCGACGCGGTGTAGACCTCGGCCTCCATGCCGGACGGCACCGACTCGATGAATGCTTCGAGATCGAGGGGAGCGGCAAACTCGGCCCGTAGAAAGGCTTCGTCTTCGGCTTCGAGGTCGCCAGCTCGACGAATGATGTTGTCGATCTCTTCTTGGTCGACCTCACCGTCGGACTTCGCTGCGTTGGTCATGGCGCGGATGAGCACGACGGCTTGCTCGTCTGGGATCTCTACTGGCTCGTCGTCGTCACCACCGCCGAGCAACCCGCCAAGTCCGCCCATAGCGCTTCCAAGTCCACCGCCCACGCCTCGGCCACCGACCATCGAGCCGAGAAGACTTCCGACTAAGCGCCCGGTGTTGCCGCCGATCAGCCCTCCGACTGCTCTGCCACCAAAGGCTCCTACGAGTGATCCGATCAAGCGACCTGCTGCCATTGTTCCTCCAAGGGAAAGACCCGCGAGATGTACAGCTTCGACCCTAGTCGATGACCTCGACTGACCATGGCGCAACAAAGCGTGGCTCGCGTGCGAGCGTAAAGGAGTCCCGCGACAGCGTCAGGTTTGGAGAGTACGCAGGGTCGTCGGCGAGCACCTCGGCCCAGCGCTCCAACGCGAGGTCGACCTCCGCGTTGAATCGGGCCACCTTGACCGGATCGTCCTCTGCGCCGCGACTAAGGCTCTCGTGGTGATACAGCGTGGCGTCAGCACTCCACAGGATTCGGCGCCCGAGGTTGTGGCGGACCCGTAAGCAGTAGTCGATGTCATTGAATGCAACGGCGAGCGCCTCATCCAATCCGCCGAGTGCCTCCCAGTGGTCGCGCCAAGTCATCAGACACGCGCCGGTGACCGCTCCGACCTCGTGGGTAATCGTTAGACGGTTGAAGTAGCCGGTGGAGCCAGCGGGTTCGTGCAACTGTCCGTGGCCGGCTAGGCCGCCCAAGCCCAACACGACACCGGCATGTTGGATGGTGTCGTTGGGATACAGCAGCTTCGCTCCGACGATGCCGATCTCGGGTTGCTGGATCCACCGCACCATCGTGGTGAGCCAGTTGGGATCGATCACCTCAGTGTCGTTGTTGAGCAAGAGCAGGAGTTCACCTCGGGACGCCTCGGCACCCAGGTTGTTGACTCGCGAAAAGTTGAACTCGCCTGGGGCTTTGATGACTCGACGGTCTCGTCCGTTGTCGAACTGTTCAAACCAATCCAGCGTCTCGGGCTCGGTGGAGTCGTTGTCGATGATCAGAACCTCAAACGCTGGGTACGTGGTCTTGGCAAGGCTCTCGACGCACTGCTCGATGAGATCGATCCGGTCTCGCGTTGGGATGAGGATCGACACCAGCGGAAATTCATCTAGTGGGGGTTTGCAGCGATAGGCCGTGGCGCCGTCAGCGAGTTCGACGGTCCAGTTAGCGCCTAGATGATCGTGGAGTGCTCGGATCGAAGCGTCCTCGGTGTAGGACTTCTCCCCTGGCGCAAGGGCTGTGGAACCCTCGATCGCGCGCCAGTGGTACGCGACCAACGGGACATGGACGATGCGATCCGCCGTGATCTCCTTTGTGATCCGAAGCAGCAGATCATGGTCTTGGGACCCTTCGTAACCGGGCCTAAGCCCACCAACTTTGCGCAGGATTGATCGACGCACTGCAGTCAAGTGCGACAGGTAGTTCTGTCCCAGTAAGAGCTCAGGATTCCAGTCGGGCTTGAAGTGTGGATCGAAATGATGGCCCGCACGGTCGACTTTGTCTTCGTCGGTGTAGATCAGGTCAGCGTCCGCGGCAGCGAGTCCAACCACTGCCAGCGCAAAGGGCGCGAGCAGGTCGTCGTGGTCCATGAAAGCGACGAATTCGCCGGTCGCCATGTCGAGCGCGTCGTTGGTTGCAGCACAGATGTGGCCGTTCTCCGACCGATGCCGAACCAAAATTCGTGGATCGCTCGCTGCCGCATTATCCAAGACCGTCCGGATCTCGGGATTCGACGACGCATCGTTGACTGCGACGAGCTGCCATCGCGAGTAGATCTGATCTTGGATGGAGTCGATCGCCTCCTGCAATAGGGCCGGTTCGGGATCATAAACCGGCATCACGATCGAGATGCTCGGACCGCCTCCGGGGAGCGATTCGCAATGGGCGAGGAGACGAGCGCGGTCGTCGTCGAACAGCGTGTTGTGGCGCGCCAGCCAATCCGGATAGTGGACGTCGTTGCCAGCCCGCAGATGTTGCAGATGCTCGTAGGCGTAGGCGACCTCAGCGATCGCGCCGCGAACACCTCCGCTGTCTCGCGCATCGCGCAATCGGCCGACCAGCAACTCTCGGTCGGTGTCACCCCGCACAGCCGACACCGCGAGGTCACTGGACATCATCGATGCCGCTGCTGTGGGGTGGAGCGGACGAAAGGAGACCGAACCCGGGCTGACAGCGCGTACCCAAGGGCTGACCTCAACGTGGATACTTGCAGTCCCCTCGGGCACGTGCACCACGCGGAAACGCTTTCCGCGGACTTCGGGAACTGGCCGACGCGCTAGCGGTACACCTTCTCCGGCCGGCAAGAACCATAAGGTGACCGGGGACGCGATCTGGCGAGTGCTGGCGAGTTCATCGTCTATGTCGAGGTCAACGGTCACGACAGCCCAGCCTTCGGCTGGCCCGCCCCCTTCGGTCTCAACGAGCAGTGTCGGTCTGCCACCGATCGGACGTAGCTCACGGCTAGTCGTTCCATCTATCGGCTCAAGGTCGCGCAAGACACGCAGCGGGAGACGCACAGCGAAAGGTTAGGCCGAGTACTGCGAGACGACCCAAAACACCGGAGGTGTGTTTGCCGACCTAGCGCCACCAAAATTCGGGTCTTGTCAAAGTCGGCAAGTTCTGAGACGCCTCGCCCCCTGGTTCACACTAGATTCGGAGTATGGCTAGCCCTGTTGCCAACATCGTTGTGGTTGATGACCACGTTTCTTACGCGGAGGCAATTGGTCTAGCAATCTCGCTCACGCCCGATCTTGAGCTGGCGGGTCGAGCCCACGACATCACCTCCGCGCTTGAGCTTTGCGATCGAGTCAAACCCGATCTGATCATCTCCGATTACCGACTTCCCGGCGGAGAAACGGGGGCGGCCTTGGCGAGTCAACTACGTGACGCCAAGTTCTCGAACCCGATCATCATTCTGACGGGTTTCCTCGCACCCCAAGTACGTCGTGAGGCCGCAGAACTCGACAAAGTTGATGCCATCTCGAAGGACGAATCGATCACTTCGATCATCCAACTTGTCCGTGCGAGGGTCTTAGGCGCCGAGATGGACGATGATCCAACCGCTGATGTGCCCAAGATTGTGCTGTCTCCGGGTGAACTCGAAGTGCTCGAACTTCTGAACACGGGAATGACTCCCGCGGAGATCGCCGCTCAACTCTTTTTGTCTTTGCACACCGTTCGTGATCGAATTAAGACCATGCACAGGAAGCTCGGAGTGGCGTCTCAGGTAGAAGCGATCGCAACTGCGACCCGTCTTGGCCTGCTCGTGCCCCCCACGTGACGACCGTTCCGGGCGAAGCTGACCGCAGCCTGGATGAGCTGCGACAGGTTCTCTTTCGCGCGGAGCAGAACGAGATGGCCTCTCTGCGTCGAGAGGTGCAGGCGCTGAAGAGTCGGGTGCAGTTCTTGGAGTCAATGCTCCTTGAGAACGGCGATCGCGCACTGGCCGTTGGGACCGTGCTGCCGGACACCTTCGAGAGTGTCGACAATCCAGAACGGTTGTCATTGGCCATGAAGCCGACGGCGGTGCGGGCGATTCATCATTCCGCCCGCGACGAGAGCGACGAGCTCGCAGTAGCCCTATATCCGGTGCTGGGTCCCGCTGTTCGCAAGATGATCGCGAACCTGTTGTCGTTTGGCCCGCCCGACGGTGGAACGTTCGTAGTCGAGCAGGTGCTGTTGATCGAGCGTGAGTCCGGGTTGCTACTCGCCGCTACGGCCATTGACGGCAACACCGAAGAGTCCGACATCGTGTCGGGGATGCTCGACGCGATCGGCAACTTCGTGCAGGAGGCTTTCGACGCCCCAGAGCACGACGGCCTGCAGGATCTGCGCGTTGGCAACATTTCCGTTCTTGTCGAATGGGGCCCTCGAGCCGTCTTGGCTTCGGTAGTGAAGGGCGTCCCCGACGACGCCTATCGCATACGGGCAGCTGAGTTGCTCGAGCAGATCCATCGCGACTTTGATGCCGACTTCTCTGGTCCGGTGGGTGTGACCGAGTCGCTCGATCAAGCGGTGCCACTGCTGCAGGACCTCCAGGGAGGAGCGACCCCTGCGGCGGCGGGACAGTCAAAGGTTGCCTTAATTGTGCTCGCCCTTGTGCTGATAGCGATCGTCATCGCACTGATTCTCATCTCTAGATAACGTGACCCATGTGAGTACTCCCCGCTTACTTCGAGCGAAGGTTGTCCTGCTCGGGGCGCCCTCGGTGGGCAAGACCAGTCTTGTTCGGCGATTCGTGCACAGTGTGTTCAGGGAGGATTACAAATCGACGATTGGGGTGAAGGTCGACCGCAAGTCGGTCGAACTCCGCGACGCGACGGTCAATCTGCTCTTGTGGGATGTGCACGGCGAGACCGAAGGTTTGGCCGTACCGGCGAGTTATCTGCGGGCGTCTTCGGCAGCCTTGATGGTCTTTGATGCTTCCCGGCCCGAGACAGCGGAGATCGCTGGTGACCTGTGTCGCCGGTTCTTGTCGGCATCGCCAGAGGCTCTCGTCTTTCCCATTGCGAACAAGAGCGACCTCGACATCGACTGGTCGGCGGTCGATAGCGCCTCCAACGCGGCTGACATGGCTAGACCCGCTCGACTTTCAGCGAAGAACGGTGATGGCGTAGAAACGCTATTTACTGCGTTGGCAGCTCAGCTAGCCGAGGTTGATTCGTCGCAGTCATGACATCCCTGGTCCTGGCATTCAATTGTTGGGAACGACAATATGAACCTCGAACCACCCGATTCCGATTCTTCGTAGGTCAGGTGTCCTCCGAAAGCTTCAAGAATTCGGCGACTTAATCCAAGTCCGATTCCCGACCCAGCAGCGCTGGTCGAGGCTCGTTCGAAGAGACGGAAGATGCGGTCATGGTCTTCGGGGTTGATCCCTGGGCCGTTGTCCGTGACGTTCACCCGATGGACATGGTCGATCGTCTCCGAGTCGATCACGATCTCGAGCTGGCGAGATTGGTCGCGGAACTTCAAGGCATTGGAGATGAGGTTCACGAATACGCTTTGGATCAGTACCCACCCGCCGCGCACCGTTGGGAGCGATGTTCTGATTCGGACGGTCGCCCCCGCTTGAGCGATGTCTGTGCGCAGGCTTTCGACCGCGTCTTCGACAACGGGAGTGAGATCGACTGGCACTGGGTCCGCGGCTTGTTGTTGGGTGCTGGAGAGTTCGAGGAGATTGCGGACCTGTCGATCCATAAGGGCTACGCCGTCACGGATTTCTCGGGTGCACGATTGCAGTTGTGCGTCACTGAGCTCCTCGGAATTCATGTCGAGAACCTCTGCGTACACCGCGACGGAGCGAAGCGGTGCAACAAGCTCGTGGGCGGCGATGTACGCGAATTGTTCCAATTCGTTGTTCGAGAGCTCGAGTTTGGCTTGGGTGGCTTGCAAATCATCTTGATTCCGACGAAGGACCTCGGTGATTTGATCGAGGCGAATTTGCTCTACGACCTGATCGAGGTGCCGTTCCACCAAGACGACGGCGCTTTCGAGCTCTTGGAGCGTTTCGTCATCGAAGTGGTCGGGAGTCCTCGAGAAGGCGAGAAGGGTTCCTTGCTCGGCAGATGGTCCGGTGACCGGGTAGACGACAACCGATCCAACGAGTTCGTCATGTTGCGTCAACTGGTTGGCAGGTCCGAAGCGGGGAAACCACGACCGATGCTCTTCGCGAGTGAGTGGTTCGGTTGTGGGAGCGTCGCCTATTGCGCCCTGGGTGACCGTGTCGTCGCCGACGGCTAACTCGACATAGTCCGCGTCGACCGCGGCCCGGATAAGCCGTATCAGATGGTCGAACAGTTTCGCTTCCCGTGGAATCATCTACCGGCATCGCTTTCTGCCAGAGACGCTAACCGAGGTGCGTACTGGACTTGGGCAAGGCCGCAAACACCATCGGACACCAAACCGACTGAAAAAGGATGCCGCTGGTCGGAAATGGCGGGGTATTTCCGACCAGCGACACCTAAGAAAGGTATCGGGAAATTGGCAACGGTCTGGAGTCCAGGTTGCTGATGACCCTATTATTGGGTAAGTGAACCCTGATGAGATAGTTGGGCAGCACTCCGCCGCGCCAGAAGTACCGACGGTGGCGCCTTACGCTGCTAGCCCAGCCACAAATATCCCGGGTCCTGCTGCCGATTCGGTACATCCGATTGCGGCGGGCTTCCGAGATGATGATCTTGGACGCCTGCAGCAGATCCTCATCGGCGATCACCTGCAGCAAACCAACGAACGGTTGGAGACGCTCGAACGAGCCCTGCTCGGCGCACTCGACGACCTCCGGGAGTCGCTCGATTCGCGACTCGGCGCTATCGAGGGGCGCCTCGACGCAGAACTTGACACCCGTGCCCAAGCGGTGG
The DNA here is from genome assembly GCA_964445255.1 of uncultured Acidimicrobiales bacterium. Taxonomy (GTDB): domain Bacteria; phylum Actinomycetota; class Acidimicrobiia; order Acidimicrobiales; family SHLQ01; genus SHLQ01. The sequence continues at coordinate 9,503 of CAYUKM010000052.1, forward strand.
CCAACGTCAGTCAGCAGCTGACCGAGGAGGCCCGGATCCGAGCGCGAGCTCAGAACCTTCTTCGCAGAGACATGGACGAGGGATTCGAGAAGACGACTCGGTTGATCGACGAGCTCGAAGCTCGGGTCGAACGCAGTGTCGAAGAGGCTCGTGGAGAAATGCAGGCGGAAGTGCACGACAAGGTCACCTCCATCGAGAACAAAGCAGTTTCGCGAAACGGGCTCATCAAGGCGCTCGTGTCTGCGGCGGAGAAACTCGAAGAGAAGCGCGAAAGCTGATTTCGGGAACAGTTTTTCGCTTGCCAGTGTTTCAAAGGCTGTCAGCCTCCTCTAATCATGCCCTTACCCTGACGACATGTAATTAGAGGAGATTGCCAACCCCCAAGGAAGGACCTCCCCCATGTGGGACCCCCCGAAGAACGAAGACGACACACCCTGGGCTCTTTCGAACGATGATGCGGACGCTCCGGTGTCTTCTGAACCGTCCGCGCCATTGGCTGCTCCTGCTGCTGGCAGCCCAACCTCGGCCAGCACTCCACCGCCGCCTCCGATGCCCGCTCCGAGCATCCTCGATAGCGCAACGCCTTCGCCTGAGCCGACACGTCGCATCGAGGCCCCAAACACTCCGCCTCCGGCGATGCTACCGTCATCGCCGCCATCGTTGACCGCACCCGCGTCGCCCTCGAAACCCGAGCCGGTTACGATCACGGCGCCGTCGGTAGAAACCGCAACTCCAACTGCTCGCCCGACGCCGCCGCCCATGCCGACGACGTCCCCTTCCGCTCGCCCCGAGTCCCCAGCCTTCAGCGCGATCGGTGCTCCTCGACCTCCTGGCGCACAACCGGCCGCTGCTCCGCTCGCTCCGACGGTGGGCCCTCGCCCTGTCGGCGCGCCGGGTCTTCCAAGTGCGGCGGTACAACCTGCGGTGACAGTCGCTGAACCATCCAAGCGCCGCCGCTGGCCATGGTTGCTGCTCGCTCTTGGAACCATCGTGGCTTCGGGACTGCTTTCCTGGTTCGTCGCTAGTGCCGCTCAGCCGGCGCCGACCCCGTCAGTCGTGCCATCGGCAGCTGAGGTAACCACGAGCGTTCCACCAGCATCGGCATCGGCCGTTGACCAGGTCGACGTTGAACTGCTTGCAAATGAGCCGTTCGCCCGAGCCGCCGAGATCATTCGCCCGAGTGTTGTTCGCTTGGAACTCCGCCAAGGGCTTGGCACCGGTGTGATCATCAACTCCAATGGCACGATTCTCACCGCCGCTCACGTGGTCGGCGACGAGGACACCCTCACGGTGATCTTCGCGGACGGTTCCTCGGTCGAAGGCCAAGTGGTCGGCACTCATGAGCCGACCGATGTCGCTGTTGTGAGCGTTGACCCGAGCGGACGCGACCTTGTGCCGGCAGCGCTCGCGGACGGCACTGAGGTTCGAGTTGGCCAACTCGCTGTAGCGGTCGGTAGCCCGTTCGGGTTTGATCAGACGGTGACCGCCGGAATCATCAGTGCCGTTGATCGGACTCTGCCTGGTAGCTCAAGCGCTTCGTTCGTACAGACCGATGCGCCGATTAACCCGGGTAACTCGGGCGGACCCCTCATTAACCTCGACGGCGAAGTGGTCGGCATCAACGATCTCATCTTCACCGAATCTGGAGATAGCGCGGGCGTCGGATTCGCAATCTCTATCGACCTGGCGATCATCATCGCCGATCAGCTCGTCGCTGGTGTCGAACCACAGCTGGCACTTCTCGGGGTTAGCACTGGGCTGCCTGCTGACGGATCTGCAGGTGCCCTCGTCCAAGACGTTGGTCCCGATACTGCGGCTGACAACGCGGGTATCGAAGTCGGCGACATCGTCGTCAGAGTGGATGGCACCAACACTCGCAATTCTGGTGACCTGCGTGCCCAGATCATCGATCTCCCACCAGGTAGTGAAGTCTCGATCGCCGTCATCCGTGACGGGGAAGAGCTCGAACTGACCGCCACGCTGGGACAGACTGGCTAGATCTTTCATCCCTCGCTGGGCTGTTGTACGTACGGCCCAGCGCAGGAATCTCTGCGCGCGTGTTGCTTCCGACGCTCGCTGCTAGCATTATCGGTTGGCCTAGTTCGTTTCGCTTTAGGCCCCCAGTTCTCGCACAGTAAGGGTTATCGCCATGTCACGCGTGTGTCAGGTAACAGGAAAGAAGCCATCGTTCGGCAAGAACGTTTCGCACTCGCATCGCAAGACGAACCGTCGTTGGGATGTGAACATTCAGAAGAAGCGTTACTACCTCACTTCTGAGAAGAAGTGGATCACTCTTACGGTGTCGGCGAAGGGTATTAAGACGATCGACAAGCGCGGCATCGAAAGCGTCGTCGCCGAGATGCGTCGGAAAGGTCAGAAGGTCTAATGGGAAGCGACAAGCGTCCAGTCATCAAAATCCGGTCGACCGCTGGTACTGGTCATCAGTACTGGACAACCAAGAACAAGACGAACACTCGTGAGCGCCTCGAACTCAAGAAGTACGATCCGGTTGCTCGCAAGCATGTGATGTACCGCGAGGAGCGCTAGAGCGCCTTCACACCATTGTTCGTTCACAAGCGTCGCCTCTGGGCGACGCTTGTTTCGTTTTGACCGCGAATGGACGGGCAGATTTACCGACTTGAGGTCGCACGCTCAACTACGTTGAGTGTGGTAGCGCAACGCGAACGGAAAGTGGTACACGATGGGTGCATACGACCTGAAGACAATGAAGGATGGCTCCTTTATGTGGAATCTCAAGGCAGGCAACGGTGAGGTCATCTTGTCGAGCCAGAAATACAAGTCGAAGGCCTCGGCGAAGAAGGGCATTGCGTCGGTGATGAAGAACAGCGGCGATGACGGTCGATTTGAGCGCAAGGTATCGAAGAACAAGAAGCCATTCTTCGTTCTGAAGGCAATGAATGGGCAGGTCATTGGCCGCAGCGAACTCTACGAGAGCGAACGGTCATGTGAGAACGGCATCGCCTCAGTGAAGAAGAACGGGAACTCCCCGACCAAAGACAACTGCTAACGGCGATCGAGCCCCGGCGAGTTAGCCGACAATGATGAACTCGATGCGCCGGTTGTTGGCCTTGCCTTCGCCGGTGTCGTTGGTATCGATTGGGTCTGTGTCTCCGAAGCCGACTGCCTCTAGGCGGTCGGCTTCAATACCCTTGCTCACGAGTGAAACAACGACGGCGTCTGCTCGGACCTGAGACAGCACTTGATTCTCTTCAGGAACGCCGTCGGAGTCGGTGTGTCCGCGCACTTCAACGCGGACCAAATTCTCCGCTAGTAGCTCTGCAATGGCCGTGATCGTGACGTCCGATTCAGGGGTTAGTTCGCCAGATCCGGTCTGAAAAGAGATGGGTGAGACGGCCACTAGGGCTTCTATGCGGGCCTGCAGTTCGAACACCTCAGGGTTGAACGGCCCTCCCTCCGGTGTTTCGTCGGATGGGAATTGTTCGTCGAACTCGTCTTGTCCCGGGTGGCTGAGGTTGTTGATAACAAAGCCGACCTCAGCGATCGACTTCACCACGGCATCGGCGGCGACTACATCGGTTCGAGTAGGCAGTTCGCCGCTAAGGGTTACTGTCCGGCCGTCGGCTTCAACCTGCACGCTGCCGTAGCCCGCTCGGGTGAGGGCGGGTTGAACGATCGAGACGAGATCGATGCGGTCCTCGGTGTCAGCCTCGGCTTGCTCGGTTCCCCCGGTCGATCCAATGACGAACAACAGGAGTAGTGCAGCGAGTATTGCACCAGCGACCAACAGCTGCCCTGCGGGCAGGTTTGGACCCCGTCGCGGGGTGCGCGATGAGGCTCCAAGTTGTCCGGGAAAGCCCAGCGGCTGACGACTATTCATGTGTTAAAGCGGAGGGGGAGCACGACAAAAGTGGTGCAAAGTGCGAAGATAACATCATGGCTCAGATTGCCCAATCAGACGAATCGACAGACGCCGAAGATCTTCCACAGGAAGTTCTAGATGCACTTCCCGATGATATCCGCCAAGAGATTCTGGATGGGGCGCGCGACCGGATTCCCGAAGACGTCGTTGCCGAGCTGACTCCGGACATCGCCAACCAGATCCCCGATTCAGTCGTGGGCGTAGCGGCATCAAACCCTGGGCTGACCGCGGTAATCCTGGTAATCGGTGTGCTTGCGGTCGGCGGTGCTATTTGGGGTGCAATCAAGGGATTCTTGAAGGTCGCAATTGGTCTTGGCATCTTGGCCGCCATCGTCTGGTTCTGGTTCTTCGCCCGCTAGAACTGCTGCCAGACCGCTTCAGCGGCCAGCTTCGCAGGTGCGCTGCGTGTCTGAAGCCGCTGGCGCAGTGTTGCTGGTGCGTCCGAAGCACGAGTCGGTGCCAGCGCCGCCAGCGAGGTCGTCGACGCCGAGGTTGCCAGACAATGCGTCGTCGCCGGCACCGCCGTGGAGGGTGTCGCGACCATTGCCCCCCGACAAGATGTCGTTGCCTGTATTTCCGGTGATCGTGTCTCTGCCGCCGTTGCCGACCAAGACGTCGTTTCCGGCGCCGCCCGTGAGCGTGTCCTGACCTGAGCCACCGCAGATCACGTCGTTGCCGCCGAGTCCTGAGATCGTGTCGTGGCCGCCAAGCCCGACGATCACGTCGTTGCCAGCTGTGCCGCGCAACGTGTCGCTGCCACCGGTACCGATGATGGTTGCGGGTAGGCCCTGGCAGGTCGGCACGGTTGGTGCAGTGGCTGACTGTGGTGCAGGGTTTGCCGCTGCGGTAGCTGTGGTGTCGACGAGCTCGGGATCGAAGGCAGTGACGGTGTAGCTGTGGTTGATGCTTTGGTTGCCGATCCGAACGTTCGTGAGTTGAACCTGGTACGTCACGTCGTTTGAGGTGGGCTCCGTTCCCGGTAACTCCCAACCGAGGGTCGGATCGCCGAAGCCATCGGCGATTGGAAGAATGGTGACGGCGACGGGTTGACCGTTTCGAGTTACCGAAACGCTTGTTTGGCTGAAGTCAGCTCCGGGTCGTGAGATGGACCATCGAGGGAAGACGACTTCGCTCGGGACGAATCCAGCGGGAGGCCAAGCCACCCACGGTGAAGCGCTTTGGGCATCGCCGAAGGCACCGATCACTTCAACCACACCGGCACGACTCGTGCTACCGAGACCCACTTCGGTGAGCGATGGAAAGAGTAGCCACCGACGATGACCGAGAGCCAGGTTGGCCGCGCCCGGGTCCTCGATCTGGCCAGCGACGCCTCGTGCGCCAATGATTCCTAAGGTGAGATTGGCTCGTCCTGCAGATTCGGCACCAGCGTCGGTATAGCAGGCCCACGTCGGACCTGGGAAGTGTGAGAGCGCATTCTGGGCGTGCATCATCAGCGCCGCCGCTTGAGCTCGTGCACTCGCCTCCGCGTCGAGGGTTATTGGTTGTAGACCGGCCATCGCGCGGAACCAATTGGCAGCACCGAGGGTTGCGTTCTGGAACTCGGCCGATGGCTGGCCAGCCTGACAGTTCTCGATCGAGCCGTTCCATCCGTGATTCACCGTGGTGGCGGCCTCAACCGTGTTGAGGTACGTGCGGGCTACCTCTGCGCGGTCATTGGTGTCGATGCCGCCCTGGTTCGCATTCAGTGCGCTCTGGGTGCCGAAGACCGCTACTGCGACCAGGAGGAGCGACAAGAAGCCGCCAAAGATGGCTCGTCGAATAGTCATGACTCGCACCCCGTTGGGGCTGGAGCATCAACCGCTTTCACCTTGCAGGTGTCAACGCCGATACCACCGTCGAACGTGTCGGCCCCGGCACCGCCGATGAGTTCGTCGTTGTGGCGGTTGCCGATGAGAGTGTCGTCGCCGTTGCCGCCCTTGATGATGTCGTCACCGTTGCGTCCGTCAAGCCAGTCATCACCGGCACCGCCGCCGATGTCGTCGTTGCCGTTGCCACCCAGAACGAAGTCGTTGCCCGCCTGACCGAGTACAACGTCGATTCCGTTGCCGCTGCGCAGCTCATCGTCACCGGCGCCGCCGAGAATGGTGTCACGACCGATACCCGAACGAATGTCGTCGTTGCCGTCGTCGCCGAAGATGGCGTCGGAACCGCGGCCTCCGAAGACAGTGTCATCACCGTCGCCCGCACAGATGATGTCATCGCCCTGTTCGCCATGGATGAGGTCGTCGCCGTCGGTACCGATGATGACATCGGGTCCGCGGCCTCCTTGGAGGTCTGAGGTTGCGTGGAGTCCTTCACACGTTGGCGCTTCTTCAACAGTTGCGGGGTCGTAGGTGATCGGTTCTGACCACGGCAGTGAACTATCACGGCGGAGACGTACTTCGACGGCAACATCTGGCTCGTCGAGAATAGTCAAGGTTGTCGATGCGACTGCGATGATCGTGGTTTGGTCGCCGGTGCGGATCTCGGCCTCGAAGTCTTTGGTGTCCTCATCGAAGGGAGCGGTGATTCCAAAGATGCCGTCGCCTGAGGCGATGAGGGGTGCCGGCTCGAGCGAAGGATCGGGCTCGGGTTCGGTCGACACAGGTTCGTCGACCGGCGCGGCCTCCAAACTGTTGGCAAGGCAGTCGTATCCGTCGTTGCGGATGATGCTGCCGAAGGGAACGTCATTCCAGTCGGTGTATCCGAGCGAGTCGGGGTACAGGACCTGTTCACCGTCGACGCAGGCGACCAGTGTGCCCACCGGAACCCGAGTTCCAATAGGGAATTGCTCGTCGTAATGCAAGTGCGGAGCCGACGTTCGTCCGGTGTTTCCTGCTTCGCCGATGACGTCGCCCACTTGGACGGTTTGGCCTTCCTCAACAAAGACTGCGTCAAGGTGCAGGTAGCGGGAGCGGCGACCGTCCTCATGCAGGATCGAAATGAACTTGCCTGCGCCACCTCGACAGGAGCTATCACCGACGACGCAACCGGTTTCGATCTCTGAGACGACACCGTCCGCTGTGGCGTTGATCGGGGTGCCCGGTTCCATTCCGAAGTCGACAGCGGGTGTCGAGTGATGGCCTTGACATAGGGATCCGGGAGCGGGGTTGCTCTGGGTGCACCAGACCTCGAAGGATCCGACGAACGGCGTGGCGATGGGTGTGGATGCTGCTGCGCCTACAACTTCGCTTCGATCGCCATCTTGGGCGCCAACGGTGGTTGGTGACAGAAGGGAGGCCAAGAGGACCAGCACTACGGTGCTGAGAAAGATCGGGGGTGTTCGGCGCTGTCGTTGAGCGATCGACATATTTCGGCGGGTACCTAGCAACTATGTGGGGGCGAGCATATGTAACGAAGTGGACAACTCGAAATGAACAAAATCCAGCGGTTCACGACATTCCGTTAACAATTGTTACACATCTGTCACATGAAGTCGTGTTGGGGTGGTGAGAACTTCACTGCGCGCGAGGAGCGCGTAAGCCACTACGAGAGAAGGCGCCAGCGGCTAGCTTTCTCGGCATGGGAAACACAATCACTGCAGACCTAACCGAAGGTGCCGTCGTCGAGATTCGAAGCGGGAGCCATGTATGGATCGCTGACGAGCCGATTGAGCTCGACGGAACCGACACGGGGCCGAACCCCTATGAGTTGCTGTTGGGGGCACTCGGAGCTTGTACATGCATCACCATCTCCTATTACGCCAAGCGCAAGGGATGGAAACTGCATTCGGTGTCGACGAAGTACACCTACGACAAGATCCATGCTGACGACTGTGCGCATTGCGAAGAAGACGCCACCGGGTTTCTACACCACGTGACCTCGGAGATCTTCATGGACGGCGACTTTGACGATGCGCAGCGTGCTCGACTCGAGGAGATCGCCAAGAAGTGCCCGGTACACCGAACTCTCGAGGCCGGCCTGGTCTTCGACGAAACGGTGACGTTCTGAACTTTCCCGCTCGTTCCTCGCTCCAGCGGTCGCAATCAGTCGCCTAGCGACGAAGGAGCCTGGCGGCTAAGGGAGC
>CAYUKM010000053.1:0-17285 GCA_964445255.1 uncultured Acidimicrobiales bacterium
CTGGATGAACCGCTCGAGATCGTCGGGCACGTCGACATCAAACCATTCACGGCCGAGATGCACGCGTGCACCGAGGCGCTCCGCGATCGCCAAGGTGTCCTGCAACACCGTGGGCGTGGACATCGTGACGTCAGTGACTACGGCGGGCCAGGGCTTCTTCCAACCGATCAAGTAATAGCCGCCATCGACGTTCGGCCCAAACACCAGGTCAGTCTCGGGGTGGTCCAAGGCCCGTAGTGCATCGTCGAGGTGAGACTGCGGCAGGTCGGGGCCATCGCTGTTGATCGCGAAGACCCGAGTGAAACCCAGCTCAAACGCGTTGGTCATCACTCGGTTCAGTCGATCGCCCAGCGCTCCGTCGCCCTGGAACAACCGCGCGACCCCGGGGGCAACCTCACAGAACCACTCAGCCGACTCCGGTTCGTCGACGGCGATGATCGGAGTGCAGTCGTCTCGCACCGAAAGGATCGAGATCGTGTCGAGCAACATCGCTTCATAGAGCGCTGCAGCATCTTCCGGTGACATCGCCGGGCTGAGGCGAGTCTTCGTCCTTCCCGGGCGAGGACGCTTAGCCATCACGATGACGGCCCGCTCGTTAGCTCCTGTGTGCACCCAACTCATCGCAGGATGGGCAGCGCCTCTATGGATTCTTGCTCTGCACGGAAGGTACGTTCCCTTCGACCACGGGCGAAACGAAGTCGCACGTTGTGCAGGATCGACGTAAGGGCCACCGTCAACAATCCAGCTCCGAAGATCGAGGCGAAGATAAAGATGCCGGGGTTCGAGCCATTCCAGGCCACCCAGGCGGAGAACACCGAGTACGCACCCAACGCCAGCTCAGCAAACACGATCTTGTCCGGAGCGAGTTGGTAGCGCTTTGTGGTCCATGAGCGTTCGGCTGCTTCTTCTTCAAGACCGAACTTTGCGGTCCTTTCGAAGGCAGGGTTCTTGTGGGTGAAGATCTGGAGTGCGGCTCTGGCTGTGTTGACCATCATTCCTGCACCGAACACGGTAATCGCAAGGATTCGGGGTAGGTCGGCCGTCCACTGGCGACCGTTGCGGTGGCTTCCGACGATGAAGAACAACGTCGGCGCCAGTGACGTGAGCGCTAGCAAATAACCAGCGCCAAAGAGTGTGCTCAGTTGTCCGTACTCTTGACTGGCACGAACCATCACTGGGTAGAGCAACACGAGTAGTACTAGCAACAGGTGAATGAAGTACGCCGACAGGTGGAGCGTTGCCTGCACCTTGACCATGAACGGTTCTTTCGCGCGCCATACCGATGGCAGCAGGCGAAAGGCACATTCGATCGAGCCTCGCGCCCAGCGGTGCTGCTGACGGCGGTAGCCGGTGAGCTGCGCCGGGACTTCGCTCGGAACTACGAGGTCTTCTACGAACTGGGCTCGCCAGCCGCGTAGGTGTGCCCGGTACGACAGGTCGAGATCTTCGGTCAGCGTGTCAGCCTTCCAACCTCCGGCATCGGCGATCGCCTCAACTCGCCAGATGCCAGCGGTGCCGTTGAAGTTGAACCAGTAACCGGCCTCGCCGCGAGCCGCTTGCTCAACGAGGAAGTGTCCATCGATGGCAAGGGCCTGCAACTTGGTGAGCCAGGAGTAGTCGCGGTTGACATGACCCCACCGAGCCTGCACGAAGGCCACGTTTTGTTCGGGGTCGTGTTCTGTGTCGAAGTACGGCAGTGCTCGCCGGAGGTAATCGGCCGGTGGCACAAAGTCTGCATCGAACACCGCGACGTACTCGCCGGTGGCAGTTTCAAGGCCGGCAGCAAGTGCGCCTGCTTTAAAGCCCACCCGATCGGTGCGTTGGATGTGTTCGATCGTGACGCCGCGTGCGGCAACGTCTCGAACAGCATCAGCAACAATCAGCGACGTTTCATCGGTTGAATCGTCCAGTACTTGGATCTGCAGCTTCTCTGCCGGATAGTCGAACTCAGCAACCGCTTCGATGACTCTGCGAGCGACGTACAACTCGTTGTACACCGGCAATTGCACCGTGACGAGCGGCAGCTCGTCGTCACTCAGACGTGGCGGAGGCTCCGGTTGCGATACGGGGCCCTTGCGGAGTACCCGGATTGCCATTGCGAGCAAATTGACACCGAATACGCACAGCATCAAGGTGGCGATGATGTAGATCACCACTGCGCCGATGAGCGCTACGTCGAAGAGCATAAGAGATTGTTGCAGATCCTCAGTATCAAGTGGTTACCAGATAAGTCCGAAGGGCGATTCGCCCTTGGCTTTCGCAATGACTTGATCCACTCCGAGGAACCGTCCGCCCCAGTTCAAGAAGATGGCGATCGCAGAGGACACAAGCAGCACGTAGGTCCAGATCCATTCCTCGCCCCCGATATAGACAAGCAGCAGGCCGAAGAAGAAGCCGATGGCGCCCAGAGAGGCGGCGCGGGTGAAGACTCCAAAGATCAACCCGAGCGCAATCCCCAACTCGACAAAGGTGAGCACCCAACCAAAGAACTCCGGTGCTCGAAGAATGGTGTTGTTCAGGATCGATTGCACAAAGAAGAGCTGTGAACCGTTGCCCCCTTCTTCTGCGGGAACGAACAGGTAGTCGTTGAAGAAGCCCGGGAAGTTCGCCCCGTCGTAGAAATCCTTGCTGATGTTGTCGAACCAGGTGAACAGTGTCGTAAACCCAAGGGCTAGACGAACAACAAGGGTGGCCACCGACCCTTTTTGTGTGGTGACCTGCTCGGTTCTAATAGTCTCTGTAATGCTTGCCATTTTGATTTCCCGTTAATTCGTTTTCTCTTGCGTTCCCGCACTTACCTTACGTGTCGACAGTAGTCTGTCGCGCCAACCCGTGTGCACCCGAACCATGTCTTGAAACGGCCCACAATGAGCCGGCTCCAGACACGAGGATCGTGCCATGCCACATCGCCATGAGGATGTAGGACCATGGCCACTCGCCAGGAACTTCCAGTAGCCCAACCAAGAGATTGAGCGACAAGATGAGCCCGACAAGTGCTGCACCACGAGTTGCGATTCCAAGAAGCAAACCGAGCCCAACGAAGAGCTCGGTGAGGAACAGAACCCACGCGAAGAAGAGGAAATTCGGAATCACGACAGATTCGATGAAAACTCCATATGAACTGAACGCGGCATGCTCGACCATGAGCTCTAGCCACTCCCGAAGCCCTCGCTCGCTTCCTCCGTCAAAGTCGGGGGGAAGCTTCCAACGCAACGTCCCAAGCCACAACACACCCAGCAACATCCGAGCGAGCGAGATCGGCCACGTAGGCGAGAAGTGATCAGGGAACTTCCCGTTGAGCCAGTCGACGACTGAATTGATCATGCGCCGAGCTCCGTGGACTCGCCGAGGAACGCAGCTACCTCTGGAGAGCCCGGGTGGGCAAAGACTTCCATCGGCGCTCCTACCTGTTGAACCGCGCCGTCGAGAATGACCGCCACGTCGTCCGCGACGGCACGCGCTTCGTCACGATCGTGGGTAACGAAGATCGACGTGATCTCAAACTTACGCTGCACCTCGCAGATGAGCTGTTGAAGTTCGACTCGGAGTATGGGATCGAGCGAACTCAAGGGCTCATCGAGCAACAGGACCCGGGGTTCGACGACGATCGCCCGTGCAAGCGCCACTCGTTGACGCTCGCCACCCGACAGATCGCTTGGCCAGCGGTCCTCAAAGCCGTCGAGGTGCACAGCTGCGAGGGCCTCACTAACACGCCGTGCTCGCTCCCCCGTTGCCACCTTACGCACCTTCAGCCCGTACTCGACATTCTCGGCAACGGTGTGGAACGGGAACAACGCATGGTCTTGGAAGACCATGACCGCTTCACGTTGCTCGGGGAGCACCGATTCCATCGACTGGCCGTCGAAGGTGACCGAGCCGCTGTCGGGCTGCACCAATCCTGCGATTATCCGCAGGATTGTTGACTTGCCCGAGCCCGAGGGCCCGAGCAAGACGAGTTGACGTCCACCGTCGGCGCGCAGCGTTGCATCGATCACCGCATCGGTGTATCGCTTTGTCGCGTTGCGCAGCTCGACGGTGGTCAAGGCATTAGCCCCAGATCTCCATCTCGCCACCGAGTGGCAATGGGATGAGGCGGGTGTCTTCGTCGACGAACCACGGATCGTAGAGCTCTTGGAATTCACCTGAGGTCCAAACGTCCTGGAGAGCGAAGTTCACCGTGTCGCGCCACTCCGAATCGTTCTCCGGCACACCCACGCCGAACTGTACGGCGTTGTGGCCGCCAGGCAGCAGGGTGAGGTTCGGGTCTCCTTCTGCGAGCGACAACATGGTGATGTTGTCCTCGGTGTATCCCTCGACAGCACCACTGCGAACCGCTTCGACTGCAGCGAGCTTGTCTTCGAACTCGACGATGTCGCCGGTCTCGCCACCGTTGTCGATGGCCCACTGGGTCCACGAGTCGATAGCCGAGGAGCCCGCGCTCGCGGCAACCGTCTCACCGAAGAGTTGGTCGATCGACTCGTACTCGCCGGTGCGGACGAGGAACGACTGGTTGTCCCAGAAGTAGGTGACCGAGAAGTCGATCGCCTCGTCGCGGGAACGGGTGTGGTTCATCGACGCAACCGACATGTCGACCTGGCCGCTTTCGAGAAAGGTGATCCGTGTCGTTCCATCTACCGGCACGAGTTCCAGTTCAGCACCCAGTTCGTCGGCGAGAGCGCCAGCGAGGTCGATGTCGAAACCGATCCAATCGCCGTTCTCGTCGATGAAGCTCACAGGCGGGTTGTCGTTGCGGACGCCTACTCGAACAACCCCGGTCTCGGCGATCCGGTCAAGCACGCTGTCGCCTTGGGCGAGTTCGACGACTTCGTCGTCCTCCATGGCCTCGTCCGACTCATCGTCCTCCATGGCCTCTTCGGACTCTTCGTCCTCCATAGCCTCGTCCGACTCTTCGGCATCAGCGTCGCCGGTAGCCGCAGGGCTGATGTCGGTGTCGTTTCCACACGCAGCCGCAATCAATGCAATTGCAAAGAGCAGAGCTAGTAGACGTTTCATTTGGGTTCCCTCCCAGGGATGTTGTTGTTGTGGAGATCTCAGCCCGTCAGGCTACGGCGCCCGGTTCATCACGTACGGGCGGAGCGTGTAGGTCCCCACTCACGGTGGGGATTCCCGCGTTGCGCCGCTGTCAAAGGCTGTCGCGAACCTCTAGCAACGGCAGGTCCGTCACGACCGCCTTGTCGAGGGGTTCAAAGGTCAAAGATGACTTCAAGCGTTCCGCCTCGTCAGACCACGCTTCGAAAAACTCGCGGTCGATTCCGGAAATGTCATCGACGAGACGGATCGACTCTGGGCCGTAGAGTTCTTCGAGTTCACGTACTTCAGCAGCGACGCTTTCGGGCGATCGCTGACGGAACTCTTGGCCGTGCACGGCATCGACGCACCATTCGCAGCCAAACGGGCATCCGCGGCTCGTCGAAACGGTGATCGAGGTGTAACCCCGTGCCTCCTCCCACATGTGGAAGTAGCGCTCCATGTCGATCAGGTCGCGCGCTGGTGGTGGGAGCTCGTCCAGGTTTTCGATCGGCGGTCGAGGCTGGTTGATCTGAATTCGGGCGTTCTTGCGGAAGGCGATGCCTTGTTCGTCTTCGATGCCCTCGATAGTGAGCGTGCCTTCGTCGGCTCGATCGAGCAGAGCAGCGATCGTCTGCTCCCCCTCGTGATGCACGACGAGGTCTACCGCAGCGTCGGCCAGATAGGCCCCCGGGTCGATCGTGGGATCCGGGCCACCCAGGATCACCGAGGCTCCCGTCCCGGCTGCGATCCGTGCCAGCGACAGGGCGGCGTCTTTGGACGTGATCAGCGCTGCAATGCCGACGACATCGGGTTGATGCTCTTCGAGGTGAGCGATGAATGCGTCCTCACCCGTGGCAAATGTTCCATCGAAGATCGAGACGTCGTGACCCTGTTCGCGTACATAGCTCGCCAAGTAGAGAAGGCCCAGCGGAAAGTACGGACTCGCGGCTTCACGTTCGACATCATCATGGGCCAAGAACACGGGATGAGCGAGCAAAAGAGTTGCCATCGGCCTTAACGGTAGTGGGCAGCAAGCGGCTACAGGGAGCGCGCTTTAACGTTCGCGATCTGTTCACCTCTAGTGGTAAATAGCGAAACGATGCCCGCTATCGCGAACAATGTCAGAGTCGGGATCCATTCAATTTGACGGACCCACTCACGCTCGGCGTGGGCGCTTTCGTCTTCGAACGTGAGGTAGCTGAAAACGAGCAGCACGCTGAGCGCCACCCACGGTGCGATTTGCGCCCAACGCATTCGAGACTCCCCCTCACCTGGTGCAACGAAAGGCAACAACAAAAGGCCGAGCAGGATGTACCACGGGTGCAGCACGGTGGTGAATAAGACGTAGATGATCATCGGTGCGGCGAAGGCCCGAATGGTCGTGAGCGGTCCCGCCGTTCGGCGGGAGCGTACGAACACCCACAGCAACGCGGCGCCGACGATCGGCACCAGGATCACCCGAGCCAGATCGAATGATTCTTCGTAGCCACGATCAAAGATCTGGGGCTGGCTAGCGATCCAACGGGAGAGCCAGGCGAAGACACCGCTGTTGAACCGGAAGGTCCGCCCAAACGTGATCGCCGAGCCGAAGGCCCCACCTGTCGCGCCCTCTTCGAGCCCGAAGCCCGAGACCAGCCCGACGATCCCGACAGGCACCACCGTGAGAACGGTGTAGAGGATGCGCTGTCGCCAGTTCCACTGCCAAAACAAGATCAGCACGAAGAGCGCCGCCAACGGCCGACTCAACGTCGCCGCAGCGAGAGCGACCACGCCGGCATACGCCGCCCACGGTTGTCGCTGGGCCAGATCGAACATCAGCCAAAGCGCCAACATCGTAAAGCCCACGATGACCGCATCAAGATGTGCACCATGTGCGACCTCAACGATGACCAAGGGATTCAACCAATAGATGAGCGACCGCTTCTCGGGCAGTCCAAGGAATGCGAGGAGCCGGATCATCATGGTCACCGCCAGCACGTCGAAGCCGACCATGACGATCTGCAGCACGATCGGTTGGAGACTGACGAAGGTCGACAGGGCGAAGATGATCTGTATCACTGGGAAGTAGGGCGAGGCGAGCGAGGTGTTGTTGGCGAGATCTCGTGCGGGAATCTGGAACGGATCACCCAATGGCGAGTCGATCGGGAACGCCCATGGGCTCACCCCCTGTGCGAACAGGTTGCCTTCCCAGATGTAGCGATAGATGTCGTCGCTAAGAGTCGGTTCGGTCGTCAACAGGACCAATCGGAGCGCCAAGCCGAGACCGAGGAACCACTTCCATGGGACACCGCTGTCGTTGCGACCTTGGAGTGTGAATAGCAGCACGTAGCCGACACCCGCTACGACGAACCACGCGACGGTGGTCGGCACTACCTCGGCACGAAGCGTGCCTCGCGTCGCGTCGAGCCAGACCAAGGCCCCGATGCCGACCGACAACACGGCTGCACCAACGAAGCCGATGGCCCTCGATACCTGTGAGCTCATGAGATCGCGACCTCAGGAGCGAGGCGCGGACCTCGACGTGGTCGCACGGCCTTTGCCAACCCATAGGCGACCACCCAGTACATTGCGCCGACCGTGAGATAGGTAGCGACCCAGAACGGCGCGTTCTGAATGTCGCTACCCAGTGCGATGCGGGCAGTCGTCGTCAGATCGACGACTCCGAGCACGACGACGACCGAGCTGTCCTTGAAGATCGTGATCGCCTGGGTTACGAGCGCTGGGCGCATCACACGCAGCGCGTAAGGGACCGTGACGGTCCGGGCGACGGTCACCCGAGAAGCGCCTAGGAGCCGCGCATCGTCGATGAGCTGGGCCGGCACGGCAGCGATGCCGGCACGGACGATGTCGCCTTGATAGGCGCCTGCATACAGGATGAGCGTGACGACGGCGGCCCAGAATGCGCTTAGTTCGAGACCGAAGATGATCCCGGTGCCGAGGAGCTGGAACAGCAGCACGAGCAGCACGATCAATGGGATACCGCGAATGAGCCACACGAAGCGGCCTGCCAGAAAGCGCAAGACAGCCCATCGGCTGTGATGGGCAAACCCAAGGGCCGTCGCGAGCAAGAATCCAACCGCGATCGTTCCGGCGCTCAACAAGACGGAAAGCAACAGCCCACCGGGTCGGTTGTTCGGGAAGCCGACCAAGAGGTTCGGGATCTGGCGGAGAATGAAATCGATCTGATCAGACATCGATCAACCGATCTGTCGGGCGACCCCGTCGAATCGACTTCTCAAATCGGCCCAACACGAATTCCAGCAACGCCGCGAGAATCAGGTACAGCACGGCTGCCAGGAGCAAGGTTCTCGTCGCCTGGAACGTGCGCGTAATCGTGGCCTGCAATTCCTGAAACAGGTCGGGGACCGCGACGAACCCGACCAGCGCAGTGTTCTTCAGGTTGTGCACGAGGCGATTGGTGATCCCTGGAAAGCTTGTGCGGACGGCATCGGGAACGATCACCGAGCGATACAAGGTTCGACGGCTGGCACCGAGCGAACGTGCAGCTTCGATCCGTTGGCTCGGAATTGTGTCGATACCCGAGCCGATCACTTCAGCGAGGTGCGCACCGGTGTTCGCGCTGAGGGCGACGATAGCCGCCAGGGCGTAGTACGGGATGCTGAGCAGCGTGACTGCGCCGAGCCCATCGATGAAGGCGTTGTCGAAGAAGATCATCCGACGCAGATCAACCGGGAACACATTCGGAATCGCGAATGCGAAGAAGATCAACAAGATAAGTGCCGGTACGTTGCGGAACGTCTCGACGAAGCCGCCCGCGATCAACCGACGTGCTCGGCTCGAACTACGCCGTCCGAGGGCAGCGAAAACGCCAAGCGCGAATGAGATGACCGAGGTCAAGAGCGTCACCACGATGGTGACTCCAGCGCCAAGCAAAACGTCGCCGGTAATCAGCCCGGAGATCGCATCGATCATCGTTGGACGGTACCAGCGCTAGCCCAAAGCAATGCTTTGAATGGGTGGCCGTTCAGCCACTGTTCCGCGCCACCACCGTCTGCAAATGCCCGGGTGGCTCGACGAGTCCATGATCCAGGATGGCCTCTACAACAAATCCCCGATCCTCGAGTAGCTCCGCAAGTAGGTCGGAACGAAACGCTTCATAGCCGAGGTGGAAGACTCCATCGGGGCCATCGAATACCTCGGTCACCAGCCCCTCGTCGTCGATGGTTCGAGTCACGAGCGTGGGTCCGAGTTGTTCTGATCGAGCGAGGAGTTCTTTCGAACGAACGAGTTCGGGCACCTCGATGACGAGCGGAGCTCCTGGCTCTAGCGCTAGTTTCATCGTTGCGAGAAGTCCACGGGTAGAAGCACCGGTTGGCGTGTCCGAGAACGGGTTCCGTTGGCCGAAGCTCGTGAAGAGACAGACCGCTTCGGCGAATCGCCCCCTGTCGTTGACCTCATGGGCAGCCTGCATAACGAATTCGATGTCGATACCGCGTTCGGTGGCTCGGCGTTGTGCCTCGGCGATCATGGTCGCTGACGGGTCGATACCCACCACCTCCACGCCTCGCTCGGCCAAGGCGATGCTGTGGCGACCAAAGCCGCAGCCAACATCGAGGACGGGGCCGCGAAACGGTCCGATGAGTTCCTCGATCGCGTCCAGTTCGGCCACCGTCCGCGCGTCGGTGAGTAGCGGGTGAGTTAGGTACGGCGAGCCATCGTCGAAGAAGGCCCGCTCGCTTGTGTCAGGTTGTTCGACGGTCAAGACCTACCCGGTGACGGTTACCACGACCTGATCGGATGCCTCGGCTTCCCCGTCGGTCGCAACAAGTTCGATCGTCCATTCACCGACGTCGGCGATGTCCATTGGGTTCTCTAGCTCAAAGCTGCACTCGGCCATGACGGTACGAAGCACCTTGCCTTCATCGTCGGTTGAATCCGGAGCACTGATAATTGTCCACTCGTAGTTGGCAAAGTCACCTTCAGATGCGCAACCGTCGAACACAGGTGTCTCGCCGACAGCGACAGTAAAGTCCTCACCAGCGTCAACAGTGAGCGAGCCTGACTCAACGCTTCCGCCGCACGCGGCTAAAGCAAGGCCTGCTGCCACAACAAAAGCGGTCAAACGATGCATGGTATTTCTTCTCCCCAAGGTGTGTGACACAAGTCTATGTCCTCTGATCGGCCATGTCAGGAAAACTTTTCTTGTCGAATAAGTGACACCTGCGTTACATAAACGCGCGCCGATTCGTCTCGACGATGTACAAGACCTGATCTCGGACCGCTGCGGCCTCTTCGTAGGGGATCATGCCGATCGAGATCGAACCGCTCAAAATTCCTCCCGCTAAGCGGACCTGAACGGTGGCGAGCCCACGGGATCGCTCGAAATACGACTGATGTATAGCCACCCCGTTCGCCTTATGGATGAGCGCCTCATGCGTGCGCCACTCGAGCAGTTCGTTGCGGATGGCGACCGTGTCACGGTCGATTCCCCATCGCCGGAGCCGCACGCTTCGGCGGCTACCCAACCACACGATGATGAACGGAATCACGAGCAGAAGTACCCACAACCCGACGACAAAAAACAGCGCAAATGCTAACGAAGCGAAGAAGACG
Source organism: uncultured Acidimicrobiales bacterium (assembly GCA_964445255.1). Classification (GTDB taxonomy): domain Bacteria; phylum Actinomycetota; class Acidimicrobiia; order Acidimicrobiales; family SHLQ01; genus SHLQ01. Next base: position 10,606 of record CAYUKM010000053.1, read on the forward strand.
CCGGCGTTGCGTGTGTTTTTGAACACCTCTGCAGTCGACGTACGTCGGTCGATGTGCTCAACCCCTGCCGACTCCTGTAACCCGACCTCACGAATCCTGGCCACCTCATCTGCGGTGCATCCAGGGACGAGAAAGTCACCCTCGCCGATGTTGTGCAACGTGAGGTGCTGCAAGCCGAAGAGTCGTTGCAGTAGTCCTTGGCGGGTCTCGACACTTTGCACGCGTGACACGTTGCTGGCAACGCTTGTCGTCGAGAGCAGGCCCGCTTCGCGACGGAGCCCTGACTCGGTTTGGATGACCCGGAGGTCCCAATCCCGTAGGAAGGTTCCGATCAGGTTGAGTATGAGGCCAAAAATCGCGATCGCAAGGATTGCGAGGGGCACGAACCACAACAACCAGAGGCCGATCTGTAGGTCGTCAACATTGGTGTCGAAGTCGACAGGGATTCGATCGACGATTTCATCACCGAACGCAAAGACCGGCGCCAAGAAGGCGAGCCCGCTGAAGGGGACCCGCGAGAGCCCGAGGCGGACCAAACGCTCCGGTGAGTGTTTGAGGATCGTTCGCTCCTCAAAGGCGGGAGGGGGCGGTAGCTCGTCGGTGAGTACTCCCCCGCCATCGAAGGGTGGAGTGGACTCGGGCTGCACTCCGCGAAAGTCAGCGGCTACGCGCTGAAGCTCAAGGGCAACATCTCGCTCGACCGCGTCGAAGGTGAACTCGGCATTGCTCGTGCCAGCGGTATCGAGAGAGACCTGAACCAACTTGACGAGGCGATGCAAAAACTTCTGCTCGATCGAAACGCTTTGCACCCGATCGAGCGGAACGGTCAGTGTGTCTCGAGACAGCACGCCTTTGTCGACTCGCAACTCCCCATCACGAACCATGAACGTGTAGCGCCACCACCGCAGGGTTGCGACGGCCAGAAAGACCGCTGCGATAACGAGGACTCCAACGACCAGCACGAGTATCGACGGCGACCGAGAGATCAAGAAGCCGCCGGCGATGATGATTTGCACGATACCAACCTGGCGGATCGTGCGCGCCGCCAAGAAGATGATCGCCAGCAAGGATTGTCGTTGCGGCTGATCGAGGTTCATTGCTCCTCGATGAGCTCACCAGCTCGCTCGACCACGATCGCTCGAAGCCGTTCGGCATCCTCGAAGGACAACCCGGCGATGTTGAGGTCAGGGCCGGCGGAGTTCACGGCCAACTTGGCGATCCCGAAGGCTCGTTCTACCGGGCCCTGGGTGACTCGGGCGTGCTGGACTCGGACGAACGGCACCGTGGAGACCGTCTTGGTCAACACACCGCGCCGGTAGGAGAGGTCGTGTTCTCGCACTTGGTAACCGATGTTCTTGACGCCGAGAATCGTGCCGACCACCGAGAGAGCCGTGAGGACGAGCAAGCCAGCCATGACGGCCAGCGGAATCCACTCGTTCTCCGTCAGCGCTACGAATACAGCGAGGCTCACCGCCACGACTAGGACGACCCAGATCACGTAGCCGATCAGTGACACCCGCAGGTAGTTCGGATCCACCGGCGAAAAATCTTCGTCGCGAAGCCTTGGGATCGTCGAGACGTCGATCGGATCGTTCGAGAATCCTGGTCCGCTCACAATCCAAGTCTACTGCCGCGAGCCGGTTCTCTAGCGGGAGCTACTCCGCCGCTCGTCAGACGCCGAACCACGCCAGCGATCGGCGAGCTCCTGGATGGAGACCCACAGCAGTTCGCCCACGTCCTCGCGACCAAGACGATCCAAGCGGAAGGTCTCCTCAGTTTCTGTTACAGCACCATGCAGTGCCGAGAAACGGTTGCGGTATCCCTGCAGAACACCACGCATGATCTCGGGTTCGAGATGATCGCGAAGATCTACGTGTAGCAGCGTCATCCCGACGGTGACGTTGTCTTTAACCTCGGGGATCATCATTATCGAGCGACCGTCGGAGCGACCCTTTGCGACCAAGACCTCTCGTTCCTCGGCTACGCGCTTCTTGGTGCCACGTAGTGCTGGAGACTTGTCGGTGCGGCTAGGGATCGTCGCTGCTACGCCGCCACGGTCTATGACGGTGATGGTGCTGGTCTCGGCTCCGATGTCATCGATGTCATAGCGGGTCCACCCGGTGACCTCAGCGACAGCAGGGTCGAGGTTGGCGAGTGTGCGGATCGTACCGTAGGTCATGCCATCGCGAGGGGTGCCGGTCTCGAGGACCATTGCGACCAGTGGAACCTCGAGGAGGGTCTCGTCGGTACGAGAAATACCGACGGTCACCGTCTTGGCCTGATGCTTGATGGCATCGACCGGTCGGGTGAGTTCGTCAATGGCAAGCCCGAGCGAGGTGTTGAGGTCTTCGACGACAACCGCTGGTGTTCCCACCTTCCCAAATTCGGACTGATAAATATCGAGAGGAACACGACGCAGGGCGTATCGCAGACGCGAGGCTAACTGCACGGCCGTGCTCGCTTCGAGATGACCGTTGTAGGAGCCAATACGCAGGCCGTCCATGAACTTGCCTGCTGCTGCGGCGAGTGAAGGCTCGAGGCGGGCGAGGAACTCCTCACCTGAGAGGGTGCCGCGGGTTTCCTCGATGAGTCCCTCGATCGCGGCCCGAGCTTCACGTAACGGCCGGGCCTGCGCATCGATCGCGAGCGCAGCTCCGTAGCCGAAGAGATGGCCGACCACGGTCGAGAGCACGAACGCAAGGCGAGGATGGGTCACCGGGACCGAGATGACTTCGAGCGCCGAAGAGAATCGGCTTTCACCTTCGTTGGCTACGACAATCGGCGCCGACTTGTGGGCACGGAAGATCGCCACCTCCTTGCCGACATCATCTGCCGTGGAACCCTCAAGGCCCGCAGCGCAGATGAAGATGAGCGGTTCGGAGGAAAGGTCGATGTGCTTCTTGTCCTCCGTCGAATCTGCGGCCATCGACTTGTAGCAGAGTTCGGACATCTTGATCCGAAGCTCTCGAGCGGCGATGAGATTTGGGCCGTTGCCGACGCAGGCCCAATAACGGCGAGACGGAGCATGTGCTTCAGCAGCCCGCGCAATTTCCTCGCGCTTCGCGATCGTCTGGGTCATGAGGTCGGGAAGATCGCGAAGGCTACGCAAAACATCTTGGCGGTCTGCGGGCTCTTCTCGATCCGGGAGCGCGAGATCGGCGATGGCGATAGCGAGGAGGAAGCCAGCAGCGATCTGCGCGTAGAACGCCTTCGTAGAGGCAACCGACATTTCCACGTCACGACCATCGGAGGTGTACAACACGCCTTCGGCGCGATCGGTCAAGTCGCTGCCGCGACGGTTGACGATGGCCAGAACCGAAGCACCGCGTTGTTTGACAATGTCTACGGTTCGGTTGGTGTCTGTAGTGGTGCCGGACTGGGAGATCGCAATGACGAGCACATCGCTCATGTCCTTGCGAAGCCCAAAACCACTCAGTTCGGTGGCAGCGATCGCCTGCACATGAATGTGCCCGTCCACCTCGCTCTTGATGGCTTCTGCAACCGCTTGACCAGCGATCGCCGCAGTTCCCTGCCCGATCACGTGGATCTCGCGAATTTGGCCCGCGCTCAATTTTTCTGCGACCGCCGAAGGCATCGTGGATTCACCCACGGTCACACTGAGCTTTCCGTCTTCGCCCTCGATCAACTTTCCGCGAAGCGTCTTGCGGAAGCTCCGCGGTGACTCACTGATCTCCTTGAGGAGGTAATGCTGGTAGTCGCCCCGATCGATGTCCCGGGTCGTCACCTGGGCCGTCGCAATATCACCATCGGTGATTGGCAACGCCGTGCCGTCGTATCCAACACGATCGATGCCGTCGACCTGACCAGCGAACTCTCCGTCGAGGCGCATGATCTGTCCTCGGCTCGCGCTTGGGTTGTCGGGATTGGCAGGTGTTTCGCCATCCATGCGGATGTACTGCTGGGTCTCCTCAACAACGCCGTACGGCTCGGAGGCGACGATAAAACTGTCTTCAGCAAGACCCACGTAGATCGACTGTCCGCTACCTCGCAAGGCGAGGAGAAGGTCGTTTGGTGCTTCGACACTTGAAAGGCCAATCGCCACCGAGCCTTCGAAAACCGAGACCGAACGACGGAACGACTCGGTGATGTCGTGGCCCTCGCTCAGGTGCTTCGAAGTAAGGGTTGGGATGACCTTGGTGTCGGTGGTGATGTCGTCGGCGATGCAGAGGTCTTCGGCGCGAATGAGGTCACCGTAGTTGTCGACATCGCCGTTGAGCACAGCGGTGCAATAGGGATGTTCGGTGCCATCGGCGAGATCGCTGTTCACCGGGTGAGCGTTTGGCTCAGAGATAATGCCGACACTTGCCCAACGCGTATGTCCCAGCACAACGACTCCGGCGGTTTCGTTGTCGAGCGCTCGGCGGAGGAGATCGTCGTTGCGGATGCTGCTGCGTAGCGATGCCGTGTTGTCGCCAAGTTCGCCGATTTCGGCAGCGACCTTGTAGACGATGCTCAAGCGGTCGCCGACGCGCTTGACCGCGGAGTCGGTGAAGAGTTCCGTTGCGTCGGAGCGTGTCTCGATAGCTGCAGCTATCTCCGGGCTATCAAGATCGAGTCCATGATCGCTAATGAGCAGGTGCAACCCGGCTGAATCGCGTCCTCGCACTTCCATCCGATCCAGTGCTGACAACGCCTGATGTACCGAGAAGATGGCTTCGATTCCTGCGCCGTGCACATCTCGCCCGCCGAGGTCGGCCACCACCGCGGCTGCACGGAGTCGATCTCGCTCGATGTTCCACGCAGCGTCGCGCACTCTAATGAGTGCGGCGTTAACGGTTTCAAGGTCGAGGGAGTCGACGGTCGCCTGTGCATCGAGCTGCGCTTCGAGACGATCGAGCACTCCGTTGAGCGCTCTCATCTCCTGGCCGATGGCATCGACCAAGGCTGAGTCGGCAAGTAGTGCCCGCAAGCCTGGTGTGCCACGTAGGAGGCGGTCCGCCTCATGGAGCCGTTCGCCTACCGCCGTGAGTGGATCGACCGCGTCATCGAGAGCGACAACTTCGAGTTCGTCAGTGGTGCCGTTGATCAGCGCTAGTAGGTCTGCGCTCTCTGGTACCGAACGTTCCGATCGGCGACGAACGACTGCGATAATTCCACACATACGAATGGGCCTCCTTGTTGGGCCGTAACCCGACCATGCCGAAACTTACAACCGCTGTGATTGTAGAAACTTCCGGCGCTTTTGGGGCGCAAACCCCGCCTCACATTGTGGTCCGGACAGGCGAAAGCGGACTTAAGGACTAGGACGAAATACCTAAGAGTCTTCTCCGGCTCCAGCCCTGGCTTAGCGGAACGTGAAAGAAGATCCCTTACGCCAAGGCTTCGACCGCTGCCACAAGGCGAGCGACCGAGGTACGCGCATGAGTTTCATCGGCTGCTTCGACCATTACACGCACGACAGGTTCGGTTCCGGACTCACGGATGAGCACACGACCATCTGCCCCAAGAATCTCTTCCTCTGCTGCGATCGCTGGGGAGAGGCGGCCTACGAGGTCGGGGATCTTGTGGTCCATGCGGACGTTCTCGAGGATCTGTGGATAGCGGGTCATGACGCCCGCGGCCCACGTACCGAGGTCGACGCCACGCCGAACGGCCGCGTCGAGCAACTGCACGGCGGTCAGCACACCGTCTCCGGTGGTGGCGAGGTCTCGGTGTATGACGTGACCTGACTGTTCGCCACCGAGGCTGTGTCCACCCACATCGATAGCTTCCAGCACGTAGCGGTCCCCCACTGGGGTTTCGACCATCGCGATGTTCTCGGCCTCCATAGCGACCCGGAAGCCGAGGTTGGCCATGACCGTGATCACGACAGTGTCGTTGGCAAGGCGCCCCGAGTCACGACGGTCGAGCGCCGTCATCGCGATAATGCGGTCGCCATCGATGATGTTGCCATCGGCGCCGACCGCGGCGACACGATCAGCATCCCCGTCGAAAGCGAACCCTACGGCAGCCCCGTGTTCCACCACCGCCTGCTGCAAGAACTCTGGATGTGTAGAGCCCACTCCAGCATTAATATTTCGCCCGTCGGGTTGATCGGCGAGACTCACAACATCTGCCCCTAACCGACCAAAGATCGACGCCGCAGTTGCACTCGCTGAGCCGTTCGCACAATCAATGGCGACGCGAACTCCGTCGAAACGACCATCGATCGACGCGACAACCCCATCTACATAGGGGTCGATCGAGCCCTCCGTGAGCGTTGCAGCCGCGCCGGGGGCCTCAAGTTCAGGGTTTTGATCGAGCACCTTCTGGATAACGTCTTGATCATCATCGCTCAGCTTTCGACCACCAGTCGAAAAGAGCTTTACGCCGTTGTCTTGCCACGGGTTGTGTGATGCCGAAAGCATCGCCGCGGGTTGACCCTGCAGCCGGCTCATGTGCGCAACAGCAGGCGTTGGCACAATCCCTAGATCGATAACCGAAACACCCTGCGACTCACAACCTTGGGCGAAGGCGCCCAACAGTTCAGGACCGGACTCCCGTGTGTCTCGGCCAACGAGGAAACTCTCGCCATCCAAGACCCTTGCCGCCGCAGCTCCAAGAGCGCGAACATACGCAGTTGTTAGAACCGTGAGCGCCTCAGCGCGCACGCCATCGGTACCAAACCGCAGCGCCATGTAGGGCTGATCGGCCTAGCGCTTCGAGTACTGAGGTGCCTT
>CAYUKM010000054.1:0-17269 GCA_964445255.1 uncultured Acidimicrobiales bacterium
GCCCTCGACACCGGCCTGGCGAGACCGAGAGGCCAGGAAAACAATGTGCAGGAACATCACTACCTTGCGGGGACTTGAGCCCGCAGCATCGGACGACGAGATCACGGCGGCTGCGCGTCAGTACGTACGGAAAGTGACCGGGGTCCAGAAGACTTCGGCGAATACTGAAGAGGCGTTCGAGCGGGCGGTTGCGATCATCGCCGAGGCGACCGACCGGGTCCTTGAGGAACTCCCACCGCGCAAGGTGCCACCGAAAACCGAACCTCCACTTCGGCGGCTGGCAAGACAAGCGAACAGCTGAGTAACAAGGCGGGCTGCACTCTTTCCAATGGTTAGAGATAGGTAAGGTGTCGCCATGAAAATCTTCCGACGGCGTTTGGCCGTTCTATTGACGGCCTTTGCACTGGTTGCTGCTGCGTGCTCGGGAAACGACAGCGCCGATGCTGCTCAGTCGAGCGACTCCGATGGTGGCGCTGCGCCCATAACGCCATCTGACTTTGCTGATGCGTTCGGACCGACCGCTGATGAACTCAACACGATTGCTATCGCTGAACGCTTCGGCGACTCGACCACAGCGCTATCGGTCACGGTTGGCGGCCAAACCATGGCGCCACTTGGGGCCGACGACTCCCAGCCCGACACGTTGCTTCCCGACGACACCGTGCTCCCCCAGTTCCAGACGCAACCTTCGCGAAGTAGCGGCAGCGGTGTACTGATCGAGGTCGATGGCAATCCCTTTATCGTCACCAACTTTCACGTGGCAATGCCCGCACTGGATGAGGGAACGAGCCAGCTGCGTTCCGACTCGACGATCTTCGCCACCTTCGGATCAAACGAGGAAGACGCCTTCAGCCTCGACGTCGTCGGCGTGAACCCATCGTTCGACCTCGCGCTCCTCCGAGCTCAAGACGGCGTTACCTTGCCGAACTTCGAGCCGGTTCCGATCGCTGACTCCGACCTCGTCGTCAAGGGCCAGAAGACGATTGCAATGGGCAACCCCTTTGGCCTCGGAGTCACCCTCACCTCGGGCAGTATCTCCTCCATCGGCCGACTCGTCACCTCGATAGGCGAGGTCAGCGTTCCCATGTTCCAAACCGACGCGGCGATCAACCCCGGAAACTCGGGCGGCGCGCTGTTCAACTCGTCGGGCGAACTCATCGGAATCAACACGGCGATCTTCAACCCGGAGGCACGTGCGTTCGCAGGCATTGGCTTTGCCGTGCCGTCCAACCTTTTGACCGAAGCGCTCGCGAACCTTGAGCTCGGAGGCGTCTCGACTCTCAGCGACACCCGCCCGGTCTTCGGCGCAAACCTTGGCACCCTGTCGCTACTCCCCGCCCCTATTCGCGCTGAGGCAGGACTTCCTGATTCGGGCGTCGTAGTTCTGGACGTGTTGCCGGGTGGCCCAGCCGATGAGGCAGGCCTCGTGACTCCCGAATTCCAGCAGATTCAAGGCATTGGCGTACCGGTCGACCCCGACATCATCGTCGCAATCGATGGCCGGGAGGTCACCAGCGCAGAGGACCTCAACCTCTCAATTACCTATGATTCCGCGCTTGGCGAAGAGGTGACGCTCACGATTCTTCGCGGCGGCCAAGAGGTCGAAGTACCGGTGACGCTGGTCGGCTTGGGCTAACAACTCGAGGAGGTCACGGCGAACGATCCGAGCCGCGGCCTTGCCAAGCAATGAGGCGCTCGAAAGGCTCGCAGCTAGCCTCGATAGACGTGACCAAGCAACCGAGAACTCTGAGCCAGAAGGTCTGGGACGAACACGTCGTCCACAGCGAAGATGGGCAGCCTGACCTTCTATACGTCGACCTCCACCTCGTCCACGAAGTGACCTCACCACAGGCCTTCGACGGTCTTCGCCAAAACGGCCGCGAGGTGCGGCGTCCAGACCTCACGATCGCCACCGAGGATCACAACGTTCCGACCGAGGACATCGATAAGCCAATCGCCGATGAGGTCTCTGCGAAGCAGGTCGACACCCTTCGTGTAAACGCCGAGGAGTTCGGGATCACCCACTATCCAATGGGCGATATTAACCAAGGCATCGTGCACGTCATTGGCCCAGAGCAGGGCCTCACCCAGCCGGGCATGACCATCGTCTGCGGCGACAGCCACACCAGCACTCACGGTGCTTTCGGAGCGCTCGCGTTCGGTATCGGAACAAGCGAGGTCGAGCACGTTCTCGCTACGCAGACCTTGCTTCAGCCAGCACAAGAGACGATGTCGATCACCATCAACGGCGAACTGCCGGCCGGCTCGACGGCCAAAGACGTTGTGCTCGCCATTCTTCGCCAATGCGATACCGGCGGCGGCATCGGTGCGATCGCCGAGTTTCGCGGGCCCGTCATCGAGGCGCTCTCGATGGAAGGGCGCATGACGGTGTGCAACATGTCGATCGAGTTCGGCGCAAAGGCCGGAATGATCGCCCCGGACGACACCACCTTCGAATACCTCAAAGGTCTCCCCCACGCCCCGAAGGGCGACGACTGGGACGCGGCGGTTGCGCACTGGCGGACACTTCGGACCGACGACGACGCCGTGTTCGACCGCGAGGTCGTCATCGACGGCTCGACGATCACCCCGCATGTCACGTGGGGCACGAACCCGGGTCAGGTAATTCCTCTAGCCGACAACGTCCCCTCCCCCGACCAGTTCCCCGACGGAGTTGCGCGTGACGCCGCCACCCGAGCGCTCGAGTACATGGGACTCACCGCTGGCATTCCGATGCGAGATGTTGCCGTCGACACCGTGTTCATCGGCAGTTGCACGAACAGCCGCATCGAGGATCTCCGAGCGGCCGCAGCCGTCGCCGAAGGCCGCACGGTCAAGAGCGGCATGCGCACCCTCGTCGTCCCCGGTTCGGGCCGAGTGAAGGCACAAGCCGAGGCAGAAGGTCTCGACAAGATCTTCATCGACGCCGGCTTCGACTGGCGTGAACCGGGCTGCTCGATGTGTCTGGCCATGAACCCCGACAAGCTCACCGAAGGCGAACGCTCCGCCAGCACCAGCAACCGCAACTTCGAAGGACGCCAAGGCCGAGGCGGCCGCACCCACTTGGTCTCCCCCGCCGTCGCAGCCGCAACCGCGATCGCCGGCACCTTTGCTACACCGGAGGACCTCTAATGGAACCAGTTCACATTGTTCAAGGAACCGCTGTTCCCCTCGATCGAAGCGACGTCGACACCGACCAGATCATTCCGTCGGATTGGCTCAAGCGTGTCGAGCGCACAGGCTTCGACAAGGGGCTCTTCTCTGAGTGGCGAGACGACCCGAACTTCGTCATGAACCAAGACGCATATCTTGGCGCCAATATCTTGGTCGCCGGCCCCAATTTCGGCACCGGCTCGAGCCGCGAGCACGCCGTGTGGGCGATCCAGCAATACGGTTTCGACGCGGTTATCTCGCCCCGTTTCGGCCCAATCTTTCGCAATAACTCCACCAAGAACGGACTCGTTGCCGTCGAGGCCACCGCAGAGATCTGCGATCAGCTCATGGCTGCCGTCCAGGCCGACCCGACCATCGAACTCGTCATCGATGTGAAGCGCCGCACGCTCGAAGTACCGGCACTCGACATCGACGTTTCGTTCGAACTGTCCGACTCGGTGCAACGCCGGTTCTTAAACGGCCTCGACGACATAGGCCTCACCATGCAAAACGTCGACACGATCGGCGACTTCGAGAAAACACGCCCAGCGTTCAAGCCGACCACAACCGCATAGACCTTGACCACTCTGTGACCCGTGAACGCGGATGTGAACAATTGTTTTCATCTCCTCCGTCAGGGCTCACCAAAGGCAGATCTGACGCCGGAACAATGGACAAATCACAACGGCGCGTTCGTACGCGTCTCTGACACTGTCGATTTCTTCACCTTCCGTTCATGAGTACTTAAGTGGTCTAACACGGCGAGGAAGGAACGGGCGCGGTAATAGTGGGCCTCCCAGCCGGAATTCCGGCTGGGACTTGACTAATGGAGAAAGATATATGCGAATGCTGACTAGGAGGCTCTGGCGTGCAGTTGTTGCGCTTGCCTTGCTCGCAACAACGCTTGCGGGATCACCATCTCAACTCGGAGCTCAAGATGCTCCGACCGAATCGTTTGTAGTAATTACTGTCGAGAACAATCAAGAAGCTGGAAGCGGCTTCTTCTTCACTTCTGTGTGGGGAGGTCTTCATGACGGAGGCTTCGACCTGTTCAACATCGGCGAAGCACCGACCGAAGGTCTTGAGAACATCGCGGAGAACGGTGGCAACACCATCCTCCAGGGCGAGTTTGACCAGCCGGGACGCCTGCAAACAGACAACCCAGGACCAGCGCCGATCGGTGCGGGAACTACTCGTGTTGAAACCATCCAGGTAATCAACCCGGCCGCTTACCCCTTCTTCTCGTTCGCATCGATGATTCTTCCGTCGAACGATGTGTTCTTCGGAAACGAAGACCCCGAAGCTTGGCGAATCTTCGAAGATGACGGCACGCCGTCCGGCCCAATCACCATTGAGATCACTGGCGCAGACCTGTTCGACGCTGGCACTGAAGTGAACGACGCCATGGGCATTCCATTCGTTATCGACGGCAACAACATGGCCGACGAGACCGAGACCGACGACGGCATCTCGCTTCTCAACGACGACCTAAGCGCTTACCTCAACCTCGAGAACGTCCCAGGCGCAACCATCGACTCACCGATCGACGCTGACGAACTCGTCGCCACGATCACCGTTGAGGTTGTTGAGCAGGTCCTCGAAGAGCAGGTATTCGTTCAAATCGAGAACGTCCAAGAAGCTGGAAGCGGCTTCTTCTTCACCGACGTGTGGGCAGGTGTCCACAACGGTGACTTCGACCTGTTCAACATCGGCGAAGCACCGAGCCCAGGCCTTGAGAACATCGCGGAGAACGGTGGCAACACCATCCTCCAAGAAGAGTTCGCACAGCCAGGACGCTTGCAGACTGACAATCCGGGACCAGCCCCAATCGGGCCTGGAGTTATCCGTGAACACACCATCGACGTGATCAACCCGGAGAACTACCAGTACGTGTCATTCGCATCGATGATCCTTCCATCAAACGATGTGTTCTTCGGAAACGAGGATCCACTCGCTCACCGATTGTTCGATGATGCTGGAAACTTCATCGAGCCAATCGTGATCGAAATCACGGGAGCTGATCTCTTGGATGCTGGCACCGAAGCGAACGACGCCATGGGTCTTCCATTCGTTATCGATGGCGGCAACATGGCCGACGAGACCGAGACCGACGACGGCATCTCGCTTCTCAACGACGACCTAAGCGCCTACCTCAACCTCGAGAACGTCCCAGGCGCAACCATCGACTCGCCAATCGCACCTGATGAAATCGTCGCCCGAATCACCATCTACGCTGGCCCAGCTCGTAGCTGCGGCGGCGAGGACATCACCGTTAACCTCGCACTAGGCGAAGTGCCAACCAGCGAGGCTGACGTCATCCTCGGAACCGATGGCGACGATGTCATCAACGGTCTCGGCGGCGCCGATGTCATCTGCGGCGAAGGCGGCGACGACATCATCAACGCTGGCACCGGTGCCGACATTGTCTTCGCTGGTGACGGCAACGACGTGATCAACGCCGGCCAAGGCCGTGACACCGTCTACGGCCAGGGCGGCGACGACTTCGTCTCCGGCGGTCGCGGCAAGGACACCATCGAAGGCGGTGGCGGTAACGATGACCTTCGTGGCAACAACGGCACCGACACCATCAACGGTGGCGACGGCAACGACGCCATCAACGGTGGTCAAAAGGCCGACACCCTCAACGGCGATGACGGCGACGACACCATCGTCGGCGGAACCCGCCCAGACATCATCGACGGCGGCGAAGGTGCCGACTCTCTTGACGGCGGCGGCAGCGCCTTCGACTCGTGTGTCGAAGACGAGGACGACGCCGATGTCGTGAACTGCGAGATCCTCACGTAGCTAGCAGTTCCCACTACACACCTCGGTTGGCGGCGTAACCCGAAACGGGCGTCGGTTCGAAAGAACTGGCGCCCGTTTGGCTTTTTGACATGACGAATCCGCAAAACCATCTCAAGTGCCTCGAACTCATGCAGACCGATGGCGCAGCCATGTGGTTCGGCCCAACCGTTGCCGCTGGTTTCCTCGAGAACGAAGGCCTCACCGGCAGGTTACGCATCGCCCAGGCTCCAACCGGTCCAAGCGGGCTACCTGGAGGCGGGTTGTTCAGCTGGGGCTTCGCAATCCCCGAGAACGCACAGTTCAGCGACGCTGCATGGGAGTTCATTAGTTGGGCGAGCTCCGCGGACTACATCAAGATCGTCGGCGAGAACGACGGTCACGCGACCGCTCCCCCGGGAACTCGCTTCTCTACCTACAACGATCCGGCCTACATCGCAGCCACGGAATCATTCTCCAGTGAGGTGCTGGCCCAGATCCTTGTGGCCGACCCGCTCAACCCTGGGACCACACCACGCCCTGGCCTCCCCGGCGTGCAATACGTGGCCGTCCCGGAGTTCCGAGACATCGGAACCCGCTGCACGAAGGAGATCTCGGCAGCGATCGCTGGCAACCAATCGGTGGACGCCGCTCTCGACAACTGCCAGGCCATAGCGAGCGAAATCTCCCAGTAGCGCCCAGAGGTGGCGGGTGGATGCGCAACGACGGCAGACACCCGCCACACTGGAAGTCGTGAGTGAGCTGCCACAATCCGACCCCCGGATGACCGACGAACCCGTCGTCGTCACGGCGTTCTATAAGTTCGTTGCGTTGCCCGACTTCGAAACGGTGCGCGATGAGCTACTCGCCCGCTGCATGGACGCGGGCATGCGAGGCTCGATCCTGTTAGCGACTGAAGGCATCAACGGCACGGTCGCCGCATCTCGCGAAGCGACCGACGAGATCTTCGGTTGGCTGCGCTCCGATGAACGATTCGTTGATCTCGAAGTCAAGGAGTCGCTCAGCAAGCGTCTCCCCTTTCGCCGGATGAAGGTCCGTCTCAAAAAGGAGATCGTGACGTTCGGTCAACCGGTGGACCCGAACAAACGAGTCGGCAGCTACGTCGACCCAACCGACTGGAACGAGGTCATCTCTGAACCCGACGTGCTGGTGATCGACACCCGCAACGTTGAAGAGGTGGCGCTCGGGTCCTTCGAGAATGCGGTCGACCCGGGTACCGAAACCTTCGGCGAATTCGCCGACTACGTAGCCACCCTCGACCCCGCCGAACACCCGAAGGTTGCGATGTTCTGCACGGGCGGTATCCGCTGCGAGAAGGCCTCGGCCTACATGCTCGATCAGGGCTTCGATGAGGTGTTCCACTTAAAGGGCGGGATTCTCCAATATCTCGAAGACATCGATCCGGCCGAGTCGATGTGGAAGGGCGAGTGCTTCGTGTTCGACGAGCGGGTAACGGTCGATCATGATCTTCAGCCCGGCGACTACACGCTGTGTCGAGGATGTCGTCGCGTGTTGGGCCATACCGAACGTGCCGGCGATGCGTACGAAGAAGGCGTGAGTTGCAAGAGCTGCATCGACGAGCTCACCGAAGATCGCGCTGCACGCCTACGTGAACGCCATCGTCAGGTCCTGCTCGCCGAAGCCCGCGGCGACCTCCACCTCGCGCCGAACGGCTAGCGATCGGCATGGACCACGCACCAATGCAGGCGACGCTCGACCTTTGTTGGGCGGTCAACTCGCCGTCGCTGGTCAACGGCGCTGACGTCGCTCCGACGCCGGGGATCGCTGTCGACGAGATCGACCAAGAGCATCTAGCCTCCTTCCTCAGCGAGCAGAAACCAGGGCATCAGGTCGGGCGGTACTTCGAACAACTCATTCACTACTGGCTGCGTCACATCCGTGAGGTCGAGGTTGTCGCAACCGGGCTACCACTCAAGGACGGCAAGATCACCGTCGGCGAAATCGACTTCCTCTTTCGCGATGAGTTCGACACCCTCGTTCATTGCGAAGCCTCGGTGAAGTTCTTCCTGTGCGCTCCAGGAACGAGCCCGAGCGAGTTCCCCGGCCCGAATACTCGAGACAACTTTGAGGCCAAGTCGACAAAGCTCTTCGAGAAGCAACTCTCCGCGAGTGAGGGTCGGATCGATGGTATCGGCGCTCGCCACGGGCTATTCAAAGGCATGATCTTCTACCGCGATGGCGACTCAGACGTCGCGACTCCAACTCGACTGGCCCAAGACCACGTGCGCGGATCCTGGCTCCGAGCTAGCGAAGCCGACGGGCTGCGGTCTCCGGATCGGTTGTTCGCGATCGCACCAAAACCGCACTGGCTCGCACCTGAAGTCGGCGTCGATCTCGTCGAGTCGGGTATCTTGCTCGACAGGCTCCACCAGCACTTTGAGGGCCCAGCACACCCGATCATGGTCAGCGCTCGCGAGAAAGACGGCACTGAGACCGAGCGGATGTTCGTCGTGCCAGATCACTGGCCTGCCCCAGGGCCGTGACACCCAAAGTGGTGGGATTTGTGGGCGAAAACTTGCAATTAACCGCCGAGTAACCGTGAAAATCCCCAGCTTTCTGGCATCCTTTCTTGGTGCCGAGTCCCAGCGCTCCCGCGACGAGCATTCCCACCATGGCTGAGGTGAAGGCGGCTATCCCTTCCGAGTGCTTCCAGCGCTCGTTTGGCCGGTCGCTCCCGTACGCCCTCATGTCGGTTGTCCTAACGATCGGTATCGGCGCTCTCGCCTGGCTGTTCATACCGCTCACTTTGCCGTGGGCTCCGGTGTGGCTCGCATATGCCTATGTCAATGGCACCGTCGCCACCGGCGTCTGGGTTGCGGCGCACGAGTGTGGCCATCGTGGCTTCGCGAACGGCACCCGCGCCCAAGATGCGCTTGGCTTCGTTCTGCACTCGTCCTTGCTCGTCCCCTACTTCTCCTGGCAGCGAAGCCACGCTGTCCATCATGGCAAGACAAACCATCTCATCGAGGGTGAGACCCACG
The DNA here is from genome assembly GCA_964445255.1 of uncultured Acidimicrobiales bacterium. Classification (GTDB taxonomy): domain Bacteria; phylum Actinomycetota; class Acidimicrobiia; order Acidimicrobiales; family SHLQ01; genus SHLQ01. The sequence continues at coordinate 8,958 of CAYUKM010000054.1, forward strand.
TACCCAAGCGCAACGACACGACCCGGGGACAATTCACCCTCCGCATGCGTAAGGCCTTCGGCCGCCGCACACATGGTGCGTTCACGATCGTTTCTCGACTCGCCGTCGGTTGGCCGCTGTATCTGCTCATCGGCGCAACCGGCGGGGCTGAACGAGGACTGACCAACCACTTCTGGCCGTCCCGCCCGTTCAGCGGCGCGCTGTTTCCTGACCGCTGGAAGAACAAGGTCCGCATCTCATCGCTTGGCGTACTCGTCATGGTGGGCCTCCTGGTGTGGTGGGCTATCGCTACGAGCCCATTGCTGGTACTCGCCCTGTACGGCGGGCCCTACATCGTGACCAACGCATGGCTTGTGACCTACACCTGGCTACAACACACCGATGAAGAGACTCCGCACTACGACGACGACTGGTCGTTCATTCGAGGTGCCTTCTGTTCGGTCGACCGCCCCTACGGTCCGATCGTCGACTTCCTGCATCACCGCATCGGCACCACCCACGTAGCTCATCATCTCGATCACAAGATCCCGCACTACAACGCTCGCAAGGCAACCGCTGCGATCAAGGCCGCGTTCCCACACCTCTACCGCTACAACCCCACCCCGATCCACAAGGCGTTGTGGCAGGTAGCGACCGAGTGTCACGTAGTCGGCGAGACCGAGGACGGCTGGCAATACACCGACGAGGTCCCCGTCGCCGAAGAAGAGCGCGAGCGCGTCGCCGCCTAGCTCTCTCCGACACCTACTCACGGCCGGGTCCACACCCTCAGCGACGGACACGCCGAGCTCTAGCTTGCGCGCACGCCGAATTTTCGTGCTAGACCGAAAAGCATCGAAATAAATTGATATGCGGTAAGTGTGTGAAAGGCTGATCAGAGGCGGACCGATGAGTGAGAGTTCAAAGCAAGGCGGCCGGGTGAGGATTGTCCCGGCCGAAGCCACCCAACTCATCGCCTCCTACAGACAAGCCTCCGATGCTTTCATGGACCGCGGCGGCACGCTCGAAAACCTCGTCATTGAGGCCGCCAATTTACTCGGCCGACAGCCACCATTGGTTCCTCTGACCGAAATCGGCGAGTCGCTGAGATCGGATGCGGACCAACTGAGCGACTTCCTCGAACTTGTCGAACGCCTCGATGGACTCGCTGTGCGACTCGATGCGCTCCCCAACCTCTGCCTCTCGGCAACGTGTGCGAACGACACCTACCGGGAGTTTCTTTCGTTCGCTCGTCGGTTGACTCGCTCCGAATCGGTCGACGAACTCATCGAAGCCGTCGATGACATGACGACGAGCGGTGCATTCGGTGCTGAGGGCGTTTTCACCACGGGAACGATTCCTCGGGAGCTCCGACCGATCTTTGCGACCGCGTACGCAATTGCGATGGATCACGGATGGTGGAACGATGACCTGCCCTTCTACGTTGCTGCTGGCATTCCGGCATACGGGGATCCGAACCCAGCCACGGCGCTCTCGTTAGCTCATCTGCTTGCAACCGATCGCAGTTATCAACCGTTCGAGACTTCGGCGAACCCCTTCGACTTGCAACGTAGCGAAGGAATGTTCGGCCCAGTCGTTAGCTACCTCGAAGAACATCCGGAGATTGCGCGCAGATTCATCTCTGATCTGCTCGCCGAAGACCCGACGCATCGTGCGCTGCATGCCGAGTCCGCGCCGCGCAGTGATCACGTCGCTCGAATCATCCTCGCCGCCGGAAATGAGGGCACGGACGTCGAGGCGCGGACAAGCTTCGCCAATCACCTGATCCAATCGCTCAACTCGGGCGACGCCATCAGCAGCGAGGTGTTCTGGGCCACGTGGGCGGTGCACGCCGACCTGGCGCTGTCCCACGACGTGCAAACCACCACGCCAACCTTCCCGATATCACGCGCAGTCCCAGAAGCGATTCGTCCCCACTGGGAGCGACTGTGGAACAGTCGCATCAGCCCAACCTTGTTGAAATTCCTTTCAGGGAGTGGCGACACCCTCCAGAAAACCCTCGTCGCCTTCGCTACTCCACTACTCGTCAACGCAACCTTCAACGACGAGGAGTTCCCACGAGGACCTGGCAACGACCCTGGGGGAACCTTTACAACGCGCACGCTGTTCGAAGCCGCCGAGGCAGTTGATGTCAGGTCGCCAACCACGGCCGGAGATGGCGTGAGTCCTGCCGATCGGGGCCGTCGAGTAATCAGCCAAGCGCTCCGAGATGTCTCACCGGAGGGACCGATCGCCCGGGACGAATTTGCGATCATCGATCATGGGGTGCTCGATGGCGTGTCGACCTACTCGGTCCTGCTGCCTGGCGTGATCGACCTGTCGAAACCCTCCCCCGGCTTCGACCCGGTCCACGCAACGGTTCGAGATATCGATGAGGTAGCAATCCACTCGGCGCCGACCGCCTCAGTGGACGACAACCGCTACGCACAGATGGTGATCGCCGGCCTGGATGTTCTGGGCGTGGAACCCCGTTCGAACGTGATGCTCGTCGGTCACAGCTTTGGCGCCGACACCGTCCTCGACATCGCCGCCGATGAACAATTCAACAGCCAATACAACCTGACCCACGTGGTCGCCGCTGCGTACGACTCCGTCCCGCAGCTAGCCGCCGTTCCGACCTCGATCGATGTACTCGTCCTACAGAACGAGAGCGACCAGGCGATCGCGCTCGAGCGATTCCACCGCGACGTCGGGCAAGGCGACGAGTCGGTGTCGATCAATACATTCGCCCACGAAGTCCGAGAGTTCGCGGGCGGCCTTGGAAGCGACCTCGGCCATCACCCCGATCGCTACATCGAATACGTCAACAACACCAGAGACTCGGAGTTGGATCGATTCTTCGAATCGATCGAGGACACGGGCTACACCACCCCGGGCGCAACCCTCGCAGTCGACGTGTCAGTTCAAGACGAATAGACGACCTAGCCTTTAGGGAAGCGGATCGCCGACTACCGAGGTACCAAACCGTTGCCGAAGCGAGCTCAACATGACTTTTGGGATGACGCGGAAACCCGTTTCATCCAGCCATATCAAGCGACGAAGAGCTACACCTGCCCAGGTTGCAACCGAGATATCCCGCCGGGGACCGGCCACATCGTTGCGATCCCGGCCGAGGCGGTCGACCTGCGACGGCATTGGCACAAGGGTTGTTGGACCGGCCGCAGTACCCGCGGACCACGCCGGTAGACGACGGGGATGGCCCACGACATCGACACCGTTTGGTACGCCGCCTACGGCTCGAATATGTGGATCGACCGCTTCCTCGTCTATCTACGAGGCGGCTCACCCCCGGGAGGCAGCCATGCGCATCCAGGAGCTCGAGACTCGAGTCCTCCGCAGGCTTCGCAGACTCGGTTTTGTGAGCACCGGCTTCGATTCGGTGGCGAGTCGGCATCATGGGCCGGCGGCGGTGTTGCCTTTTTGGATAGTGCTCCCACCAACGCTCACACGGCGCTGCGGCTCTACCGGATCACGGCCGAGCAGTTCGAGGATGTGTTCTTTCAAGAGAACGGACTCGATGCCCCGGTCGCTCTCGATCTCGACCAGGCTCGAGCAGTCGGCTGGCTAGACGCCCACGAGCGCCGCTACGGCAGGGTGTTGTTTCTCGGCGACAACGACGGCGGTCTACCGAGCTTCACCATCACCGCACACACGGTTCCCCAACCGAACGCTCCCCACCCAAACTACGTGGCTACGATCGCTAACGGACTCATGGGCACCGTCGATGGCGACGGCTTTGCTATCTCCTCGTTGACCGACGTCCGCTCCCAATTGGCCAGAGCGCTCGACGATGTCGGATTTGACCTTTGGGCACAGGTCACGACCCTGACGTAAACGCATCGACATAATTAATCTGGGGGGATGGGAACTTCCACGCTGCTTCAGGCGTAGAAGCAATACGACCGATGGTTACACCACGGCACATTGTGAGGACCCCCATGACGACAACGCGCCTATCTCAACGCAGACGATTCCATGCCGGAGCGCTCGCGCTCGGCCTGTTTGCCGCCGCCTGCGGAAGCGACGCAGGCGAAGACGCCAGCATCTCGCCCTCCGATGGCGCGCCTACCGGGGCCGTGGAGACGGTCACCGTCGACGACCTCGACATTCAACTCACCAGCGGGCTCGCCACCTTCGATTCGTGCAACGCCCTACTCACCCACCTCCAAACCGAGGGCGCAGAACGCGTTGGCGCGTTCGGCTTCAACACCGGCGGCGGATTCTTCCGATTCGAGGGCGAGATAGCCGAAGAAACCGCTGACGCTATGGAAGACGAGGCGGCATCAGACGGCGACTTTGCCCCTGCGAGCGGAGATTTGGACACGTCCACCTCGGCCCAGCGTGTCGGCGGAGAAAGTGCGCTCGTCGAAGGCGAGGATTTCTCCGGAACGAACAACCAAGAGCAAGGCGTCGACGAACCCGATTTCGTCAAAACCGACGGCCGACGAATCTTCACGCTCACCAACGGCACCTTCACCATCGTCGAAGCCGACGCCGACAGTCCGGCCGTCCGAGGGTCCACCTTCGTCGACTACGAGATCCAAGAGATGCTGATCCTCGGCGAAAGTGTGTATCTCTTTGGCACCGGTTACAACGAGACCTTCATCGACGAACGATCCTTCGAGGAAGACGCCGAAGTCGACTTCGCTGGAGAGTTCAGTGAAGAAGAAGCCTTCTTCGGACCGACGGTCCAAGTGATCGAACTCGACGTGAGCGACCTCGACAACCCGCAACAGGTGAGCACACTCGACATCGAGGGCCGCTACCTGAGCGCCCGCCTTATCGACGGCCAGATCAGCCTGGCCCTGCAATCTGACCAACACGACCTGGGCTTTGTGTTCCCGCAAGGACGCAGCGGCGAGGACAGCGCAGCCGAGTTCAACCGGGAAATCGTCCTCGACACCGAGATTTCGGACTGGCTTCCCGACTACACCCTCACCCGCAACGGCGACACCACCTCCGGCCAACTTTCGAGCTGCGAGCAAGTGCACGCCCCGACCGAGTTCGCCGGGTTCGGGTCGCTTTCGGTTCTCACCTTCGACGCCACCGACGGACTGGACACCCCCAACGCGGTGTCGGTCCTCGCCGAAGGCCAGAACGTGTACGCATCGAGCACCAACATGTGGATCTCGACCACTCAGTGGTTCGACTGGGCGGCAATGACCGACGACGCTCGCGACCTCGCTGACGAGAGCTTCACCAGTCAGCTCCATGGCTTTTCGATCGGTGACGACGCTCCGGAGTACCTCGCTTCGGGCAGCGTTCGAGGACATCTGCTGAACCAGTTCGCCATGTCTGAATACGAAGGCGTGCTTCGGGTTGCCACAACCGATGGCTCGATCTGGACCGGAAACGAAGACTCCGAAAGCTTCGTGACCACCTTCGAGGTAGACGGCAACGAACTTCGCCAGCTCGGCGAGGTCGGCGACATGGGCCGCGGCGAACAGATCTTCGCCGTGCGTTTCGTGGCCGACACCGCATATGTGGTCACCTTCCGCCAGACCGACCCGTTCTACACCGTCGACCTCTCCGATCCGGCCAACCCAACCGTGTTGGGCGAACTGAAGATCACCGGCTTCTCCGGTCAGCTTCACCCGGTCGGCCCTGACCACGTGATTGGCATCGGCCAGGAAGCTACCGAGGAAGGTCGCCAGATCGGCGCCAAGGTGACGCTGTTCGATGTGAGCGACCTCTCGAACCCGATCGACGTCGCCAACTGGATCGTCGACGACGCATGGTCCGACGCCCAATGGGATCACCGAGCATTCCTCTGGTGGCCACAAGAGGACCTCGCTGTGCTTCCAGTCCAGAACTACCGGGACAACTTCTTCGGTGCGGTCGCCTTCAACGTCGACACCGCAGCGGGCACGCTGACCGAAGCCGCACGCATTACCCACGTGCCTGAAGAGAGCCAAGCCATCGGCACCACCGACTGCACCGTGCTCGAAGCCGGGTTCTTCGAGCAGTTCGAAGGCCGGAACAACGAATTCGAAGAGCTCTTCTACTTCGGCATGGAGGTGGAGTTCGGTGGCGGCCAAGCCCAGGCCTGCGCTGAAGGCCAAGGCGGAGCCGTCGGATTGTTCTGCGAACGGCTGGACTGGATCGACAGTGGTGACATCGGTATCGACGGAGAACTCGAACTGTGCTGGCCCGACCAGGGCTCGGACCCGATCGTGCGCACCATCGTGATCGAGGACACGCTCTGGTCGCTCAGCTGGGCCCGAGCCCAAGCCAACGACCTCAACACCTTCGCCGCCGGCGAATTCGTCGAGCTGCCTACAGCTGGTCGGTAATCGAACACCTGTTCTTCTATCTGCTATCGTGGCTGCATGACCGCGCTGCACTATCCGATGACGTTGTTTGGCCATGGCGAACCCACCGTCACGCCTGGGTGGACGCCGCAGCGGATCGAGCTGGACCCGTGTTGCTGGGTCGACCACGCTCCCGGCTTTCTCACTGGCGCCGATCAGTTGTTGGCCGACCTAGAAGAACGGATGGACTGGTTCCGCGGCCAACGACTCATGTACGGCCAGTGGCATAGCGAACCGCGCCACACGAGCACCGAAGTGCTTCCCGACCAACCGACCCCGACCGCGATCTCCGAGATTCGCAGCGAGCTGTCGCAGCATTACGGAATGAACTTTCTGGGACTGCACTGCAACTACTACGAAACCGGCAACGACAGCGTGGCCTGGCACGCCGACCGAATCGGCCGCACCGAGGTCGATCCGCTCGTCGCCATCGTGAGCCTCGGCGGCCCTCGAACGTTTCGCATGCGACCTCAGTCGGGCGGCAATAGCTGGTCGATCTCACTCGAGTCTGGCGACCTGCTCGTGATGGGCGGCGCGACCCAACACCACTGGGAACACGCCATCCCGAAGACTGCGCACGCCGCCCCACGCATCAGCGTCACCATGCGAGCGTCTCGATCAGCCAAAAGCTGGACCCCCAACGACGAACTGCTGGGCCAATCAAGATTTGTACGTAAAAACTGACCGTATAGGTCTGAAATCACGTACAAATCTTTTATAGGGAGGCGATGAAGGTTTCGGTCGCTTCAAGGACGGCGACGATCGTGTCGGATTGACGAAAGCCATGGCCCTCGCCTTCGAAGAGGTGATAGGTCACCGGGACACCCTTTGCCTTGAGCGCATCGACGATCATCTCGGCTTGGTTTGGTGGGACGACCTTGTCGTCGGTGCCCTGCAATACCAGCATCGGCGACGCGATCTTGTCGACGTGGGTGATGGGTGATCGTTCGATGTAGATGGCCTCATCCTCGGGCCAGTCACCGATGAGGCGGTCAAGGTAGCGAGATTCGAACTTGTGGGTCTCGGTCGCGAGCGCCCGGAGGTCGGTTACGCCGTATCGACTGACGCCGCCAGAGAACACGTCGTGATGGGCCAGGGCGTTCAACACCGTAAGCCCTCCAGCGGACCCGCCCTCGATGATGAGTTTGCTCGGATCGACCCGACCCTGGTCGGCCAGGTACTTGGCGGCGGCCACGCAGTCGACGACATCGGCGACTCCCCAGGCCTTGCGCAGCTCGTTCCGGTAGAGGCGTCCGTACAGGGTTGAACCCCGGTAGTCGACGTCGGCGACAGCGATTCCTCGACTGGTCCAGTAGCGGATCGTCAGGTTGAGTTGTCGCCGAGCCGCAGCCGTGGGTCCGCCGTGAACGAGGACCAAGAGCGGCGGTGGACCGTCGAGGGTCTGCCCGTCTGCAAGTGCCGGCTCGTAGAACAACGCGTGAGCGGTCGTACCCGGGGGCTGACTGGAATCAACGCCCGATACATCGAACGAGATGAGTTCAGGGTCAGGAAACAACTCAGTGGGTAGGCCTAGGTCGCGAGGCTTGGAGATTCGCGTTGCCTGCGCCCCGTCGTGCACCCAGACCGCAGGCTCTTCCGCGAACGAGGCACCGACATAGGCCACCCGCCCATCGCCCAATGCTCGTATCGAACTCACGGATGTGTGCCGGTCCTCGACGAAGCCATTCGGGAATCCGATCGTGTCGCCGTTGGCCGTGCCAGCCACGATGACGAGCCCGGTCGGGATCTCGACCCAGCGGCTTAGACCGAAGACCCAACCGGGGGTGGCGATCTCAAAGTCACCCTCAACGACCGGAGCCTGAGCGCCGGTCTCGAGGTCGACAGCGACGAGGTTCCACCAGTTCTTCCGATCGGTCACGGCCAAAACGCGTCCGTCACTCGTCCAGCCGGGCAACACGATCGACTCTGGGTCACGATCCACCGACGGGATGGCACGCACAGCTGGTTGCGGTTCGCCGTCGAGCCAGGTTGGTTCGACGGCGA